>DOKP01000062.1:730-6321 GCA_003510795.1 Candidatus Moraniibacteriota bacterium | reverse complement strand
AAATTTTTTGACTCCCTGTCTCATCTGCATCAGAGAAATTTCTCCGCCTCGGGTATTTCTAAAGCTTTCAACACCGAGAAGCCTTTCCACAAAAATTCTTGGCAATTTCTTTCGTATCACATACTATAGATACGAATTTTTCCATGAATCTTTTGATTATTCCGGAGCTTATGGGGCCCCAGCGTATCGGCTCGCCATCTTCGTCAAAAACCACTACGTACTTCCCATTTTCATTAAACATACTACCCTCCTCTTTAAAATCCTTCGCATGCCATCCACAATGATTGAGCCGCTAAAGTACCCAATATTTCAAATCCTTCTTGAGCCCCTTCCGCCGAGTCGAATACCAGAACTAATCTTTCTGGATATTGCCCAAAATCTTCAAAAATAACCATCTTATTTTTATAACCTGTTATTTTCCTCCAAGAAGTTGGCTGGTTGTTAGCGTTAAAAAGAACTCCCCACTCTCCATCACCTTTAACAATAGCGATATTATTCATTGTTTTTCCTCCTCTTATTTTAACAACAAAAAAAATCGCCCATTTTTTTAGGCGACCAGCTTCTTTGTCTATCAATTTTTATCCAAACAATTAGAAACAAGCTCGCCCTAAGCGATTATTATTGTTATTATTTGGATTTGATTGATAAATTCTTTCCATACTTTGATTATATATCTTTTGAGTATTATGTCAAACAAAAATCATATTCTTTCTTCCATTGGATATTACCTTTCTCAAATTCCACTTTTAGTTTTCTCTTAACTATTTTTAATGTCTCCAACAATTCAGGAAATTCTCCCACGGCTTTATCGGCATAATTAGCGATAAATTCCGGTTTATCATAAATTTTGTATCCACTTTCGGCAAGTTGAGTCAAAGTTTCAATTTTATCCAGAGCTTTCACAAATTTCGCTTCCCTGGTTTTATTTTCGTTATATTCATTTTGCAAAGCAGTGATTTCTTTTCCTACTAACGCGGGAAGAGTCTGTTGAATTTTCTCAACTGCCCTAGCTTCTTGAATTTCTTTTTCTTCTTTAGAAATTTTTCCCTCGGCGATTAAGATCGCGTCAATATCTCCGGTCAAAGCTTCGGCCAAATCATGTACCAAAGCAATTTTGACTGCTCGATTAATATCTATTTCTAGCTTTAACTCATCAGCTAGCATGAATATCATTAAAGCTAATCGCCAAGAATGTTCAGCCGTTGATTCCTGCCGGCCCGAAGTGGTTTTATTATAGCGCAAAGTTGACTTTAATTTTTCTGCCACCTCTAAAAAATCAAAAATCTTTTCTAAATTTTCTAAATTATTTCCAGTCATAAAGTTTCAACTCTATCTTAATTTTTTTAATATTTTACAATTATTTCAAGTGCATCTTAAAGTTTCAACGTAAAGTCTTGATATAATAAAAAAACATTCTCTGGAATGTTTTCGTTGCATGATTAAAAAATACTAAGAGTTTTCTATTTTAGACAATACAAAATCACGAATTTTGGTAGATTTTTCCAAAGCTTCAGTGGCTTCTTCCAAAGAAATATCCTCTTTAATATCAACGGGATATCTAGCCTCAATATAATAATCATCAAGCATTGCGATTTCATCAGCGAAATCTTCAAATGAATTATCAACTTTTTTGCATTCATTGATAAGTTCATCAAGATGATGTGTTTTTTCAAAAGATTTCCCATGAAACACAATAAATCCCTTGAGATATTTTTCTGCTACCTGCTGAGCATGAAATGCAATACTAGCTGGAGCACCGCCATGCTTAATTAAAATATGCCCAGATTGCATATCCTCCTCGGCTTTTTCTTGCCATTCTTTAAATTTTATCAAACCTTTATTTAGCATATATAACTTTTCCTTCATTAATTATTTTTTCAAAAAAGAAGTCTTCCAATTCTAATCGGTAATCTAACTCTTCTTGAGTATAAACAAGCAAATCCATCGGAACTCCACTTCCCCACAATTTTCTTCGTAAATCCACTTGTCTTTGCCGTCTAGGTTCATCGGATTTTTGAATAATAAATAAATCCACATCACTGCTGTCAGTAGGCTTTCCCCACGCATAAGAACCGAAAAGAATTATTTTTTCCGGATTAATTTCTTGAACTATTTTTTCCTTTATTTCGGAAATTTTTCCTTCATACTTTCCCATATTTTAATCCACAAACAGCTTAACTATAACTTAAGTATAGCATGAATAGAGCCTTTCGTCCATTTTTTGTAATCTCTACGAATTACCTGCCGGCAGGCAGGCAGGCGAATCAACACGAATTTACGAATGGGAATGTCATTGTAAAAATGTAAAATAGTCATCATTAAATTCCTAGCTTTCTCAAATTCTTAAATTCCTAAATTCCTAAATTCATAATTTAAAATCACCACCAATTCCCCTTTGATTTTTTCTTTCCGGCTAAAATACTCTGTTATTTCATCCACGCTACCTCGCACTACTTCTTCAAACATTTTCGTCAGTTCTCGCCCGACAATAATGTTTTTTATGTAACCTAATTCTTTTAATAATTCTAAGTTTTTTAACAGTCGATGTGGGGAATCGTAATACATTACAGGATATTTAAATTCTATCGCTTCTTTAAAGAAAGTTTGGCGTCCTTTTTTGTGCGGTGGAAAACCCAAAAAAACAAATTTCTGCATATCAATTCCAGCTACACTGATCAATGCGCCAATCGCTGATGCTCCGGGAATTGGCACCACTTTAATTCCGTCATTCACCACTTCTTTAACCAAAATATTGCCAGGGTCGCTTATCCCTGGTGTGCCGGCATCCGTCACTAAAGCCATATTTTCGCCTTTATTTAATCTTTCTTTTATTTCATCAACTTTTGCAATTTTGCTGTGTTGATGATAAGACATCGTTGGAATTTTGATTTCATATCTATCTAATAATTTTCTCGTTACCCGCGTATCTTCGCAGAGAATTAAATTCACAGTTTTAAGTGTTTCGATAGCACGCAAAGTAATATCTCCCAAATTTCCAATCGGTGTCGCTACCACATATAAAATTCCCCTTTCTAAATTTTCCATATTTTTAAACTGCAAAAAAATTACATTCTACCTTCACTCTTCTTCATGAATTCTTTAGCCACTACTCCCACCGCTGTTGCCACCGGCACGGCTAAAATCGCCCCCGCCACACCTGCTATCTTTAAACCAATTAACATTGAGAGAATAACTGCCAATGGATTTAGCCCTACAGCTTTTTTCATTATTTGAGGAACAATAATATTACTCTCTATTTGGTGCACTAAAACATAGAAAAATAATACAAAAATAGCCTTAACCGGGGAAACTAGAACTGCAATGAGAGTTGCAAGAGAAGCTGCGATAGTCGGACCGATATAAGGAATAATTTCCAAAAATCCACTAATTATCGCGATCACTAAAGCGTAAGGTACACCCAAAAAATAAAGGATACTATAATCTAATAAAAAAATAGTTAACATTAGCACCAATTGTCCACTCATCCAGCGTCCGATTCTATTTTTTATCTTTTTAGCCAATTTAACTGTTGTAACTTTGTATTTTTCCGGACTCACTGACTCTAAGAAATTTTCCATACCATCTTGATGAATAGACATGTAGAAAGCCATGGAAAAAACTACCACAAAAGAAATTAATCCACTAAAAAATCCCACCGTAGTAGAAAAAATATTGAATGATCCATCTCCGAAATTGTTACTAATATTGCTAAGATTTAAGTTTAAACCGTAAAAAGAAACTCCTTTTAAAAAATTATCCGCCTGCCCAAGATAATCCGGCAAAGCTACTAAAAATGCTCTAAATTGACTTGACAAAGCTGGCACTAAAAAAGAAATAACTGCTACCAAAATTGAAATTAAAAAAAGATAAATTATTAAAACTCCCAAAATGCGCGGAATTCTTATTTTTAATTTAAACCAACTTACCAACGGATCGATGGCCGCCATTACAATAATAGCCACAAAAAACAACACCAATACATCTCTAATTAAATAAAGAAATCCAAGTCCTAAAATAATTGCGACTACCTTTAAAATTATTTCTGTCGATGACCCGATTAATTTGTTTTCCATAAAAACTTTTAATTTAAAATTTTAAAATTTCATCCAGCTCTTTGGATTTTTTATGCGGTCCAGTTAAGGCTAGATTCAATTTTTCATTTACAAAAATATCTTTAGCTACGCGTAAAATATCTTCTCGGGTAACTTTATCAATCTTTTTAAAAATATCTTTAGGAGTTAATATTTTCTCTTTTCTAATCTCTTGTCCTATCAAAAATGAAGCCACGGAGTCAGATGATTCCAAGCCCATTACCGATTTACCCTTTACATAATCTTTGGCTTTTTGTAGCTCTTGCGCGGTGACTTTTCTGCTGGCAATTTTTTTATATTCTTTCAAAATTGTCTCTACGGCTTTAATTAAATTTTTATGTTCTACTCCGGCAGAAGTTGCTAGATAACCAGCCTCCTGATAAGATTCTGTGCCAGTGTGTACGTAATAAGCCAACCCCTGTCGCTCTCTAACATTGATGAAGAGTCGACTGCTCATATTACCGCCTAAAATAATAGAAAGCAAGGATAAGACATACTCATCTTTGTGACCATCGGGATAAGCGCGTACTCCTAAAATTAAATGGGTTTGATCGGTTTTCTTATTTTTAATTTTTATTTGAGGTGCATTTTGTGTTTCAATTACTTTTTCAAAATCAGGTTTATCGCTTTGATTCATTTGCGAAAATATTTTTTCTATTTTTTTAATTACTTTAGCTTCGTCAATTTTTCCGGCTACGCATACCACTGTGTCTCTAGAAATATAAAATCTTTTTATATAATTAATAAAATCATTTCTCTTTACACTCCCGATAGTTTCTTTGGTTCCGATAATTTGCCTGCCTAATTTTTGATTACCATACAAAAGACCTTCAAAAACATCATCCACACTTCGCATCGGCATATCCTCATACATATTCAATTCCTGAATAATTGTTCCGCGCTCTCTTTCAATTTCTTTGGTCTCCAGTTTTGAGTTAAGAAACATGTCAGTAATTACATCCAGAGTTTTATCCAAATGCTTAGCATCGCTTTTAGCATAATAAGCAGTAGCAGTTTTTCCAGTAAACGCATTAAACTCTCCCCCAATAGCATCCAATTCATTGGCAATTATTTGAGTATTGGGACGTTTTTTGGTACCTTTAAACATCATGTGTTCAATAAAATGAGATATCCCCATTTCTTTGTCATTTTCATATCTAGATCCTACTCCTACCATTACCATCACCGTCGCTGTTTGCGTGTCTTTCATCGGAGCAGTGATTATTCTTAATCCATTTTTTAGGGTTGTTTTTTTATAATTCATAAAGTATTAATAAATTTATTAATTTAAGCCAGCTTTTCACTAACTAAAAAGCTACTCTAATAGTAGCCTATAGTGCCCAAAAATTCAAATATATTGTAACAATATATTGTAACTTACGCGTTTGAACTGTACAGTCTTAGTTTCTGAAAAATATTATTTTTTCGAACTGCCCGCTTCGCAGTAGCTTTAGCGAGGCGAGCCGTGCGAAGCGAAAGGCGAGAAAAAATGATATTTTT
>DOKP01000062.1:242-594 GCA_003510795.1 Candidatus Moraniibacteriota bacterium | reverse complement strand
TATTGCAAAGAATTAAAAAAGTTATACAAAACTGAAAGAAAAACTATATTCTGGAGCATTAAAAGCGGAATCCCTAAAATAAAATGCCATTTTCTGTTTTTATGACGAAAAACAAACATTCCCAGATAAACCCCGGCGCTCCCAAAAGCCGCAGCCATAAAAAATAAAATTCCCTCTGAAATTCTTTCCGCTTTAGCCTTGCCTTTTCTTGATTTAACTTTGTCCAACATCATTGCCAGAAAAGCTCCTATATTTATAATCAAATATAATATTGCCACCATTAAAAAATTTATATCCATATTTTTTACCATTTAATTGCTTAACTTTACTAATCTACTCCAAATTTAAATAA
>DOKP01000062.1:0-124 GCA_003510795.1 Candidatus Moraniibacteriota bacterium | reverse complement strand
TCAAGATGGGATTTCTTTTTATTATAAAGCAAATACCTTTATCCATTAAGTACTACTGATAATTTTGAAATTGCCTGCTGGGCAAATATTCCTTTATAAAATTATCCGAGTCAAAAACATTAGC
>DOKP01000051.1:1467-8032 GCA_003510795.1 Candidatus Moraniibacteriota bacterium | reverse complement strand
CAAATACGCGAATGAATGCAAATGACGCAAATATGCGAATGTGAATGTAATATTTTAAAAAGTATAATTATGAGTTTAGAAAAAGTTATATATGCACAAGAATCTTATAAACTAACAGGCATATTTTTTAAGGTACATAATGAGCTTGGTTGCTATTGTAAAGAATCTCAATATTCTAATGCTCTAGAAAAATTATTTGTTGAAAATAGTATTCCTTATAAAAAAGAACTTTGCATAAAATCAGACAGTGAATTAATTAAAGATAATAGTAATAGAATAGACTTCTTGGTTTATGATAAAATTGTTATAGAAATAAAGGCTATAAAATTTGCAGGTAGAGAAGAATATAATCAAGTCCAAAGATATCTAAAAGCAATGAATTTAAAACTAGGGCTGTTGATCAATTTTCATCAAAGATACTTAAAACCAAAAAGAATAATTAATTCAAATGCAAAAGAATAGTATTCGTATCATTTGTATCTATTAATTTGCATATTTGCGTATTAGCATAAAATTCGCATCATTTGTATCATATTTCAAATTTATATTTTTATAAAATGATTGAATTAAAAAAGAAACTTGAAGAAATAAAATCTAAGCTCCCGATGTTGCGGGAATGTCTTTGACTTAGAAGATAAAAAAAATAAAATTAAGGAATTTGAAATAGAAATAAACGCAGAGGGTTTTTGGGATAATCATGAAAAGGCTAACTTAATGATGCAAGAGATAGAAACTCTTAAAAAAATTGTCAAAAAGGTGGAGGAAAATTCTAAACAGATTGATTATCTTTTGGAAATACTGGAGGTAGTTGACAGCGAAAAAGAAAAAAAAGATTTGAGTGAGCAAATAATTAGTTTAGAAAAAAATTTAAAAGATTTGGAAGTGGCGGCATTGTTGAGTGAAGAATACGATAAAAATAATGCAATTATTTCCATTCATGCGGGAGCGGGAGGAGTGGATGCTCAAGATTGGTCAGAGATGCTACTTCGGATGTATTTGCGTTATGCTCAAATAAAGAATTTTAAAACAAAAATAATTGATGAATCCCGAGGACAGGAAGCTGGCATAAAAAGTGCGACTTTTGAGGTAGAAGGGTTACATGCTTACGGACTATTAAAAGGGGAGGCCGGCACACACCGTTTAGTACGCTTGTCTCCATTTAATTCGGATAATTTAAGACAGACATCATTTGCTTTGGTGGAAATTTTGCCCGTAATTGAGAGTTTGAAGGAAGTACAAATAAAAACTGAAGATTTGAAAATTGATACCTTTAGATCTTCGGGAGCAGGTGGACAAAGTGTCAATACTACCGATAGTGCCGTGCGGATAACTCACCTGCCAACTAATACGGTGGCGGCTTGTCAGACGGAGCGATCGCAATTACAAAATAAAGAACGCGCGATGAAATTATTGCTGGCTAAACTACATAAGAAATTCCTAGAGCAACAAGATTTAGAAAAAAGAAAACTTAAAGGAGAGCATCAGAGCGCCGAGTGGGGAAGTCAAATTCGCTCTTACGTAATTCATCCCTATAAATTAGTCAAAGATCATCGCACGGATTTTGAAAGCACTAACCCAGAGGCGGTTTTAAATGGTGAAATTGATGAATTTATCGAGGCATTTTTGAAAAAGAAAAATGTTTAAATTATTAAATTGATTTTGTGTAGTATAGAATAAAAATGTATTAGTAAGGATACAAAATACAAGATACAAGATACAAGAAACAAGAAAACAAACAAACTCCAAACTCCAAATAACAATATCACATAGTAAAAAATGTTTTGGATTTGCTATTTGAGATTTGTCTGGAAATTGTTTCTTGTAGTTTGTTTCCTTGAATCAAATGAATGTTGTGCCCGATATAAGTTTGTAGTATAATTTAATTAAGTTATAAAATAATTTTTTAGTTTAACTTTTAATAAAAATACAAAGAAATGGAAAACAATAACCCCTATGTATCAGTAGTGATACCGACGTATAATGAAGAAGTAAGAAAGGATAAGATGAAAGAACATTTAGAATCAATCGTAGAATATTTTAAAGGCAAGGCGCTAACTTATGAAATATTAATTGCCTTAGATGGCCCAACGGATAATACTGCTCAATTAGCCAAGGAGCATGCTAGCCATTTAGAAAATGTTATAGTTTTAGATAGAAAAGAAAATAAAGGAAAAGGCTTTACCCTTAGAGAGGCTATGGTGAAAGCTACTGGCGAAATAGTTATTTTTACCGATATGGATGGAGCTACGCCAATAAAAATGTTGGATAGAATCTTACCGAAATTTAAAGATGAAAATTTCGACATCGTAATTGGCTCGAGAGATAAGGTCGAGTCTGATGTTAAAGTTCACCAACCAATCTGGAAAGAATGGCTGGGTAATACCGGCAATCTTTTAATTCAAATAGTAGGCGGACTTTGGGGAATGAAAGATACCCAATGCGGATTTAAAGCTTTTACCAAGGAAGCGACTCGCGATATTGTTCCACGAACTACAGTAAATAGATGGGGCCTTGATTTTGAATTGCTTATGATTGGTAAGAAATTAGGTTATAAAATTGTAGAAGTTCCAGTAGAATGGATTGATAGTGGCGATAGCTTGGTGGGTATAAGTGGATATATTAGCACATTTAAAGATTTATTTAGCGTGAAATGGAATATGATAAAGGGAGTTTATCAATTAGAGAAAAAAGTAGAGGAGATGAAGAAAGTTTAGTTGAATACCACCCATTTTAAGTATGGATATTTAATAAGGGGAATAACCCTAGTTAAATAATGCGGATTACCGCAATTTAACGGGGCAAGTAAAAACAAAAATGCAAATAAATATTTCCTCAGAAGAAGAAAAAATAAAAAAAGAATCCGAAGGCAACGTGCCAAACGATGAAATAAAACAATTACCAGAATCAGAATTGCGACAAGATATTATAACTGGTGATTGGGTTGTGATTGCTACAGGCAGAGCTAAACGACCGGAGGATTTTTCAAAAGCCCAGTACAGCACTCATGAATTAAGCACCGATGCCGATATCGATGATTGCTTGTTTTGTGATCCCGCAAAGAGCGGCCAGGAAAAAGATATTTTAATTTATTCCAAGAGTGATGGAGATTGGAGTCTGCGAGTTTTCCCAAATAAATATCCAGCTTTTTCTCGAGGGAGAGTTCCCAGGTCCTTAGAAGAAGGCCCTTATTTTGCTATGACTGGCACCGGTTACCACGAAGTAATTGTTACAAAAGATCATTTCAAACATTTGCCCGACTTGGAAATCATTGAAGTGGCGGAAGTCATTGATGCTTTTCAAGATAGATATTTGGAATTGATGAGAAAAAAGAGTGTTAAATACATAACGGTATTTCATAATTTTGGAAAAGAGGCAGGCGCATCAATTGCTCATCCGCATTCCCAATTAATTGCTATCCCTGTTATATCGCCCTATATAAAGCAAGAGTTAGACGGAGCCGAATTATATTTTAAGAGTTTAAGAAAATGTGTTTATTGTGAAATGGTAGAATATGAAGATGCCAGTAGAAAGAGAATGGTTTGCGAAAATGATACCTTCATTGCCTTTTGTCCTTTTGCAAGCAGGAGTGCTTTCGAAATTTGGATTATGCCCAAAAAACACAATCCCTATTTCGAGAGAATAACTGATGAAGAAAAAATTAAATTAGCTGAAGTTCTCAAAAATTCTTTGAGTGCGATAAAAAAAACAATTAATAACCCTCCATATAATTTCTATATTCACACTTCACCTTGCGATGGCAAAGATTATCGCCACTATCATTGGCATATTGAAATTTTGCCACACACTTCTACTTGGGCTGGGTTTGAATTAGAAACTGGTATTGAGATTTCAATGATTCAGCCTGAAGAAGCGGCTAAAGCGCTAAGAGATAATTTAAATAATAATTAAAATAACTTCCAATTAGATAGAACAAATTTAACGGTTTATCCCGTTAAATTGCGGTAATCTGCACTATTTAATGGGAGGCGAGAAAATATGAAAATACACAATACAAAAATAAATTTAGAAAGCAAGACTCAAATTGAATTTATGGATATTACTGATAAAGTCCAAGAAGCTATTGATAATTCCGGCATCAGAGAAGGACAAGTAACTATTTTTTGCCCTCATACTACAATGGGGTTAGCTATCAACCACAATGAATCGATGCTAATGCAAGATTTTATGCGAGTTTTGTATCGATTGGTTCCGGTGGAGGATCACTATTCACATGATTTATTTGAATTGCGAAACAATGCTGTTAGATCGGATGGACGAAGCAATGGACATTCTCACGCCAAATCAATTTTGTTGGGAGTCAGTGAAACAATTCCTGTTTTAAAAGGAAAGATGATGATAGGTAGCAGGCAAAATATTTTTGTAGTAGAATTCGATGGAGGCAGAAAGAGAGACGTTTTGGTTCAGGTAATCGGTGCGTAAATCAATTTGTTTTTTTAAAAAAATATATCTATGAATAGATTGACCAATAATTTAATGAAAGATGGTTATTTACGGACAACTTCTATAATAGAAGCATTTGCTAATATTGACAGAGTCGATTTCGTGTTGCCAGAGTTGGAATTGAGTGCTAGTGCGGACATTCCTTTGCCGATTGGTTATGGGCAGACAATCTCTCAACCCACAACGGTGGCTATAATGATGGAATTATTGGATCCGCAAGAAAACCAAAAAATATTGGATATCGGTAGCGGATCAGGCTGGACTACTGCTCTGCTTTCTCATATCGTTGGTGAAAAAGGAAAAGTTATATCTCTAGAGAGGATTAAAGAACTGTGTGATTTCGGTAGAAAAAACATTCGCAAGGTAAAAAAAATCAATAAAGAAGTAGCAGAATTCTATAATATTGATGGCAGTTTGGGTTATGCGCCCAGGGCGCCTTATGACAGAATATTGGTCTCAGCTTCAGCCAGTGAAGTTCCTCAAGAATTGAAAAATCAATTAAAAATAGGCGGAAAAATGGTAATTCCCGTGCATAATTATTTGCATTATGTCGAGAAACGGGGAGAAAATGATTTTTATGAAGAAGAATATTCCGGTTTTACATTTGTACCATTGATTAGCCGTGGAGACATTTAATTTTTAATTAAAGTGGAGAAATAATTTTAGCACTCTCGTAGAGAGATTGCTAATTTTTTTATTTTGTGTTAAATTGTTATAGAAATTAAAAAACATTAAATTATTTGAAATTATGTCCGATTATTATAAAACTTTAGGCATAGAAAAAGGCGCTTCTGAGGAGGAAATAAAAAAAGCTTATCGAAAATTAGCGCATAAACATCATCCGGATAAAGAAGGCGGAGATGAGGATAAATTTAAAGAAATCAATGAAGCTTATCAAGTTTTATCTGATAAGACTAAAAGAGCCCAATATGACCAATTCGGGCAAACTTTTAATGGGGCTGGCGGCGGTGGAGGGTTTGAAGGATTTTCTGGTTTTGGACAAGGTGGTTTTGGCGGATTTTCTGGAACGAGTGGCTGGGAAGATGTGTTTTCGGATATTTTTGGGAGTAGATCTGGAGGGGCCCATCAAGAAGCGGGCAGAGATATCCAAGCTGATATAGAAATAACTTTCGCAGATATGGTGCAGGGAGTGAAAAAAGAAATCAGATTGTATAAAAATTCGATTTGCAACGAATGTGGCGGAAGCGGAGGAGCGCCAGGATCCAAAGAAGAAACTTGCTCAGATTGCCATGGCTCAGGAAGAATAAGAAAATCTATTCGGACTATTTTGGGAAACATTGCCCAAGAGACAGTGTGCGATAGATGCAGAGGAAAAGGAAAAATTTTTTCTCAAAAGTGTAAAAGATGCCAAGGTGAAGGAGTCCATAAAGAGGAGAAAAATATTATTGTGGAAGTTCCTGCCGGGATAAGTGATGGGCAAACTATTTCTATGCGAGGTGAAGGTGAGGCAGGAAAATTCGGCGCGCCTAGCGGTGATTTATTTATCAATATTCATGTGCGCCGGGATAATAAATTTATTTGTGACGAAGAAAACAACATAATTTCAGAAGAAAAAATTTCATTTGCTCAAGCAACATTGGGAGATAAAATTGAAGTTGAAACAGTAGAGGGAAAAGTTTCCATGAAAATTCCAGCAGGTACTCAAAACGGAGAAATATTTAGAATTCGTCATATGGGAGTGCCATTTTTGCGAGGTGGTGGACGAGGACATCATTTGGTAAAGATAAGAGTAATTGTACCAAAGAAATTAAGCCGAAGAGAAAAAGAATTGATTAGTGAGTTGAGGGAATTGGAAAATAGTTAATTAGTTATTAGTTAATTAGTTCATAGGAAATTTTATTTTATGTCATTTCGACTCGCCTCGCTAAAGCTACTGCGAAGCGGGCCGAATAAATTTATGTACTCATAAATTTAGAAGTGGAGAAATCTAATATATAACATGAAAATATGATAAGAGCGCGGAGATCTCTCCGTGCATAAATTTCCGAGTACAGAAATTTATTTAGTCGAGATGACATGCGTGAGATATTTGTTTTAATGTTAAAATGTTAACATGCTATTATGTTTTGGAATAAAAATAAAG
>DOKP01000051.1:1245-1385 GCA_003510795.1 Candidatus Moraniibacteriota bacterium | reverse complement strand
AATAAAGATAAAAAAATTGGAAGTATTGGCGAAGAGATAGCTGGTGAATATCTTAGGAAAAAAGGGTATAAGATTATTGAATTTAATTATCAAAATAAAAAAGGAAGAAGATTGGGCGAAATTGATATTATTGCCAAAAA
>DOKP01000051.1:1011-1182 GCA_003510795.1 Candidatus Moraniibacteriota bacterium | reverse complement strand
TGATATTATTGCCAAAAAAGATGAACAAATAATTTTTGTGGAAGTTAAATCGAGAATTGCCAAGGCAGGGAGAGTTGTTTTACCGGAGGAAAATATTACCAGAGATAAACTATATAAACTGCAAAAAATTGCTCAAGCTTATATCAAGGGAAATAATCTTTGGGAGAGTGC
>DOKP01000051.1:664-837 GCA_003510795.1 Candidatus Moraniibacteriota bacterium | reverse complement strand
ATTCACCGCAAGGGTGAATGTTTTTTTGAAGTTTCTAAAATAAATTAGAATCTATTTCCTCCTCTGAAACCACCGCGATCTTCTCGTGGTTGCATTGGACGAGCTTCGTTAACTGTTAGTTTTCTTCCTTCTAGCTCTTGGCCATCAAACATTTCGATAGCTTTTGTAGCTTC
>DOKP01000051.1:281-491 GCA_003510795.1 Candidatus Moraniibacteriota bacterium | reverse complement strand
GAAAAGTTGATTTAAATCTGCATCCTTAAGTGTATAAGGAAGATTTCCAACGTATAATTTCTTTGCCATATTTGCTCTCAACTATTTATAAAATTAATTATAAAGTAGTTAAATTGTTGTATTTTACTATCTTGCTTCGACCGCGTACTAAACTTATTAATTAGTTAAACGAAAAGATGCACGAACAAGTTATCCTTATTTTAGCAGAGT
>DOKP01000051.1:0-175 GCA_003510795.1 Candidatus Moraniibacteriota bacterium | reverse complement strand
AATTAAGAATTAAGAATTATGAATGAGGAATAAGACATGAGTTTGTAAAGTTTTTAAGGTTTATAAAGTTTATAAGGTGCTGTCATTGCGAGTAATTTTTGTGCTCAAAAATTGCGTGGCAATCTCTAGTAAGTTTGAGATTTAGATATTCAAAATTGATTCAAAATTCGAAATT
>DOKP01000070.1 GCA_003510795.1 Candidatus Moraniibacteriota bacterium | reverse complement strand
AACCATATATTGCGTATGACCCAATATTCTCTGATAGTTGAAGAGAAGGGCAATGAATATCCAACCAATGCCAGTTTGCTTTTATTTTCCAAAGAAACATCAAGACAAACCGATATTCAAATAGGCCTGTTCCAAGACGACATCACCATTAAGAAAGACAAAATAATTCGACAGGATTTAATCAGTGAAGTGGATGAAGTCATGGAATTTATAAAAACATATATTTTGAAAGAATTTATTATTACCGGCAATCCTCAGCGAGAAGAAAGATGGCAATATCCCATTGACGCTGTCAGGGAAATTGTGATTAATGCCATAATCCACCGCGACTATCAAGAAGGAACGCATTCACAGTTTTTCGAGTATACTTTGATAAATTGGAGCTTTGGAACAGTGGCTGGTTGCCATTTGATTTAACTTTAGATGATGTTAAAGCAGGAAGAAGAAAATCAATACCGCGTAACAGGTTGGTGGCGGAAATTTTTCGGGATGCTGGATTAATCGAAAGATATGGTAGTGGTGTTAAGCGAGCAATCGAACAAATCAAAGAATATGGTCTCCCAGAGCCTTTTATTGAAAAGGCTTCTGGTGGTTTTTGCTTTACAATTCTTAGTAAAGAATTTGAACAAGCTACTATTTTAAAAAGTTCGGAGAAAACTACCCAGAAAACTACCCAGAAAACTACCCAGAAAACTACCCAGAAAATTTTGGAGTTGATAGCGAAAAACCCTGCTATATCGCGAAAAGATATCGCACAACAGCTTGGAGATATAACTGAAGATGGAGTTAAGTATAATTTGGCGAAACTAAAAGAAAAAGGACTAATTAAAAGAATCGGATCTGATCGGGGTGGGTATTGGTCGGTTATTGAGAAATAGAGTGGAAGAAAAATAAGATTCAATGCTCGACACGTACTTGATTTTTAAATATTAATTTGAGTAGGTCTGGTTCTGCTGATGCACTTTTAATTCTTCGATATTCTTTGGGGTTAGATATGGGAGAGACGGGGAGGTGCGAATAGGTCATGTTAGCATATTAGCATTTTAACATATTAGCATTAAATCAATTGAAGGCTAAGCTTTGGGGGGCTTTTAAAGCTTAGCTTTGAAAAAAAGAATTAATTTAAAAAATCTGAGAATCGAGCCTCAGATTTTTTGTTACGTAGCATGCTTTGCCAGGACGAAGCTTTAGCGAAGTCCGGCTACGTAACAAAAAACCTACAATCCGATTCATTGAAAAAAACCTTTTTTTATGAGATAATCAGATTATAGTTTAGACTAAAAATAAGATGATTATTAAAAAAATAAAAAAACTTCGGGTGCAAAATAAAGAACTTGATTTTCTAATCCAAGAAGGTGAAGGATTCAACCTTGAATTCAAAGAAAGCTACAATTCAAATCTGGCCCGCGAGATTTGCGCTTTTGCTAATGCGACTGGTGGCAAGATTTTAATTGGCGTTACGGATGACGGAAAAATAAAGCCAACAATCTTAAGTAACAAAATGAAATCGGAAATTCAAGACCTGGTCAGAAAATTTGATCCAATTTTTTCGGTTGAAATGGGAGAAGTTGATGGCGTAATAATTATCAATGTGCCAGAAGGTAAAAGCAAACCCTATTCCACCAGTGGAAAATTTTATCTTCGCCAAGGTGCCAACAGCCAACAACTTTCCAGAAATGAAATTAGAGATTTTTTCATAAATGAAGGAATAATTCATTTTGATGAGGCGCCTAATCAAAAGTTTGATCTCGAAAAAGATCTCAGCTTGGAAGCTTTCAAAAGTTTTTTGGAAAGAGCTAAATTAAAAACAAAATTAAACCAAAAAGAAGTCTTGAAAAATTTGGAACTATTGGAAGATGACGTCATAAAAAATGCCGGAGTGCTACTTTTTTGCAAAAAAGCTTCAAAATTCATGAGAAGCGCAACCATAACATGCGCTTTATTCATGGGCAAATCAAAAGCAAAAGTTATTGACAGCAAGGAGTTCGACTCAGATTTGCTTGCCAATTATCAGGAAGCTTTCGGTTATTTGAAATCAAAATTAAACACGGAATATATAATGACTGCTGGTCCCAGGGAGGAAATTTTGGAATTGCCAGAAAAAGCTTTGCGCGAAGCCTTGCTAAATGCGATTGCTCATCGCGACTATTTTTCTAATGCTAATATTCAAATTAATATTTTTTTAGACAGAGTTGAAATTATTAATCCAGGAAACTTGCCAGGAAATATTAAAGTATCTGATCTATATAAGGGAAGTTTTCCTAGAAATAAGCTTTTATTTGGACTAATGCAAAGAATGGATCTGGTTGAAAAAATCGGATCTGGCCTGCTGAGAATAAATGAGCTCATGGATGAATATCTTTTGCCACATCCTAGAATCGAAACAAGTGACGTACTGTTCGGCATCACTTTTGAGCGTCCCGATCTGCAAAAAATGAGCGTAGAACAGCGAAGAAAGAGGCATTTGGAAAAGGTGGGAGAAAAGGTGGGAGAAAAGGTGGGAGAAAGATTAACAAATAACCAAAGAAAAATCATTGTTTTGATTGAAAAAGATGGAAATGTATCAATAGCTGAGATGTCTCAGCGAGTTGGTATTGCTAGAAAAAATATTGAAAACAATCTAAAAAAGCTCAAAGAAAGGGCTATAATTAAAAGAATTGGGTCGGATCGAGGTGGGTATTGGGCGGTTGTTGAGAAATAGAGTGGAAGAAAAATAAGATTTAACACCCAGCGCATACTTGATTTTTATTGAATATTAAAAGAATGATCTATAGAAAACTAACCCTAATATTATTTTTTATTATAATCGGACTTTCTTCCGCTTCCTTGGCGTCTAGAGTTTACCCCGTTGCCGGTAATCGCAAGTTTAGATTAAATGTTTTTTTATTTTTATTCTTAGTTTTTATTGGAGGATTTTCTTTTACGTCTTCGGCGTACGGGGTCACGCAAGTCTATTATTCTGTCGGGCAAAATACCGACTCTCATGAAACCGGAGCTGGAAATGTCACAGTTTCTGGCACGGCTGTTACTTTTACTGTGGATCAAACAGCTACTAATATGGGCGTGGGCGATGTGATTGATTATGATACGGATAATAAATTGTGTTACATCTCCGGCAAAACTTCCGGTACTGTTTGGAGCTGTACTAATGCCACTGGTGGCACACCAACATCTGCTACCGGTGTAGTGGTCAATTCCATCAGTCATGCCTTTAACTCTCTTTCAGTTGCGGAAGCCGGTGCGCCGACTTTGCTAGGCAATTCAGACTTGACAGCTATTGATGTTCAGCTAAATTTTCCTTGCTATTACGACACCGGCGCCGATACCACTGCTGTTACGATTGATGGCTATACTACGGATGCAACTAGATATATTAAAGTTTATACTCCCAACAATATTGCAACGGAAGTTAATCAGTCGCAAAGGCATAGTGGAAAATGGGATGATGGGAAATATAATTTAAATCCCAATATAGCGACGCGACCGATTATTATTCAAATTGATAATATAAAAGTTGATGGCTTACAAATAAGTTCATCGTACTCTGGAAGCTGGTCTCAAATTTTTTATATAGCTGTTGATGGAACTGGGTATGAGCTAAGTAATTCTATTTTAAAAGGTAATAATTTAGCGACTGACGGAATTTATACATCAAATGGCATTTCTTCTATGGCAGTTAAAATATGGAACAATATTATCTATGATGTCACGGGCAGGGCAATTAACGAAAATTATACTGGTGCTACCAGCACGTGGCTTGTTTATGCTAATACTATATATGGCTGTGCTGTCGGTTTACAACGTACTGAATCAGCGATAACTTCTAAAAATAACATCGCCCAAAATTGCGCAGATGGATATAACGGAACTTTTGATGCCGCTTCTGATTACAACATTTCTGATTTAGCTGCTGATGCTCCCGGGGCGAATTCCAAAAACTCAACTACTGTTTCTTTTGTCGACGCCCCCAACAAAGACTTCCACCTCTCTCAATCCGACACCGTTGCTAGAAATGCCGGAGCGGATTTAAGTGCGGATGCGAATCTGTCATTTGCGACCGACATAGACGGGGCAAGTCGCAATGTTTCGATTAATACTTGGGACATCGGAGCCGATGAAACCGCTACGCAAATTTATCGTAGTGTCGGACCGGGAGCGACTGCGGTTTTGGAAAGTGATACGGCGCACGCTCGTACCGTGACGCTGACTTCTGGCGTGGCGACTTTTAGCGTGGCTTTGGCGGATAATGTGGGAGTAGGTGATGCTCTAATAATAGACACGGGAGGAACTGCTGATGCCATTGATGCGTCAGATACTTTATTATTCATCCATGGTCGCACTGACTCAACTCATTACACTTTACGCACGCACACTGGAGCAATTCCTGCTGACATCGCAGTCAATGATACTTACCAAATTTACCGCGCGTACACTTCGTTATCTCTCGCCGAAGCCGGGACGAAAAATACTTCTATCCCAATAACATTTAATGGAGGTGATCGCGATCTGGTCGCTAATAATGAAGAATGGAATATCGCTTGTTATGCTAATGGAGTAACGGCGGATACGGCATATGTGGCAGTTAATGGTTGGACAACAGGGGCACAAAATTATATAAAAATTTATACCCCAGTTAATTTAATTGAAGTTGGAATTAGCCAGAGACATAACGGTAAGTGGGATACAGGAAAATATTATATTGAGCAATCAGCAGACTGGAGCATGGTATTGAATATATTTTCCAACTACGTTCGTGTTGTCGGGTTACAGTTGGACGCAAGAAATAGTAATACATACGGGGTTGTTTTAGAAACTGGATCTGGTAAAACTAATAGTTATCGATTGATTGATAGCAATATTATAAGAAATTCGGCTACTTCACCCGCAAATCGTGGAATTGAATTTAGGACTTATCAAACATCGGTAGTCTCAAACAATTTAGTGTATAATTTTGGGAATACGGGTATAAAAGTTGCTAGCTATGAAGCGTACAGTAGTTATTTCGCCTATAATAATACTGTTATCAATTCAAATTATGGAATCTCTGGTGCTCCAAATATTGCAAACTCTGAATATTATATTAAAAATAATATCTCTCAAAATAATGCAGTTGTTGACTTTGATAGTTTAACGTCTACTTTTACAACTAATAATATTTCATCAGATGCCACCTCACCAAACTCTGGTGCGACGGATTGTGGAGGTCACAGTTGTCGCAATCAAATCGTTTTGTTTATTGATTTTGCCAATAAAGATTTTCATTTGGCGCAGACAGATACGATGGCGAGAGGGGCGGGAGCAAATTTGACGGCTGAGATTGCCGCGTCGGAGTACCTCCTCGCAATGACGAGAGACGTCGATGGGCAACTGCGAAATCCGGTCGGAGCGGGTTGGGACATCGGAGCGGATGAAGGGACGGTGGAATTTACGCCGACCGTGATGCAAAGTGGCGGAGATTATTCAACTCTTTCTTCTTGGGAAGCCGGAGTACAAACTGATTTAGTCGCCACGACTACTCGAGTTTTCGCGCACGGTGGAATTACCGGCACGATTGCCGATAACGCCAGCGTGACCGGACTGACAAGCAACGCTACTGCAACAGTCGTGCATGCGAGTGCGAATCAAATATTATTAGAAAACATTTCTGGGACATTTGCTAGTGGCGAAACCGTCCAAGTGACGGCTGGAAATAGTGTGGTCATCAGTGATAATGGTAATCCTGCTTCGGCGGTTGCTAAAATTGACGGAGCTTGGACAGCGGCGGATACAACTGCAGTTGATATTGATGGTTGGAATAGCGGAGCGGATAATTATATTAAGGTTTATACTACGCCAACGGCTAGGCATTTGGGAAAATATGATACGACAAAATACCGTTTAGAAATGACAATTAATAATGCCTTAACAGTTGAGGAAGCTAACGTAGCGGTTGATGGTTTACAAATTTATTTAAAAGGAACTAATCAATGGAGAAATGGAGTTTATATTCCCGCCGCCTCAGTTGAGACCAGAAGTAATTTTAAATTATCAAATAATATTATAAGGGATGAGGGTATTATTGATAATCGATACGGGCTTAATATAGCAAATGAGCTATCGAATAATTGGAAAATTTATAATAATATTATTTATAATTTTTCTGTTGCTAATTCTTATTCCTATTGGATAAATAGTCAAGTCGGAGGGGCGCAGTTATATTCCAATACTTTTTATAATAATGGTAAAAATAATTTTAATTGGCAAAGTGGTATTGTTAAAAATAATATTTCCCAAGGATGTGGCGGTAGCTGTTTTAATGGTACAGCGGACTCATATATTGCGGGAACAAGCAATAATATTTCCTCTGATGGAACTGCTCCTGGGTCATCCGGTTCAAAAATAAACGCCCAAGTTAAATTTATTTCCACAGTGGCAGGAAGCGAGGATTTTCATTTGGCGCCGGATGACAAATTTGCCAAAGACGCCGGAGTAGAGACGCGATTAATC
>DOKP01000084.1 GCA_003510795.1 Candidatus Moraniibacteriota bacterium | reverse complement strand
ACATATTGTATTGGAAGAGACTGAGGATTGACAGATATCCTAGATGCTGTAAAATAGAAGTATTAAATACTTTAACAACAGAAAAAGTTGGAATTCAATACAATGAATTTCTTTAAGAGAAGACTTCAATACAATGAAGCACAACCATAGGTGGTTTATTTTGTGCCTCAACATATTGAAGTTTTTTGTTTTTGGACACGGGATAACCCCGTGTTTTTTGTTTCAAAATGATGTTTTTATTTAGTAGTGAAAAATACAAGCTCTCGAAATGCTTTGAACGATATTTCGATAATGTAAGTGCCAATTTGAAATTGGCGTGGAGTTCAATTAATAAATATATAGAAGTTGCCCCTAGGGTGATTAAAATATTAGAAGATATAGATATCAGAAAGATTGACGCTGACTCTATAACTAAATTAAAAAAAGAGTTAAACCTAAAGGGATTGAGTCCTCCACGAAAAAATCATTATCTCGTTGTCTTGAGAAATTTGTTATCTTTTGTGAAAAATGAGGAGGGAATTGATGTTTATGACTCGGTAAAAATTAAAAAATTTATAGAACCGAGAAAAAAGATAGAGTTCTTAAAAAAAGAAGAAATACAAAGACTATTAGATTCAATTGATGATAGACGTAGTATAACTAGGCTGAGGTTAAAGACTGTAATTCTATGTCTCTTTTCCTGCGGATGTCGGGTGTCTGAGTTGCTATCCCTTAATCACAGAGATATTGATTTTCAAACTGGAGTATTTGAAACTAGGACTAAGGGAGGGAAAATTCAGAAAAAAATATTAAATTCAGTTGCACTTGAATATTTGGGGAAATATTTGGAAAAAAGAGTAGATAATCATGAATGCCTATTTTGCACTCACAATTCCAGTTCTCCAAAAAGGTGGCAAATAAATGATTTGCAAAGAGCACTAAGAAATCAAGGGCGAAAAGTGGGACTCAAAGTCACGCCACATACGCTAAGACGTTCCGCTAGTAGCTATATGTTTCATCAAGGGGTTTCTTTATCTACGGTTCAGCAGTTTTTGGGGCACTCTTCACCTCAGGTCACTGAGCGATATTATTTAGGAGATTCAAGTTTTGCTGAAGTAAAACGAGCACATAGTGAAGTTATGAATATTGATTTTAAGTAAAGAGTAAAAGTCGTAATATCTGTAATCTTCTTTTGTCTAACTAGTGTTGATTACAGGCTAGTTAGTCAAAAGAAATAATCTTGATGAATGAGAAAGAAGAAATAAAATCTAAAATTATGATTGAAGATGAAATTGTTCTGTTAACAACAAGAACTTTGCACGATTTATTTCGTTTTAAAAAGAATGGTGCTGATGCTGTATCCCTATATTGTTTTTATTATTATACGGCGAAATGGCAAAAAACTAATCAAATAAAGGCAACTGACCAGTTTTGCATAAAAGGATTAGGTTGGGGGAGAGACAAGTTCACTGGAGCTAAAAGAATTTTAGAACATACTAATCTTATCCAAAAAATAATGATAAGAAGGAACGGCAAAATAGCACGTTGGTATATAAAGTTAAATTATATTTGGACAACAAAGAAAGCTGAAGAGGTTGAAAGTATGCTAATCAAAAAAGAATGCGATAAAAAGATTAAAAAAATTATAGTAGAAGAAATCAAGAACGCTGAAATCCAACAAGTAGAAAATACAACAATTCCAAAACAACCGACAAATGCTTACAGTGCTAATAAAGAAAACACTTTAAGTGCTAATAAAGAAAACACTTTAAGTATCAATAAGAGTATTGAAGGCATTACTGAAAATAATAGCTTTCAGCCCAGCAAGCTTTGTGAATTTTTTGAAAAAATACTTGGACACGAAATGCCAGATAAAATTATTCCAATATTAAGTAAAGATGGATTAGTTGAAGTTAACCAAAATTTAGAAGCAGGCAAAAGGTTAATTAAAAAATATGGCACAGAAAAAGTGGAGCAATTTATAAAGTTGTTTTTTGATTTAAAAAAAGAAGTTTCTGAAGATAAAAGAAAATATATTCCCGCGGTAGGAAATATGGAAACATTCGAGGAGAAATTAGTTAAAATTCTTGATTTTATCGAGAAGCAGGGAGTTGACCCGCACACAGGCAAGAGATATAAGCAAGGAGGCCCACATACGAGTTGGGAGGAAAGTTTTAAAGGAGAACTTAGAAAAGATAAATGGTAAAATATTTTTTTATTGGATATGTTTATTAGAAAAAGAAAAGTCAAACTCAAGAATGGGGTAATATCTGAAATTTATCAGGCAGTTTTTAGCTACAGACACGAGGGCAAAGTTAAACAAGATGTTGTAGGGTTGGGAAAATATTCTAATCCCAAGAAATACCTTCAGGATTGGGAATTATATTTGGTAAAAATGGATGAAGATTTGAATATTCCATTAGGTAATTATAAAGAAATTCGTTATTCAAAATTGTTTAAAACATCGATTATATTTAAAGTGCCTTTAAGCGTAGCTCAGAAAAAGAGAGCAAATTTGATGAGGAGATATGAAAAGGAAAAGTCGAAATGCACAAAACTGAAAAAGTTGTGCAATAAAATCAAATGACACGACAATTTAGTCAAAGCAAAGAGTAAAGAGTAGTAATAATATAATTTAAACAAGTATGAAAAAACAAATTGAAGTGGAAACACTGGAAGAAAAAATTAGAAACTCAGATATTAAAGTAACCAATCGTAAGTTCTCCCAAGAATTTATATCCCTCTTCGAAGAGCAACGGCAGTTATTTTTGGAACTGGAGAGATATTTTAAAGAAAGATATGAAATATCTGGACGAGGCAAAATAATCGCTATCCTTTGTCGCTTTATGTTTTCAGAAATTGAAAAAGAAGCGAAAGAAATGGCAAAAAAAGATGGCAAGTAATAATCTAAGGATTGATAATGCCACGCTACCCTTCTTAGGGGGCAAGAGAAAAATGTCTGGAATTATAAGCTCTCATTTTCAAGGCGAAGCACTTTGCGATGTATTTTTCGGCGGTGGAAGCGTGTCATTGAAGGGAAAACAAAAAGGTATGAGAGTAATTTCCAATGACATTGCCTATAGAAGCAAAATTATCGGAGATGCATTAATTTCAAATAGTACAGTGAAATTGACTGATGCGGACGTGTATAGTTTATTTATTCCCGCAGAAAATAATAATGGTTTTATAGAGAAAAATTATTATGTACCCAAAATATTTATTCCCAAAGTAGCAAAAGACTTGGATAACTTTTTTGCCAATGCCAGAAAAAGAGAAAGTCCCAAAAAAGAATTGCTATTATTGCTCGTTGTAAAATATATTTTATCGTTGAGGCAATATGGAGCTTTTCAGGTGGGAAAGCAGGATAACGAGATGATTTTGGAAAACAGAGAAATCGAACTTTTGGAACTGGCTAGTGAATCGCGGGGCAAAAAAATAAAATACAATCTTTCGCATCCATTGCCTTCACTTCTCAGATTAAAAGAACAAATTAATGCTGGGATTTTCAACAATGGAAAGGAGAATGAGATGTATCAAATGGATTGTTTCGAATTTCTAAAGTTAATGAAAGAGAAAGGAGAGAAAATAGACACGGCATATTTTGATAGCCCTTACTATAATTCCACGATGTATTCCAGCCATTACAAAGTGTTGGATGAAATATTGGAAGAAAAAACGGGAGTAAAAATAGATGACAAAGCCTTTAATACCAAAGATGTGTTAGAAAATTTTGAGAAGCTGTTTGCTCTTTCAGAATTTATTCCAAAATGGGTCATAAGTATGGGCTACAATCCTGTGTCTGAAACAGGCGTAAGAGGTGAAGAGTTATTAGCAATAGTTAAAAAGTTCAGAGATGCAGACTTGTATTTTTTAGAGCACACTTGGGCGTTAAATAATATCGCATCCAAGTCAGGCAAAAAACAAGAAGACTGTGTAGAATATTTAATCGTAACAAAATAATATGAGCAAAGAAAAAATTTATTCAGAAATTATAATGGTAAAAACTACTGAGGTGATGCCCAATAAATATAACCCAAACATTATGGGGGATGGAACATTCAAAAGCTTAATGGAGGATTTTAAGGAAAATGGTTGGATAGGACAACCAGTCATTGTTGCAGAAAATAAAAATGGAAAGTTTGAAATTATAGACGGTTATCATCGTTGGCGAGCTGCAACTTTGCTTAACTTTAAAAAGATTCCTATTACTGTTTTTAATCCGAAAGATGAAGACCACCAGAAAATAGTAACCATAGCCCTTAATTCTAAACGAGGCGAAATAAATCCGTTAAAGCTAGCAAAACTTATAACAGAGCTTAACAATAAATACACGCTGGAGGAATTATCGAGCAAGCTAGGTTTTGGAGTAGCAGATTTGAAAGATAAGTTATCGCTTACACAGGTAACCGAAGAATTTATGGAAAAAATCAGAAAAGATTCAGTGGAAAGAGAAAAAGAAATACCAGTGATAATAAATTTTGCTGTATCAAAACAGCAGGGAGAATTCATCAGCGGAGTTCTGGAAAAAATCGAAGGAAAAAACAGGGGTGAGAAATTATACTTATTATGCGACCTTTATTTAAAGCAAAAATAGAAAATGGCAATATATAAATCAAAATCGAAAACCGCAGTTCGTAATTTTTCAGAAGAGGGATTAAGTGCTGTTAAAAACAATCTTGAGGTGCAAAGAAAACACGGAGCTTTTGAATTTTTCAGAAAAAATATTGCACCAGTACCTAGTTGCAATCAATGCATCTTTTCTTCTGAATGCGAGCAATTTAAAAAAGACCAGAAGCATTGCCGGGCTATCTTGGAGCTTCAAGATGAGATTTATGAAGAAATATTTGCTCTAGAGTATATAAAGCCCATAGATAAATATATAGTGGACAGATTCGTTAAAAATTACTGCTTCCTTATAATAATTGAACGCTGGGTGGCAAATATCGGCCCTTTCCAAGCCAAAGAATCAGGATTGGACGTTCAGCCCATAATGGCAATGAAAATCAACTATGAGCGAATAGTGTTGAAACAAGCGGATGCATTAGGTATCGGACCTCAGGCAAGAGCGAGACTTAATTTAACCAATGTGCAGTCATTTTGTTTTGCAGAAGCTCTCCAGCGAGCCAGTCTAACAAAAAATAAAATGGCTGAGATCATAATCCAAGACGATGAAGATGCAACCGATAACGACGGAGAAACTTATTGAGTATCAAAATGATATATGCGTTTTTTTAGAAGAGCAATATTTTTTGGAAAGTGGTAGGGCGATAGTATTGGAGCCGATTCAGAAAAAAATTCTAAATGATATATTTCAAACCAAAGATAAAAATGGGCTTAGGATATATAACGATGCTCTTATTGGAATGATTAAGAAGTCGGGCAAATCCAGTTTAGCTTCGGGCGTAGCTCTGTATATGCTATTTTGCGACCCTATCTTTGACGAGCCAAATGAAATTTATTCTATCGCATCAGATAAAGACCAAGCTTCTATTATTTGGAGTAAAACCAAAAAAGCCATTGAGAGAAATCCGATATTGTTAGACAGCGTAAAAATTTATCGTGATTCAATTGTTGTCCCTTCGACAGGCAATATTTATAAGGTATTGAGTTCAGATAGCTTCTCGGCACACGGCTTAAATCCGCAGGTAGTTATAGGGGATGAAATTTGGAGTCAAAAGAATAGAGATTTGTTGGATGCTCTGCAATTTTCTCCAACGAGAAAACAACCCCTTCGATTCATTGTGACTTACGCGGGAACGAATACCGTCACTCCCCTTTTTGAACTATATGAAAAAGGATTAAATAAGGAAAATCCAAAAATGTATTTTCATTGGTCGCATAAACCGCAAGTAAGTTGGATAACCAAAGAATTTATAGAAGAGCGAAGACGAGAACTTCCGCCAGCAGTGTTTCAGAGATTTTGGGAAAATAAATGGACAGCTGGAGAAAATAGTTTTTTTACCAGAGAGGATGTGATGCAATGCCGAGATGAATTTCTTAAACCAAAGTTCAAAGGTGAGGAAAGTAACGAATATTATTATGGATGTGACCTTGGCTTAGTCAAAGACCGCACAGTTTCAGTGATACTTCACCAAGATAAAGAGTCGGGCGTTGTGATTGTGGATGATATCAGGACATGGTCAGGGGATAGAAATAATCCAGTAAAAATTGTCGATATTGAAGAAGATATGCTTATCGCTTCCAAAAATTTCCCAAAGCTTAATATTATAGTTGACCCGTGGAATTTAAAAGGAACAATTGAAAGATTGAAGCGATATTGCAAGATTGAAGAATTTACTTTTACTGGTTCCAATGTGGAGAAGTTAAGTCGTAACTTATATTATTTTATCCATAACGGATTGGTGAAATTTTTTCCGCACAAGCAACTGGAAAGAGAACTGTTATCTTTGAATCTTTTTCAAAAAAGTTACGGTTATCGCTTTGACCATCCCAGCTCGCAGTATTCAGACCACGCCATGGCTCTGTCAGTGGCGTTGATGCAGATATCAGGAGTGAGAAAAATCGAAGCGGGATTCATTATTACTGATGCACCCAGCATTGATAAATTTCAAGAACAGTTAAGAGAAGAAAAAAAGCCTAATTTAGCAAGAGTTAAAAGTAAAGAGAAAATAGAGATTATTAATCCTAAAAACAATTTCCCCACTCTCAGAGAATTAGAAGAGTGGAGAAAATATCAATAACTATGAGCGAGTTATTCATAAACATCTATGGCTACAGCGTATCCACATTGGTGATTTATCTAATTTATAGAATGTTCGCATAATGTATGTTATGTATCCTTTTAATTTGAAATAAAATAACAAATATGACCATAAAAATTAAGTTTTTAAATTCAGTGACGCAAGATAAATTTGTGCATAATTTATTAAATGCGAAAAAGAAAAATTCCGAGTATAAACATTTGTATCATAAAATTATCCAAGAAGCTAAGGATATTGTATCGTTTCGCATTAGCAACGAAGAAGGCAAGATTATAGTTTCTTGCGAAATAAATTTTTATCCCAATGAGAATCTGGTGGATATCGAATGCCATCCTTGCGATTTTGGAAAATTGCAAACGCTTTTGGTATTTGATTTATTGGAAGCAATTAATGAAAAAGCTGTAGTGAGATTTATTGATAGTAAATTTTATTTTGACAGCGGAATGGATTTTTATATCGTGGTAGATATGAAAAAAGGCTTAGTCTCAAAAATTTCCTCAGATAGAAACAGGTTACTGGAAGCAAACAATGCTGGAATTACTAGGCGAATTCTAGCCGAAATTGAGGCATTTGACTTAATCTAGCTAAGAGCTATTATGTGTCACAACGAGTAAAGAGACACATATTATGCAAAAATACATAAAACAATATTTGGATTATCTTCGCATAGAAAAAGTCTTAAGCGAAAGAACTATTGAGATTTACACTCGAGACTTATCGGAATTCGTCAAATTCATTAAAAAGTCATCATTTAACAAATTGGCAAGGGCTCACATTCGTGAGTTCCTTTGCTTTTTAGCGGAGAAAAATAACCAGCCAATTACGAGAAGGAGAAAACTTACTTCACTCAAGAATTTCTTTCAATTTTTAGAAAGCGAGAATTTGATAAAGAATAATCCAGTCAAAAATATTGCGATGCCTAAAGTTAAAGAAAAAGAACCGAGTTATTTGACCGAGGCTGAATTAAAAAAACTAATTGGAATTATTAAAAAAGATAAATCTAAACATCAAAAAAGAAATGAGTTAATAGTGACTATTTTCATTGAGACTGGTATTCGCATTTCAGAACTGGTTAATTTGGATGCAGGCGATATTGATGCAAAAGCCAAGACGATTATTATTAAAAGAAAAGGCGGACAGAAACAAAGCATTCCGATAAACGCAAAGCTGGCAAGAAAAATTAAGCAGGCATATAAAAATAAGGAGATGGACGAGCCATTGTTTTTTAGCAGTTTTAAAAAAAGAATTACTCAAAGAAGAGTAGGTATGCTTATTCAGAAGTATTTAAAATTGGCTGGAATAAAAAAGCCAAATATTTCAGTGCATAGCATACGGCATAGTTTTTGCTCGAGACTGTTAGAGAAGGGTGTAAATTTAAAAACAATTCAGATTCTAGCAGGGCATAAAAATATTTCAACAACTGAAAGATATTTACATATAGACAAATCAAAATTGAGAAAGGAGGTGAGGCTGGCGGAGATAAACTGATTGACCAAAGCTCTTTAAGAAGGTAATATGAAGTTAATTAAATACCTAGCCGACAAAAAATAAAGCAACTAATCATTGCGAAGTTTTTAGGTAACGCATAGTAAGGGGCAACTCTGAAAGGTGCGTTACCAGTCTTTGTCGGCTAGGGCAATCCAATTAAGGGTTGTCCCTTTTTGTTATAAAAAAATAATATGGAAAACAACAACTGGTCAAAATTAAGTCATCTGCAACTGGGAAAATATGGCGAGTATTTTGCCAAGATGGAATTTACCAAAGCTGGCTTTGATGTTTACACTTCAGAGGTAGATGATAAGGGCATAGATTTTGTGATTAGGAAAAATGATAGTGAACATTATGATATTCAAGTAAAATCGGTGAGAAACTACAACTATGTATTTATGCGAAAAGAAGTTTTCCATCTTAGAGAAAATATGATCTTGGCATTAATTATTTTTGAAGAAGATGCACTGCCGACATTGTGCCTTGTGCCATCGCTAGAATGGAATACTATGGAACATAAATATTTCTGTGATAATGATTACGAAAATAAAAAAAGTAAGCCTGAATGGGGATTGAAATTAACCAAAAATAATGCGAAAGAGTTTAAAAGTATTTATGAATTTAATAAACAAATTAAAAACATTTAATTAATTAACAATAATAAAAATGTCGAATCTAATCTGCACGCTCTGCGGATACGCAGGCGAAATGAACAAAAAAGCAAGGGGAAATGGACTCGTTGAATTTATACTATGGTGTTTCTTCTTAATCCCAGGCATTGTCTACTCAATCTGGAGTCGAGGCGGTGCCAAGAAAAATGTTTGTCCAAAATGCGGAAGCGAAAATATGATCCCAACAGATACTCCGATGGGGCAAAAGTTAATGGCAGAACAGCAAAATAATCCAGAAATTCAAATAGCACCTCAAGTTCCTCAAAAAACTTCCAGAGTCGGTTTGTATATAATGCTTATAATCTTAGGTAGTGTAGCTGTCAGTTTGATTATTTCATTTTCGACTTACAAGATACAAACAGAAGAGGCAGAGGGAAAACTTGCTAAAACTCAGCAAGCAGTGCAACCAGTTGAAAGCAAGGTAGCTCAGAATTTGCCAACAGAGCCAAAAGAGAGAATTGAAACTATTGTTAAAAATATAGGAGCTAATTACGAGGTGTCATTGTTCGGTAAAAATCCAAATGTTAAAGCAGTATCCCCATTTGAAGTTGTCATAAATACAGATGCAGGAAGCTGTGCCCTAGCAAAGCAGATGAATTTCGATGTAATGAAGGCATTATTTACTGATGCAGTAGCTAAAAAGAATATCGCAAAAGTTAGATTTAATGCCAGAAGATATATAAGCACAAGTATGGGAGGTGATGACGCTAGAGAATCAACTGATAAGACTTGGGCGGATTCTGGGCCGACAAACTTTTTCAAAGTATTAACTCAGATGGGCAGTGGAGATTTAAAATCTAAAACAGTGGAAAGACAGACTTGGGGAAGTGAAATGGAAGGTTGCCGATAGTAATGAATGTAATTTGAAAATGAAAACAGCCAGCTAAAAACTGGCTGTTTGTGTATAAAAAGAGTAAAAGCTATATAGCTTTTACTAATTACGACAAAGAATCGCACAAAAGCTAAAATTTGGCGTATTGGAGGCTTAATTTCTTTACTTTATAGCTGTATGGCGGTATTATAAAAATACATAAATTTACAATATATATTATAAAATATGGATAAAAATAAGATTGAGGGCTCATCTTTAAATAAACAAGAAGAAATATTAAGCTTTCTTAAATCGGATTTGCCAGAGATTTTTTCAGAAGGAAAGATTGACTGTAAAAAGCTTAAACAAACGCTAGGTGAGGAAGTGGATGATAGTAATGAAAGATATGGATTGAGTTGGGCTGGTAAAAATAATTGCTTTAAAGTAATTCAGGAGCAAACTACCGCAACATTAAAACCAGCCAAGGATGAATCGTTTGATTTTGACCAGACACAAAATCTTTTCATAGAGGGCGATAACCTTGAAGTTCTCAAGGTTCTTCAGCGTTCTTATTATGGAAAAATAAAGATGATTTATATAGACCCACCTTACAATACTGGGAATGATTTTATCTATAACGACAAATTTCAAGAGAATAGAGATGAATATTTAGAATCAATTGGAGAAAAAGATGATATTGGAAACACTCTTCGAGTGGATGGGCTCTCAAGAAATGCAAAAGACAGTGGGCACTATCATTCCAATTGGCTCAACATGATGTATCCGAGATTATTTTTAGCTAGAAATCTTCTTAAGCAAGATGGGGTTATTTTTGTGTCTATTGATGATAATGAAGTGAAAAATCTTAGAACAATAATGGATGAGATATTTGGAGAAGAAAATTTTGTAGCTCAATTAGTATGGCAAAAAGGTGCAGGAACCCAAAATGACAATAAGTACATAGCAATAACTCACGAATATATATTGTGTTACACTAAAAATTTAGAAAATAGTTTTTTCTACAACTTACTACCATCTCAAGATATGTTAAAGGGCTATGTATTGGAAGATGAATATATTAAAACGCGAGGAAAATTCCGACTGAGAAATTTAAATGACTTTAGTATTGGCGATAGGCCCGGATTACATTACGACATAACTTGTCCAGATGGAACAATTTTAAATGGCAGAGAGCACAGGTGGAGATGCGATAAGAATCGTTTTGATTGGAGAACTGAAAATAATAGAATAGTTTTTTTCGAACCAGAGAATGGTGAAAAAGAATGGAGGGTTATGTATAAACAATATATAAATGAAAAGAAAGAGGAAATAATTAAAGATGAATACGGCAATTTATTGTCATATGGAAGAATACCAACATCACTGTTGGTAAATATAGCATCGACAGGTGATGGAAAAAAAGAATTAAAGAAATTATTTAATAATGAAATGCCATTTTCATATCCAAAGCCAACAGATTTAATTCGGCATTTAATAAGTATTGCTTCCAAAAACTCTGATTTAATAGCGGATTTTTTTGCTGGCTCTGGAACTACCGCCCACGCAGTTATGGAGCAGAACGCAAAAGACAAGGGGGACAGAAAGTGGATTTGTGTTCAGCTTCCAGAACTTTGTGATGAAGGAAGCGAGGCATATAAAGCAGGATATAAAAATATTGCGGAGATTGGAAAAGAGAGAATTAGACGAGCTGGAGATAAAATTGGAAAGGAAAATAAAAGCAATATTGATTTGGGATTCAAGTCTTTAAAATTAGATAAATCTAACTTCAAAATTTGGCAGGGTAAATTTGAAAATTCTGAAAGTCTATTAGGCAATATGGCGGATTTTGTAGATAATATTAAGAGTGGAAGTAAAGAAGAAAATATCTTATTTGAGTTAATTCTAAAAAGCGGATTAGACTTGAATATCTCAATTGAAGAAAAAAAATTCGCAGATGATAAATATTACTTATTGGACGGTGGAAAACTAATCGTGTATCTTGGGAAAAAAATAACTGAAGAGATGGCAGAGGAAATTCAAAAATCAAAACCAGAAAAGTTTATCTGTCTAGATGGGTGTTTTCAAAATAATGACCAGCTTAAAACCAATATTTCCCTCCAGATGGAGCAGGAGAAGATTGATTTTAAAGTTATATAAAAACATGTTTACAAGTAAGAATTTTAACTGTTTTAGGGAAGAACGAAAACTATTAGTTTAGCCTGATTAAATTATTTATTGAATATACTCAATATTATTATGAATGTGATTTTAGATACAAATATATATTACAACAATTACTTTTTTAATTCTCCTAAGTTTATTGGTTTGTTCGATTACTTGCCAAAAACTAGCTCTAAGTTATTTTTAATTTCCGTTGTTAAAGATGAGTTGTTGCAAAAATATAAAGAAGAAGTTGGAAAATTTGTTCTAGCTCATAATTCTTCTGTAAAAGTTTTTGCTAGAAAACCAAATTTTATTGATAGCTCAAGCTTTATTAAAGAGTTTGAAAAATATATAGAAAATCATATAAATATATATAAGGATATTATAGATGAAGTGGCTTTGGAAAAATTAGACATTTCTTATCCTGAGATAATAAAGAGAGCTATTAAAAAAGAAACCCCTTTTGACTCCACTGGTAGAGGCTTTAGGGATTCATTAATATGGTTTGCAGTTTTGGAAATAGCTAAGAGTATTCCGAAGAGTGAGAAAATTTGTTTTATTTCTAACGACAAGAAAGCTTTTGGAAGTTCAGTTCTCAAAGAGGAGCTTTTGGCTGACTTAAAATCTAGAGAATTATCAATAGAGTTTTTTAATTCTCTGGAAGAATTTTTATCAATGCATGGAAAAAAGCTTGAATTTTTAGATGGAGAGTATCTTGACACTTTTATTGAAAGTGACGCTGTCCGTAACCATATTTACGAATTAATAGCAAACGATGTGTTTGATAAGAATACTGATAGCGATTGTGGTACTAAATATGATGAATATGAAGTCATCGATTTTGATATAGATTTTATAGATATTGAAAACTTTTATATTTATGATGAAACGGAAGAATCTTATCTTATTTTTATAGAATTGGGAATAGCACTAGGTATGAAAATAGAGTACAAACGAGGATTTGAAAATTTATCTAAAATATCAAGTTTTGAGGAGGAAATAGAATCTGGCTGGATATCAGAAAATATAGAATTAATAATAGATAAAAAAACAAAGAAGCCAAAACTTAATTTAGATAGAAAAATAACAATTTTGAGATAGACTTCTATGAAGCTACAATTTGATTCAAATCAACAATACCAAATAGACGCGATAAACTCAGTTGTGGGTTTATTTAATGGTCAACCTCTAAGCAAGGGAGATTTTGAATTGGAGATAAAAAGAGATAGCGGTCAGATGATTATCGATGGCGGATTTGTAGTAGGGAATAATTTGTTAGTTAAGGAAGCTGAAATAATTAAAAATCTTCACAGAATTCAAGAGCAAAATAAATTAGAAAAGTCCGACATTGAAAACTTAAGCACTAGATTTGGAACTTTTAAATATGGAGAAAGAAGATATGGTGAATCTTCGCAAAAACTCAAAGATGGTTTAAATTTTTCGATTGAAATGGAAACTGGAACTGGAAAGACTTATGTATACTTACGAACCATTCATGAGTTAAATAAAAAATACGGATTTAAAAAATTTATTATCGTTGTTCCCAGCATTGCCATCAAAGAAGGTGTTATAAAAAACTTAGAAATTACTAAGGAGCATTTTAATGTTCTTTATGATAATCCAGAAATGGACTTTTATGTATATGACCCTAAAAAGAGGGGATTGCTTAAAAACTTTGCTACAAACAACTCAATTCAAATAGTGGTTATTAATATTGATTCTTTTGCTAAATTTAGCCAAGAGAAGAAGAAAGGCAATATTATATATCAAAAAAGTGATTGGGGCGTGCCGATAGAATATATCCAAGCAGTAAAGCCTATTGTAATTGTGGATGAACCGCAAAATATGGAAACGGAAATCAGAAAGCGAGCAATTGCCAATCTTCATCCTCTTTGTACTCTTCGTTATTCAGCTACACACAAACATCATTATAATTTAATTTATAAATTAGACCCAGTAAGAGCTTATGATTTGGGATTGGTAAAAAAGATTGAAGTGGATTCGGTTTTAGAGGAAAACAATCAAAATGATCCTTATATAGAGTTGGAATCAGTGGCATCTCAGAAAAATGCTATTTGCGTGAAGCTTAAAATTGATGTGAATGAAAAGACTGGAATTAAAAGAAAAACTGTAACTATCAAAAAATCATCTAGAACCAGAACTGAGTGTGATTTACATAAGCTATCAGGTGAGCGAGAAATATATAAAGATTATGTCGTTGACGCGGTAGATATAACAGCTCAGTCAATTACATTTTCCAATGGAAAAACAATCTTTGTGGGTGAAAGCTGGGGAGGATTCAAGGAAGACATAATGAAGCTTCAAATAAGGCAGACTATCGTTAATCATTTCGAAAAAGAAAAGAGGCTTAAAGATAAGGGCATAAAGGTACTATCATTATTTTTTATCGATAGAGTAGCAAATTACAGAGAGTATGCAGATAGCATAGTTAAAAAGGGAAAGATTGCCGAGTGGTTTGAAGAGATATTTAATGAGGTAAAAGTTAATCCTATTTTTGCTGGCATAACTTTCAATTCAGCTGAAGAAGTACATGGCGGATATTTTTCACAAGACAAAAAAGGACAATTAAAAGATACGAAAGGTGATAGTATTTTGGATAATGATACATATTCGTTGATTATGAAAGATAAAGAACGATTATTATCAGCCAAAGAGCCACTTCGCTTTATCTTTTCACATTCTGCTCTTCGTGAGGGATGGGATAATCCTAATGTGTTTCAAATTTGCACACTTAACGAAACACAAAGCGAAATTAAAAAACGTCAAGAAATAGGAAGAGGACTTCGTCTCCCTGTTAATCAAGATGGACAAAGAATCTTTGATGATAACATAAATGTGTTAACTGTTATTGCCAATGAGAGATATGAGGATTTTGCCAAAAAACTTCAGACTGAAATTGAGGATGATTGCAGTGTTGAGTTTGGTGGACGGATTAAAAATAAGAGAAGAGAAGTGAAAGTAAGGCTTACAAAAGCATATAAACTAAATGAAAATTTTAAAGAGCTATGGGAAAAAATAAAACACAAGACACAATATCGAGTGGAGTACAAAACTGAAGAGCTGGTTAAGTTAGTTGGAGCAGAGCTTGCTAAAGTAGACATAATCGCTCCAAAAATTGTCAGTCTTAAGGCGAAGGTCGGCATTACAAGTGAAGGCGTTACGACTATGCTTTCCAGCGTGAGTGAGAAGAAAATAGAATATGGTACGAATAATAAAATGATTCCAGATATTTTAGGCTATATTCAAAATAAAACAAAACTTACTAAAGATACGATATTAAAAATTATTCAGGAGTCGGGCAAGGGTAACGAGATAGATAAAAATCCACAGCAGTTTATGGATTTTGCTACTAATATTATCAAACAAGGACTGGAAAAATTAATGATTGATGGTATTAAATACGAGAAATTGAAAGGTGAAAATAGTTTTTATGCGATGGAGTTATTTGAAAATGATGAATTGCATAGCTATCTAGATAATGTAGTTAAGGTTCAAAATGAAGAAAAAACACTTTACGACCATATCATAGTAGATTCCCATTCCAGTGTAGAAGGTCAGTTTGCTAAGGATTTAGAGTCAATTGAAGAAGTTAAATTTTATTTTAAATTACCTTATTGGTTTAAGATTCAAACACCAATTGGTTCATATAATCCAGACTGGGCGATAGTATTGGAAAATGATAAAAAGATTTACTTTGTAGCGGAAACAAAATCAAAAGGAGAACTTAGAAAAAGTGAGGAGCAGAAGATTTATTGTGGAGAGAAACATTTCAAACAATTGAATGACGTTAAATTTAAAAGAGTTGAAAAGGTACTTGAGATTATGAGTTAATTTTTTTTAATATATCATAATGAATAAAATTGAACCAAAAAATGTGATGGATTTAATCTTAAATATGGATGAATTCATTGGTAACATGAAAAATTCAAGCCCAGAAGAAGCAATGGAGATTGCCGAATCTTTGGAGAAATTTTCTAAAGATGTTGTCGCAAATTTAAGTAACGATGCTGTTGAAAATAAAAAACTTATAGCAGAGATGACTGACCAACTTTACAGGTCTGCTATGAAATGGAATGAGGTGGGAGTCCATACAAATGGATACATATCAATTGTTTTGCATAGATTATTTTGGGAAATGAGCCAACGAGGAATTCGTATTTTTTATGTTTTGGATAATTCACTTCGGGATGACCGCTTTAGATTGATTTTGGAACAATTCCCCCCAGCAGGATTTGCAGTTATAACTCCGCACATTGCAAATGATCTGAAGTATGAGCCAGAGACTTCCATAACTGAAAATTTATCATATGAAGATGTGGAGATAAAAATCAAAGAAGCCTTGAATAATGGCAAAAATATATTTTATATTGAAAGAGATAGTAGCGTTGATTACTTGGAAAGGGTTGTAGAATTAGCCAAGGAGACTAGTGACGAATATGCAAAGATTTATAGAAGCAGTGCTCCAGAAAGTTCAGAAATAGTGGAAATTGGTCAAGATGTAAAAATAATTAGTAATTATTAATTATGATTTAAATTTTAAAAATAGTTTTAATGATAAACATATGTTTGAAGAAAAAGATGTTCAAGCAAAAGTCGTCCCATATGAAGAATATGATAAGAACGAAATAATTAAATGTCCCGTTTGCCCCTGGGGTGGGTTGCCGAAAGATGCTTTAAGAGAAGACTACGACGAAGAATCAACAATTAATTTTGATTTATCTTGTCCGAGATGCGAAAAAATGATTATAGTTGTTCCATATTCGGTCACGAAAAATAATTAAAACTATGCTAAGCACACCAAAAACAATAAAGATTTTTTTAGCTGAAGGAAATCCGATGGGGATGAAAACCATTGAGATAAGTAATTGGAGCGGTAAAGCTGTTTCAGTCCCCAGAAACAAGTTAAGGGAGTTTTTTAGCCGAGAAGAATTTTTTAGTCCAGCAGTATATTTTCTTCTGTCACTCGAACCAGAAGAAAGCGGACTCCATCGTGTGTATATAGGCAAAGCCAATAATTTGAAAGAACGATTGACTGACCACGATTATAAAAAGGATTTTTGGCAAATAGTTATCGCTTTTTTTGGCGGTAACATTGAGTATCTGGAAAATAAATGTTTGGAAATGGCAGTTAAGGAAAAGAGATGTGTTTTGGAAAATAAAAACAATGCTAAACCAAGAAAATTAAACGAAGCAGAAGAAGCGGAAGCCAATGAATATCTTTCCAATCTTTCAATTTTAATGTCGGCCCTGGGTTATCCGATACTTTCGCCAATTTTAAATGGAGAAAAAGTGAATGAAAAAAATGAACCTTCAGGCGACATATTATTTTGCAAAGGAGCTGGAGTATATGCTAAGGGAAGACAGGTGGATGGGGGGTTTGAAGTGTTACAAGGCTCAACTGCTTCTATTTCGGAACCGACATTGGCAAGCAGCAAAAAAATGAAGAATTTTTTAATTGAAGAGAAAATTATTGAACTGGATTCGGTAAACAAAAATAGCTATGTATTTATAAGGGATTATATTTTCAACAGTCCAAGTTCCGCTTCAAATATTATATTAAGTTATGCTAACACTGGACGGGACAAATGGAAAGATGAAAATGGAAAAAGTTTAGCAGAGTTGGAAAAAGGAGAATAGATAGTATATATAATTAGAGAATAATCATATGATTACTAACATATTTATTTCAATCGCTTTTTTGTTATTACTGGGACTTATGATGATACATGGCAGATATGCAAAGGCGGGCATAGGAGAAATTCCTCTCATATACAAAAATATCATTATTGAATTTTTGTTAAATATCGCAGTGTTGTCATTTTTCGGTCTAGCATTGTTTCTTATTTTTTATAACTGGAAATTGTTACTGATGCTCTTGGTGATTGGCTTTATTACTGGCAACCTGGTTATAGTTCCAATTATCGAGAGAGCATTATTTGCTGTAGCCAAAAAACATCTTTAAAGAAATAAAATTATTTGAGATTATGAGTTAATTTTTAATTTGTAAAAAATATGACAGAACAAGCAATAGTTTGCCCTAAATGTAAAACTAAAATTCCATTAACCGAAACTCTTTCTGCTCAAATTGAGGAGAAAGTGAAAAGTCAGCTAGATGAGGATAATAGAAAAATACTTGATGAGATAACAAAAGAAAAGGAAGATTTGAATAAAGAAAAGAAAAAAGTAGAGAGTGATAAGCAATCTATTGAAGATGAGGTCAAAAAAAGAACTGATGAAGAGCGAAGTAAATTAGAAGAAGAAAGAGAGGGGCTAAAAAATAAAATTGCTCATGAGGTTGAAAAGGAGAAAGGTGAATTAATAAAAAAGGCAGAGCAAAAAATTCAAGAAGATGTAGCTTTGAAATTGAAGGATTTAGAAAATCAAAACAAGGAGCAGGGAGAGAAATTAGAAAAAGCTGAACAGAAGGAGCTTGAGTTAAGAAAAAAAATGAGAGATGTTGAAGTTCAAAAGAAGAATCTTGATTTGGAGCTCCAAAGAAAAATGGATGAAGAGCGTGAGAAAATAACAGAAGAGGTTAAAAAGGAGGCAGATGAAAGCCATAGAATGAAGCTATTAGAGAAAGAAAAGCAAATGGAACAAATGAGAAAAACCATTGAAGATTTAAAAAGAAAAAGTGAGCAGGGCTCAATGCAAATTCAAGGAGATGTCCAAGAAAATGAATTGATGCAAATGATAAAAAATAATTTCCCCATCGATATCATCGAGGATGTCCCAACTGGAATAAGGGGCGGTGACTTGATACAAACAGTTAACTCACAATTTGGAATAAAGTGCGGTAAAGTTTTGTGGGAATCTAAGAATACTAAAAATTGGAGTAATGATTGGCTAAAAAAAGCAAAAGAAGACCAGGGAATAGCGAAGGCGGATGTGTGCATTTTGGTCAGTAGGATTATGCCAGAAGGTGTTAATTATTTTGCCAATGTTGATGGTGTGTGGGTTTGCGAATACACTCATGCCTTACCACTCATTTCAGCTCTTAGATTGGCATTATATGATGTATTTCAGGTAAAACAATCTTCTTTAGGTAAGAATGAAAAGATGGAAATGCTTTATGAGTATTTAGCAGGTAGTCAATTTAAAAATAGAATTGAAAATATCGTGTTGGCTTTTACTGGAATGAAAAGTGATTTAGATTCAGAAAAAAGAGCTATTCAAAGGATTTGGAAGAAAAGGGAACAGGAGATAGAGAGAGTAGTGAGTAATACGGCAGGCATGTATGGAGATTTGCAGGGAATTATAGGTGCCTCTGCTTTGCCAGAAGTTAAGAGTCTGACATTGCCAGAGGGAGTAATAGAAGAATGATATTGTATAAATTAATATTAAAACTATGAGTTTTATTGTATACCTAGATAAAATCGAAGAGCTTATTAAAAGAAAAGAATATGATAAAGCTTGGAGTGAAGCAAATTTTTCACTGCTAGAACTTAAAAAATCGAATAATGATAGCTGGTATATGATGTATTATCAAATGGCAATCATTTGTGCTAAAGAAAAAAAATGGCTAGATGCTCTATGCTTTATGGGTTATGTTATTTTTTATTTAAAAGGTTGTGGAATCTCACATGAAAAATTTATATTAAGAATACTTAAAAAAATAAAAAAAGAGGATAAGATAAGTGATTTTATAGCTTTGTCTTTAGCGAAGTCTCCTAAAAAATTTAAAAATGATTTACAAATACTTTTAAATTAATAAAAAATATAAATGTTAGAAAATAAAAAGCATTCTCCACTAAAAAATAGACCTTTGCGTAACCCAGGTCAGTCACTGGATGAAAAAATGAGGGATATTGTGTATGATTTAATATCATATATTTTTATAATATTCGTATTTTTTATTGTTGCATTGATTGAATGGACGGATAAAATTTTTAACAAACCCCCAAGTCCAATAATCTGGACTATTATCGCACTGGTTGCTGTGGTGTATTTTATGGCAAAGATCATAAAGCTTTGGACAAAATTTAAAAATATCAAACTAGGAAGAGATGGAGAAAAAATAGTTGGTCAAAGTTTGGAGCAAATGAGAGAGGTGGGGTATAAAGTGTTTCACGACATAGTTGTTGACGGAATGTTTAATATTGACCATATAATTGTTGGCCCTGCAGGAGCATTTACTATTGAGACAAAAGTGAGGAGTAAATTCAGTGGGATTCAAAAGATTAAACGTGATGGTGATAATATGAAAATTGATGGGCTGGGTATCGATAGAAGCACTATATTTCAAGCAAAATCACAGGCATATTGGCTTCAGGAATATATTTCAGACTCAACTGGAATAAAAATGGATGTGAGACCAGTGGTTATTTTTCCAGATTGGTTTATCGAGCCACAGCCGAGAGGTGCTGATGTTTGGGTTTTAAACCAAAAAGCATTACCATCATTTCTAAAAAATGAGAAAAATATACTTGATGCAGATAGAATAAAGTTAATATCAGTTCAAATTGAGAAATATAATAGAGATGCTAAATAAGATGAGTATAAATTTTACCGACGAACAACTAAAAGAATTCAAAGAGCTTTATAAAAAAGAATTTGGAGAAGATATTTCTGACGAGTACGCAATTAAAATAGCGAGCCAGTTTGTAGATTTGTTGGAGGCTGTATATAAGAAATAAATTAATAAAAATATTAAATGAATCAAGAGGCATTAACAAAATTGAAGAGTTGGAGGCAAAAAAGAGCGGATTTGGAAATGTGCGAACTCTATAGAGTGTTCCAAAATAAGACGCTTGAAGCTATGGCTACTCTTTTACCAAAAACCAAAGATGAGTTGCTTGCCATAAAAGGAATTAGAGAGAAAAAATTTCAAAAATATGGCAAAGATGTTTTATTAATTATTAATGAATGTTTGGGTAGCGAATCATTTGTTGAAGTAAGCTCAAAAGAGGATAAAATATATTCTGTTAGTAGTTATCTGGATGATGTTAACTCCAGATTATCCGATACGGGAGCTAGGATAAAGGGGGAAGTATCAAGTTTCAACTTAAAAGGTCAACTGTATTTTTCATTGAAGGATAAAAATGACGGGAGTGTCCTAGATTGTTTTATGTGGATGAACGATTATAAGATGTGTGGAATTGAAATAGAGGAAGGAATGGAACTAACAATTCAAGGATTTTCAGAAATATATAAGCCGAATGGAAGATTTACCTTCAGAACAAGCACTATTGAACTAGTTGGGGAAGGGGCATTAAAAAAGGCATATGATGAGTTGAAAAAGAAATTAAAAGATGAGGGCTTATTTGAAGATTCTAGAAAAAAATTAATCCCAGATTATCCTCAAAGCATTGGTTTAATAACCTCACGAGATGGAGCAGTGATTAATGATTTTTTAAATAATATAGGAAGATTCGGTTATAAAATTACTTTTGTAGATTCTAGAGTAGAGGGAATAATGGCAGTAAAGGATTTAATAAGTGCATTGAAATACTTCCAAAAAAATCCAGTTGATGTGCTTGTTATTATCAGGGGTGGCGGTAGTTTGGAAAGCTTGCAAGCATTTAACAATGAAACTCTAATTAGGGAAATGTTAAAGATTCCAGTGCCAGTTTTATGTGGTATTGGACACGACAAAGATATTCCGTTAATTTCTTTTGTGGCTGACAAAACCGCATCAACCCCCACCGCAGTTACTCAAGTTTTAAATAATTCTTGGGAAAAAGCTACATATAAAATTGATTATTATTTGCAGAATATGTATATGCATTTTAGGGAGATGATGCAAATTGAAAAGGATAAATTAGAGAAGGCGACAAATCAGATAAAAGATTTTTACTCTTTTATAATTGGAAAATTTTTGCAATATGAACAATCTATAAAAGACTTTATTCTTAATGTTGGTCATACTATCAGACACGAAAAATACAAGGTTCAAAAAATTGAAGAATTAATTATAGATAAATTTAAAGATAAGCTTATTCAAGCTAATAATAATTTGACCAGTATAGAGAAAAATATTAATCAAAATAGTCCAGAAAGACAATTGAAATTAGGTTACAGCATTATTACGGTAGATGGAAAAGTAGTCAGGTCAGTTAACCAAATTAAGGAAGGAGATGTCATTATTGGCAAGATAAACGATGGGGAAATAGAATCTAGTGTTAAAAAAATTATTAATAAATAACTTAAAAAATATGGAAAATTCAAATTTATCAGAATCATTAAAAAAACTGGAAGCAATTTCCGATTGGTTTGATAACCAAGAAGAGGTTGATGTTGAAAAAGGATTGGAAAAAGTCAAAGAAGGAGTAGAACTCATCAAGTTAAGCCGAGCTAGACTTAAGGAAGTTGAAAATGAATTTAATGATGTAAAAAAAGAGTTGGAAAATAATTCAGATGAGGAATAGGTATTATAAATATTATGGATATATCTCAAATTACAAGAAGAAATATCATTGATGCTCTTAAAATAAAAGGCATTTCTTGGAATGGTAAACTGAGCGAAGTTGAATTTTTGAAAAGAATATACAATTTGCAAGCACTTCCTAGTACAGATATTCGGCATTCAGATATGGAGGGCGATATTTATAGGCATAGAGTTATGAATGATGACTGGGAAGAGGATTGGGTTTTCGATGATTCTAGTCTTAAAATAATGGATAGTAGTGATGATATATTTATTAAATTTATATGCGAAATGTTGCATCCGTTGGTTAGAGATGATAAAAAAGAAGTAAACGAAATTCTAGATATCTTCAACAAGAATTTAAAAATAGATGGATATAATGTTATTGCTGAAAAATATATTTCAGGAAGACCAATATTCAATGCCGTTAAGGAGAGCAACTGTGCAATAGAAATAGAAAATAGGGACAAGATTGGAAGGAAATTTATAGTGGAACAATTGGATAAGTGTGATAAGAAAATCAGAGAGAAAGATTATGATGGGGCAATTACGAATGCACGTTCTTTAGTCGAAGATGTAATCACTAAAGATATTTACAAGCAAATTACTGGAGAGGAACTGAAAACTAAAGGTGATTTAGTTAAAGATTATAATGAAATGAGAACTATGTTGAATTTAGCTACTAGAAAGGATATTGATGATTCTTTCAAGCAAATTACTTCAGGTGTTGCATCAATAATTAACGGTATTGCATCAATTAGGAATAAAATGAGTGACGGACATAGTAGAGAAGAAAAACCATTAAAGCATCATGCTAAGTTTATAGTGAATTCGGCAAAAATGGTTGTTGAGTTTTTGTATGATGTCATGGACTATCAAAAGAAAAGAAAAAATAAATTGTATGCAGAATTATTAGCATTGCCGCATATTCGATACGGCGAAGGAAAGTATTTTAAAGGTAAGTATTATAATCTGGAATCGAGGGATGAAATTATAAGAAAGGCAGAAATTAAATTGTTTCTCGATAAGTGTGATTCATATCTAATGTTTATTTTAAAAGAAGAGCTAATAGCAAAATTTGATGTGGATTCATTTCGCAATGCAGATAAATTTCTAGTGAGCCTGATTATAATATTTGATATTCTTAATGAAAAAGATATAACAAGAATTTATGATAAACACAAATACAATAATCAAATGTCAGTAATATCATTTATTCGTGATGTGTACAAAATTAAGCCAGAGTCAGTAAAAAGAAAAGATATATTGTTGTTGATTAAAAATGAAGGATAAAAGAAACAAATAATTTTGATTGACTCGCATAGAAGCTAGTATGCGTTAATATCTAGATATAAACGGCACGATTGATTATTGGAGTTAATGAAATTGGAGTAAATATGCCTATAAAACATAATGAACATCCTATAGAACAGGCTTTCACAGTGTGGATAAATAACTATCCAGAATCCTTCCATCCCTTGGATATGGATAGATTTTATGTGTTCGTTAAAACTGTTTGTCGCTATTCAAGAAAGCTAAAGGACGATGAATGGTTGAGGAACAAGATTAAACAATCTGGAAGTAAATTGGATGAGGATGACATTGATACTTATTGCTATAAATTTGTAGAGTTGCAAAATTATCACAGAGCATTTGCACTTCCCATATACACATGCATAAATAGATAACTTAATTTGACTTATCTTCACACGAAGGTAATATTAAGCAAATGAAAACAGAACTCATATCTATAAAAGGTGATATAACAAAAATAGAAGTTGACGCTATCGTTAATTCTGCTAATCGCAGGTTACTTGGCGGTGGCGGTGTTGATGGCGTGATTCACCGAGTGGCAGGAGAAGAATTATATCAGGAATGCCTAACTCTTGGTGGTTGTATGGAAGGAGAAGCTAAAATAACCAAGGGATATAAACTACCTGCCAAATGGGTTATTCATACAGTGGGACCTATTTATGGAAATGAAAATGGGAGAGAAGCGGATATGCTCCGAAGTTGCTATACAATGAGCCTATATTTAGCTGTTGATAATGGAGTAAAGACAATTTCTTTTCCAAATATTTCTACTGGAGTATATGGCTATCCGATTGATGAAGCCTCGTTAATCGCAGTTCAGGCTGTTAAAGATTTTCTCGAGGAAGAGGAACATCAAATTGAGAGAGTATATTTTGTCTGCTTCTCAGATGATGACTATAAAATATATAAAAATCTTTTAAGTTAGCAATGAAAAATCTCAAAGACCAAATTTATTACAGTGAGCTTTATGATAGATTCACTATTGAGAAGTGTCAGGAGCTGGAAAAAAGCAATGGTCTTACTTCTTTAGATCATAAAGATAAGGCTGTCGCTAAAATAAAAAAAGACTTTTTTGATAAATGTGTTGCTCCAGTTGCAATATATTTTATGAAGGGTGAGCGGTATTGCGATAAAGAAAAAACTATTCAAGGTTGGTTGGAGAAAGATTTGGCTTTGGATGAAAAGTTGGAAAATGCCATTGAGCCAGAGGGAGTGCGTTGTATCAAGTGCAGTTCTTCTAAGATGAAATGTATCTCTCGAGACTTAATGAATTACTCAAAAGACAAAGATGAAATTGTATTTATGTTTCAATGCGAAAAATGCAGTAAGCGAAGAGCTTATTGGGAAAACGGAAAAGAATGGGAAGCAAAACCTATTTTGTGTCCGAAGTGCAGTGCACACTTACAATCGGAGCATCAAAGAAAAGGCAATTTTATTGAAACAATATATACTTGTTTGGATTGTGATTACAGCGAAGCAGAATCAATGGATTTAACTAGAAAAGAAGAGGAAGATATGGTGGATGTTAATTTCGAAGCTAATCGCAAGAAATATTGTCTATCATCTGAAGATGGCGTAAGATATTCAGCTGAAGTAGGACATATGAAAGCAATAAAAGATTTGACTGATGATGCAAAGGAGAGAAAATCGAACACTAAGTTATATGATGAAATTTCAAAAATCAAGAAGCTGACGATTGTTGAGCTACAATCACTTCTTAATCCTGCTCTCGAAAAAGCTGACTTTACTAGTTTGGAGTTCGAAAAACCAGAGATTCAGAAAGATGTTATTCTTAGTTTTAGCTTGCAAGATAATAAAATTGGCAGAGAAAAACTAGTTAGCATTCAGGATTTTCAGATGTTAGTAAAGAAGACTTTATCTTATACTAACTGGAGACTTATGAGTGAGGGTGCTACTTACAAGCTAGGGTTTTTATCTGGAAGACTAAGGGGAGTTGAGGGAGAGGAAGATTTGAAAAGACTGGCGAAAGGAAACTTAAAAAATAAGAAAATTAAAAGAAGAGGGAAAGTGGATAACTAATTTGACTTAATTTGTCACGAAGGTAACATTGGAAAAACAATAAAAAATCCAATGTTATTTTTTAAAAAACAAAACTTAATAAAACTCAGTGAAGCTGGAAAATTATTTCTAAACTATTGTGAACTAGAAAAAGAGATGGCATCTGCTTCTGTTTATGAATATGGGAAGGTTATTAAATGGACTGTGAATATTCTTGGCGATTTGAATGTTTCAGAAATAAACGAGGATTGTATTGAAAAACTCAAAAGAGAATATAAGCTAAGAGAATTAAAACCAACAACTAGAGCTCATAATTTATCTGTAATCAAAGAATTATTGAGATTCTGTCAAAATGAATTGCATCTTCGGGTTATGGATTTTGATAAGATAAAAAGACCTAAAATTCCCAAACGGAGAGTGGATTATCTAACTGAAGAAGAGTTGATGCATTTTTTCAGTTCTATTGGCAAAAGAAATGGGAGGGATTTGAGGTTCAGGGCTTTTATCTCAGTTTTAATTTCAAGTGGATGCAGAATAGGAGAGGCTTTAAACTTAAAAATTAACGATATAGACTGGGAGAAAAAAGAAGCATTGATTATCGGCAAGGGCAATAAACAGAGAAAACTATATTTTACCGAATGGTCGTTAGAGTATATTCGTGAATATATCAAAAAGAGAGGCTATGAGGGAGAATTTATTTTTGTAGCGGAAGGAAAGACAAATCGCTGGGATAGGAATGATGCTCAGAAAAGTTTTAGAAGATATCGCAGATTGGCAGGATTAACTGAAAGTACCACCGCCCATACGATACGTCATAGTTTCTCCACAATTTTAATGAAAAAAGGTGTCAGTCTAGGTCATATTCAAGTATTATTGGGTCATTCTGATATTCAAACAACTAGCAGGCATTATCTGGGGATTTTAAGCGATGATGAGGCCAAGCAAGCCCACGAAAAGGGGATGAATATGGATTCGTGGCTATGATGATGGATTTTTTTGGCTGTTTGAGTTATACTGAAACCATTAATAATTCTTCATTTTAAGTTACTTGCTTATGAAAAAAGTAATAATCTATTCGGTGATATTCTTTGTTGTCGGAGCTGTTTTATCTCCAGTTATTGGAATGGCTATCGGGGAAACTAGAAATTTGATTTTGGGACTTGCTCCAGAAGAATCAGTTTTAGAACTTGCTGATAAAATAGACCAAAACAAGGAAGACAATGAAAATAAAATGCAGGAAATGCAGACGCTCATAGAACAACAGAAAGCGACAATTGACGAGCAGACTCAGAAGTTATCGCAAGCAGAGGGCTCAATTGAATCTCAGAAGAGTCAAATAGCAAATGTGCAAGCTGAGGCGGTCAAATCTAGGGATTGCTCTGCAGATGTAAATCAATATTGTGTTTCCGACAGTTTTTATACAAAGGAAAAGTTTGATAAGTATATGGAAAGATATGAGGATTTTGGAAAGAAAGAATATGAAAAATATAAGGAAAAATATACCAAAGTTTTCAACGATTGTCAGCAAGCATTAGCTTGTAAATAGTAATTCCTCCCACGAATCACCTCCTTTCTAGGGAGTATTGGTGTACACTTAGTCGCTTAAAACCGACTAGGAACAAACCTAACTAGGTCGTTTCATTCTAATTTATTAGAATGAGAACCGCTTTCTTTGAATGACTTATCGGGAACCGCAAAAGATAAAATCCCACATTTTGTAAAAAATTTGCGGGAGTGATAAACTTTTATACTTGCATAATTACAAAAACAGGACACTCAATGGATGGGTGTTTTTTTAGTTTATGTTGGGAAATGATTCGTTTCTAGGGAGCGATTTTATGCATTTTTGGGAGTGACAACTTTCCTCTATATAAATAAAAAACCCATCTTTCCCTAGGGAAAAGATGGGGTTAAATAAATATTTTAATCGGTACAGTCATTCGACCAATACGATTCTGAATAATACAGGTGCAGTTATTGTTGGTTCAGGAGGAACTACTACATCGGCAACTGTGATATATGCAACTTTTGTTACAGAATCAGTTCCTAAACTGTTGCTGGCGGTTAATCTGACGGTAAAAATACCAGGCGAAAGATAAGTGTGAGTGGGATTTTTCTCTGAGGAAGAATACCCGTCTCCGAAATCCCAACTCCAACTAGTGGGGTTATTGGTTGAATAGTCAGTAAAACTGACAGTTAAAGGAGCAGTTCCGGTAAACAGACTAGCAGAAAAATTAGCTATTATAGGAGGTCTGATTATGAGTTCAATTTTGCCATATTCGTCTTTGTCAGACTCAGAAGAAATATCGTGATCGCCATCATCTTCTTCCACGTCAACAAAGAAGTATATTTTAACAAAACCATTTATTACTGGAAAACTTTTACTCGTGCTACCGCGAGACACAGTGACTGTTTGACCGTTTGATGAAACGGCAATTAATACTGGACTCATACCTTTTTCTTCTCGTTCTCCCGGGTCGATATCAAAAGGACTGTCTTCATCAATCTTGGTATCGTTTTCATCAAAATCACGCTTATTTTCAATCCGATAATCCGAGTCTACATCTTCGGCTTCCCCCGAACTGCGGTTTTCGACTTCCATTCTGCCTTCAACTTGAAGGCTTTGTCCCCAATAGAGAGTTTTGTATATCTCTTTAACCCAACTTCCTCCTAGCTCTTTTAAATCAAAACTGTTGATATGGAGGTCAGGGTCAGAATCGGAAGATGTGGGTTCGGGATCGTTATAAGTTCCTCCATATGATGAAGGACCAATTTGAATGGTAATTGTGCCTCCACAAAGTTCAGCCCTTGCGGCTGGAACGTACAGCGGAGTGAAAAATAGAAGTAATATCAAGATTATTTTTATCTTCATTATTTTTATCCTCCCTTGAGTTAGGCTATTAGAATGCAGGACAAGCATCCATGATTTCAAAACATATTGCTCTGCTTGCAGAATAACAAGTGGTTTGAGTAACTCGAAACCATACTTGAGCATCCAAGCAATCTACATTGGGTGGATACCAAGCTGCATCACCGACTTTACGAACAGTAGCTTCTACGGTTTTAGAACTGTCGGAGAAATCGACGTAAGGAGCGTTGTTTTGAATGAAAGCGATTGGCTGAGTGAAGCCGTTATCACTTCCGTATCCATATCCAGCCCAACGATTGTTATCGTCATTAAATGGAAATCTTATTCCAAAATGAAGATGCACTGTTCCACCTAGATAAGGTCCTATCTCAGCAATTTTATTGCCCTTTTCTACAGTTGTTCCCGCAGAAATATTTTTTAAGTGTGCATATAGCGCTACAAACTCCTCTCCACTTGATAATTTATGTTTAATAATAAGTCCGCCTCCATTACGACCAACGCCACCATATCCACCGATACTCATGCTATTATGCAAAACCGTACCATCGGCAATTGCGTACACATCGTCACCTTCATTGGCTCTAATATCTTGAGCAAGATGAACGCCTCCGGGATAACTTTCATTTTCTCCATGCCATCCTAAAAGCTTTGCACTTCCTTCCGTTGGCCAGCAAAATCCATTAGGCATTGTTCCTCCCGGACACTCTGCCAGACAGCTTTCGGATAGTAACATCACGAATACGACAATAAACAAACATACTGATTGATGAAACATGGTAAACCTCCATTTTTTAAGTTTTCAAACAACTGCATAATATGCAATCCCTATGACTGCACAGAAAATACTTAAATGTTTTTAAAATATTTTTTGTGCAGTCATTATTTTCTACCTTTAATTTATGGCAGTAAAACTTTTCACCATTTCATTAAAAAGTGGATTTAACATATTTCTTTCACATAGATCATTTTCCTTTTGGGTAGTTTCAGCATCATTTAAATCAGTTGCTGAGCGAAAACTTCCCAGAAGAAATTCATTATTATCTGTGTTTATCCTTGCGGTAACATAACAACCGCTAAACATTCCTTGCATCCATTCGCTTTTTATATTATGGAGTTCGCTCGATTTTTTTTGATTTTCGGGAACCACTGATATAGCGGTTGACTCTAGCTTTACATCGTTCTCATTATAAAAAGAAAATCCTACAATATTACATTCTTCTGGCATTTTATTGCAATCAATGGCACAATCTCCAAGGCCCAAACAAGAAGATTTAAACTTCTTTGTCTTCCAATTTTCTGGATATTTAACCTCAAACCCATACTCTTCATTTTTATAAACTTGCCAATTACTTGTGTCTATTTCTCCAATATCAGCTTCTTTCTTATTTTGATTAGCGTCATTTGGAATAATTATTTTTTCTTGTAAAATTTCCTTATTATTTCCTTCTTTATTTTTCAGAAATAAAAAACCAACCCCAGCTATCAATACAAGCGAAATTACAGATATTAATACGATTATTGATTTATTTTTCATTAGATTTGTGTATAATTTAGTTATTTTAACTTGTTTTTAAATTAGCACCTATATGCCTATTAGTCAATAAAACTACAAAGTTGTAAAGAGGAAATGAAAATGTCATATTTTTTGTCGAGAAATGTTTCGTTTCCAGGGAGTGTTTTTATGCATTTTTACCAGTGGGTAACTTTCCTTGACTTTTAGATATAATTAGCTATAATTAGATATAGTTAAAATATATTTAAATCAATATGAATAACAGATTTCAAAAAAGGGTCATTTTGACGCAAGAGATATTACAAAAAATCTCAAAAATAGACGAATTTAAAGGTCTCTGGAGGGGGAGCATAAGACTTAGTCCACAAATTCTGGGCAGGCTCAAAAGAAGTGTGATTATTACCAGCACAGGGTCTTCCACTCGTATTGAAGGCTCGAAAATGTCCGATGACGAAGTAGCAAAGCTTCTGCAAGGATTGAAGTCAGCTCCACCCAAAGGAAGAGACGCTCAAGAGGTGGCTGGATATGCAGATTTACTTGGAAGAATTTTTGATAATTGGAAAACTTTTAAAATCACCGAAAGTTATATTTTGCAGTTTCATAAAATATTGCTTAGTTTTTCAGATAAAGATGAATTGCATAGGGGTAAATACAAAACAACTGATAATAGAGTTGTCATGATAAAAAAAGATGGAGAGGAAGTTACTGTTTTTGATCCAACTCCACCATATCTGACAAAAAAAGAGATGGATGATGTGTTATTTTGGTTAAAGGAGGAAACAAAAGAAAAGAGCTCACATTCGCTGATTCTTGTTGCAAACTTCATCTTTGAATTTCTGGCAATTCATCCATTTCGTGATGGAAATGGAAGGCTTTCAAGAGCGCTAACCACACTGCTCTTGCTTAAGGCTGGCTATACCTATGTGCCATATGTTTCATTAGATGAAATTATTGAGGAAAGAAAGATTGATTATTATTGGGCATTGCGAAAAACTCAATCTAAGCACAAGACAAAAAATGAGGATATTGCACTCTGGCTTAATTTTTTCTTAGATGTTCTTTTGGAGCAGATAAGAAGAGCTAAAGAAATAATGGATAAAGATCAGCCCGAAAAATTACTTTCGGAAAAGCAACTAAGAATTTATCAATTGTTTGAGGCTGATGAATTGAGTGTTTCAGAGATTGAAAAAATGCTCAACAGCTCAATCCCGATGCCAACCATCAAACAGGCTCTGTCGAGGCTGGTTGATTTAAAATTGATTGAAAGAATCGGAGTAACGAGAGGAGCAAGATATAGAAAATTATAATATGTTAACTTTATACTTGCATAATTACAAAAATATGAAATTAGGATGTTACAAAGAATATGGCTTAAAGTGGGGATTTATTGGTAAAAAATGTTATTATTCTTGACTAAATGTAACATTTATGTTACATTTAGACTATAAAAATGTTACTATTATATTATTATGAAAAATGAAAAATTAATCCCAAGGCAAGAGATGATTCTCTCTTTTATCGAAGGAAAAGGGAGTGTTTCTGGCGGTCAAATAAGTGAGCATATAGCGAAAGAACTAGGCAAGATAACGAGAATGACTATCTCTAGAGATTTGGAAAAAATGATTCAGGCGGGTTTAGTAGAAAGGCGGGGAACTGCTGGGCGAGCTGTCACATATCAACTTTCCTCCAAATATCCGATTGCAAAGAAAATTGACGTGGAAGAATATTTCTCGCGACCATTTTCAGAGCGAGAAGCAAAGCCATTGTTTAATGATGAGATTTTATCTGTATTAAATGATAGTATTTTTTCAGGAGAAGAAATGGAAATATTAGAGAAGGCTAATGAGAAATATATCGAAACAAGAAATAAATTAGCTAAGGATAGCCCGACTATTTTCCGAAAAGAATGGGAGCGTCTAATAATAGAACTATCTTGGAAATCTTCAGAGATTGAAGGAAATACATATACCTTGCTTGAAACAGAAATGCTCATCAGAGAAATGCATTTCGCCAAAGGAAAAAATAAATCAGAAGCGCAGATGATATTGAATCACAAAAAAACACTTGATTTTATTTTGACCAATGATGAATATTTCAAGGACATCACTTTGGATAAGATTATAAAAATCCATGAGCTTCTGACGGAAAAAATAGATATCAAAAAAGACTTCAGGGATCATCCGGTCGGAATCACTGGAACGATTTATCGACCCATACCCAAGAAAAAAGACATTGCAGTTGTTATGAAAAAATTAGTAGAAGTTCTTGAGAGAACAAAAAATCCTTTTGCCAAGTCCTTTATCGTGCTCATTATGATTGCTTATATTCAACCATTTGAGGATGGCAATAAGCGTACTTCGCGCATCATTGCTAATGCTATCTTGCATGCCCACAGCAAATCCATGCTGTCATACAGAGATGTTGACACTATCGAATACAAAAAAGCCATGATATTGTTTTATGAGCAAAATAATATTTCTTATATAAAGGAAATATTTATGCAACAATTTGAATTTGCGGTGGAAAATTATTTTGGATAAAACTAGGTCGTTTCATTGTAAATAGTTTATTTACTTTGAGAACCGCTTTGAATGACTTATCGCCAGTCTGCAACGCTTTGCGCGTAGCAATGCGGGCAGAGGTGTTTTTTTGTTTTCTTTGTGGTATAGTTTAAAAGTAATAATTAAATAAAAATAAAAAATGAAAAAAATAACATGGGCAGTTTTTGTTTTTGTATTTTTTCTTAGCGCAATAGGGGTAGTAGCGCAAGGAGAAAAAGAGAACAAATTCGATAAACCAAGTGAGGCGAAAAATGTGAAAATTTCAAAAAAGAATGTTCTCTCTGAAAATGAAAGAAAATCTTTTGATGAGATTGAGAGGGTCTTAAAAGGAAAACCGGCAAAACCATCTCCCACTCCAGATTTGTCAGCTGGGGGCGCAACGGGAATATTGGGAAATCAGATTCCGACTGGTGGCCAACGATACGCAATCTTGGTGGGTATGGCAAACTATGCTGGAAAAATAAATGATCTTTGTGTAACTGCTGCTAAGACAGGGAAAAATTTTCCAACTGTAGAAGATGAATTAGCCTATTATTGCAAGGATGAAGATGCTTTGAATATGAAGAAAGCTTTGATTGATGAATATAACTATAGTGATTCAAATATTTTTATTTTTAGCGATGCCAATGCAAGATTTAATGCTATAAAATCTAAAATTGATGAACTAGTGGGAACTGAGACAACTCCAGCAAAAATGACTGCCAATGATGAATTAGTATTCTTTTTCAGCGGACACAGCTCAACTGGCGTTGCTTATGACGAAGCAGGATTGCAACTTGATAACGATGAGACCTTTAGATGAGGCCATGTTTATTTATGATCAGGATTATAGCGAAGTTGATTATGCAAACGGTATCAATTATGTACCAGGAAATTCTTCCTATATCTGGGATGATCAACTCCGGGCGTGGTTTGCCGACGCCCCAACTAAAAGAATTATTTTTGCTTTTGACACTTGTAATGCAGGCGGGATGAAAGATCTTGAATCCGATGGAAGAGTCTTGGCGATGTCCAGCACTGAATATCAGAGTTCAATGACTTATTACTTAGGCGGGTATAATAATGGAACTATAGATAGTCCTATCTATAAAGAAAGCGAAGGATTGTTTGCTCATTATTTTGTGAAAAGGGCGATGACAGATGGGCTAGGAGATGGATTTAACCCGCTCAATAAAAGAAGTGTTAATCCCTTAAAATATGACGGAAAGGTGGCGATAGAAGAAGCTTTCAATTACGCTTATCCTATTATTAAAACAATACAAGCTCCAGTTTTGAATGATAAATTTTATAACGACTTATTGCTTGGCTACCAGCTAAACAACTAATTCTTTTTATTTATTAAAAGCCGCCAGAAAATGGCGGGTTTTT
>DOKP01000037.1:10553-15806 GCA_003510795.1 Candidatus Moraniibacteriota bacterium | reverse complement strand
CATTATCATGTATTTATGACAATTCTTACATAGTCATCGGTAATCAGTCACTAGTAACCAGTAATAATAAAAATTGACATTTCGCCAGAAAAATGTTTAGAATGCACATAGTACTTAGTAACTGTTCAACATCTTTTCTTTGATGTATACTTCTTTGCAGAGGTTTATAAAAATAAAAATAAACAAAACTATGCAAAGAAAAATATATCCAAGTGATGTTACCCGAGAACAATTTGAAAAAATTAGTTCGATTCTTAATACTGCTTGCAAGAAAACCAGACCGAGAACCATTGATCAATACGATGTATTCTGTGCCCTGTTATACTTGTTAAAATCCGGTTGCCAATGGAGAATGCTACCCTCTGATTTTCCAAAATGGCGTACAGTTCATCACTACTTCCAGTTATGGAGCCAAAAGAAAAACAAAAACACTCCCAGCGTGCTAGAGGAGATTTTAAAAAAAATTGGTCAGCGAAGAACGTTTGAGAAATGGAAGAAACTGCAAAACGAGCTTGGGTATCATTGATGCGCAAAGTGTAAAAAATACTGAATCAGCCGAACAGAAAGGTTACGACGCAGGCAAGAAAGTTTCCGGCATTAAAAGGCATATTGTCGTAGACACCAATGGATTGCCCCATGCCCTAAGTGTTACGACTGCTAATATAACTGACAGAGATGGAGCTATTGAGGCATTTAAGGCGAATAAAAAACACCTTTCGAAGGTGAAGAAAATATTGGCTGATGGTGGCTATATCGGTAAACCGTTTGCCGAGAAAGTAAAAAAGATTTTAAAAGCGGAAACAGAAATTGCCAAAAGAAATGAATTGCATACATTTGCAGTTATTCCGAAACGCTGGGTAGTAGAAAGAAGTTACTCATGGTTGGAAAAATGCCGCAGGTTATGGAAAAATTGTGAAAGAAAATTGAATTCAAGCTTGCAAATGATGGTGTTGTGTTTCGTAAGAGTGTTGTTAAAAAGATGTTGAACAGTTTCTTACATTATATCAGAAGTCGACATCAACCCATACATGGAGGATACATTATGAAAGCTTTCTATTTCAACGAAAAAGGTGAATTTGTTCCTTACGAAAATGGAGAAAAACCAACCGAACCTTTCTGGTTTTTATACTACTTCGATGAAATTTTACTCACATTATCTATCGATACCTTTTCTCTTGGTCATAAAATAGATGATATAGATATGCATCATCACGCTGTTGCTGCTAAGCTAACTACAAAAAAAGCTCCTGCGTGTGCGGGAATTTTCTCTCCCGAAAGAAGAATTTTTGATAGTTGGTTTAGCATATGGACTGGTGGCGATTCCCCACAAGCATTTCGTCAACCAGTCATAGATTTCTTCACCAATGAACTTAAAATTTTGTGAAGCATGCGGCTCAATCGCCAATATCATCTAGTACGATGAGATTGGCGATTTTTTATTTTAAAAAATAACAATCTTAAAAGTACTGATGACCGATGACAGTTGACTGATGACTATTTACTCTTTATAAGATTCAGGACCTTTGGTATTTTCTTGAAATCTTTAATTAAAGTCTCGCGCATGGAGCCATTATACAGAGCGGCCGCTGGATGATACAAGGTAAAAAAAACTTGTTTTCCGAGTCCGGGGAAATCTTTGCGCAGAGCTTTGCCGTGTGCTTCGGATATTTTTAATTCAGGCAAAAACAAATTCATCGAATGCCTGCCGAGAGTAACAATAATTTTAGGTTGGATAATAGCAATTTGTTTTTCGAGCCACGGCCAGCAAATATCTTTTTCTTCTTGAGAGGGGTCGCGATTTTCGATCGGACGACATTTGATTGTATTAGCAATGTAAACATCTTCTCTTTTTAATTTTATGATCGCCAACATTTCATCCAGAAATTTTCCTGCCGCTCCCACAAAAGGCACACCCCGCTCATCTTCTTTTTTTCCTGGAGCTTCACCGATAAACATAATCTCAGCATCCGCACTCCCCGCTCCTGGCACCACTTGCTTGCAACCACTTCGAAGAGCACATTTCGTACAAGCGAGCATTTGTTTATTTAATTTTTCTAGCTTTTCTTTGTTCATACAATTATAGGTCATATGTCATCTCGACTAAGTAAATTTCTGTACTCGGAAATTTATGCATGGAGAGATCTAACAAATATTATCATAAATTATCTGCCAAATCCAAACAATTTGGATTAATTTTTTCTATTAAATTTATTTTCTTCTCTCTTCTCCATTTTTTAAGTTGTTTTTCTCTTTCTAACGCGCTCATAACATTTTCTGTTTGTTCAAAATAAACTAAATTCGTGCAATTATATTTTTTAGTAAATCCATCTATCAATTTATTTTTATGTTCATAAATTCTTCTCGATAAATTTCCAGTTACTCCAATATATAAAACTTTTGTTTTACTAGATAAAATATAAACACAATATTGCTTCATATGATTTTTATTATTTAAGATTCCTCCACTTCCGAATCTTTGAGTACAAAGCTTTGTCCGGCCCGCTTCGCAGTAGCTTTAGCGAGGCGAGTCGGAATGACACCCACAAGAAATATTAACCTAATTAAGGCTATGTATTCTTATCAATTCAAACTTATCATCCTGAGTATTCCAAACAGCAAAAGTCGGCAGATAAATTTCTCCCGCCACATTTCCGGGATTAAGCACGGTACAACTAAAAATATATTGATTTCTCCGAGCCTGGACAATGGAAGTCCAGGGCTTATGTGTATGTCCGTGAAAAACAAAATCATATTTGCCACTCTCAGCCAAACGCTTCGCTTTATCAGGATAGTGAACAAAAGCCACTCGCTTTGCCCCGTGGCCATTTGGCTTTACATCGTCAGTTTCCATTTCTCCAAAATCTCTAAATAAGCGTACATTTTTATAAACATCTACATACTGAAATTCTCTAAGCTGTTCATTATCCATATTGCCAAATGTGTAATAAATCTCTCCGCCTCCTGGCGGATTAAAATTATCCGCCATAAAATCCAAAGTTTCATCTGAAGCCAAATCTCCACAGCAGATAATTTTTTTAATTTTTTTCTTTATGCAATAATCTAAAACTTTTTTTAGGTTAGTTTCATTATTGTGCACGTCGGAAATAATTGCAATTTTCATATGAATCATTTTAGCTCCGTCAGCTGACGGATTAGCATATTAACATTTTCAGCAACACTCGTCCCTAGGATCTGAATCCTATTTTTCTTTTTCTTTCCGGTTTTTCTTTGACTTGAGTTATTAAAATTCTTTTTATAGCATCAAAAACTGATTGAAATTTATTATCATATTTTCTTTCCATTGCTTCTATTTTTAAACGCAACTCTTTATTGCTGATAATCATTTCTCTTATTTTGGTAAATGTCCGCATTATTTGAATATTGACTTGAATGGCACGTTTACTCTTTAATACACTGGATAGCATCGCCACGCCCTGCTCAGTAAAAACATAAGGATTATATTTTATGTTTTGACCTCTTTTCAAGATCACAATTTGTGACCTTGAAAAGTTTTCTATTTCTATTTTCGTTAATTGAAACATAAAATCCTCTGGAAAGCGATCTATATTTCTTCTGACGGCTTGGTTTAGCGTCCTTGTTTCAACCCCATAAAGAACAGCCAAATCCTTATCAAACATCACCTTTTTTCCTCTAATGAGAAATATTTTATTTTCTATTATTTCATCTGGCACTATGACTTTATTTTTCATTTTATTATTTAAAAGTTTACTTAACATTTCTAATTTGAAATTATTTTCCCCGTAAAGATTTTAATAGTTCAATATCTTCTATGACTTTTTCATGCTCGGTTTCTAATATCATATCAATCTCATTTTCTTTGGCAAATTTTACAATATTTTTAAAAGCCTCTAGTCCAATTAAACCTTGGCCGATATGTGCATGCCTATCCTTATTGGAACCGCATTCGGTGAGGCTATCATTAGCATGGATTAATTTGATATTTTTTATACCAATTTCTTTATCAATTTTCTTAATAGTTTTATCAAAGTCTGTCCAATCATAACCTGAAGCAAAACTATGTTGAGTATCCAAACAAATTCCTGCAATATTTTTATTTTTAACTTTTTTTATAATATAAGCCAAGTCATTTAAATCATCGCCAATTATCGCGCCTGCCCCGGCACTGTTTTCCAAAAGTAATTTAGTACTGCCTGTATAATTTTCCAAAGTTTTAATCAACATTTCAATGGTTTTTTCTCGTCCCGCTTTTTCACCCAAATCTTTAGCCGAACCCAAATGAGTCATCACATATTTTGCGCCTAGCAAACTAGCTCTTTCTAGTTCTTCTTGGATAGCATGGACCGAGCCATAACGAATGCGGTTATCCGCGGAGGCAAAATTAATATAGTAAGGAGAATGAATGTAGGTAGTTTGTAGTTTATAGTTTTTGGCCTGTAGCTTAAATTGCCGAATAACTTCTTTTGTGAGTTCGGGGGTTTTACCTCCCTGGGGAGAACGCGAAAAAATTTGCATCACTTCGCAACCCAAATCATGCGCTCGCTCTGGCGCATTAAAAACTCCTCCCGCGATTGATACATGACAGCCTATTTTCATATTCTTCACGTTAGCATATTAACATTCTAACATATTAGCATGTTAGCATTTTAACATACTAGCATAAAAACATTAAAACAAAAAGCATTAAAGCAATATACCGGGTTATCCGTCATCAAGTCAAAAGTCATCAAATAAACACCTCCAGTAAACAACAACATAATGCCTAAATTTAAATGATGACCGTTGACTTTTGACTGATTACTTATTTAATTTTCTTGACAATTTATCTTAATAGTAATAAACTATAATTAGGAATAATTACTAATAATAGAAAATGNNATGATTTAAGATTTATGATTTAAAGGGAAAACTATAATTTTTAATTTTATTATTAAGCACAGGCGAGGCATTGCCTCATTAACGTCATTTGACTCATGGCTATAACTGTAGTAATATTATTTGGGTTTATTCTTCGAGTCAAAATTCAACCAAGGAGGGCACCATGATGCCACAAGAAGAGAACCAAGAAATACCCCAATTTGTAATAGATGGGGAAAAATTGGCTAAAGCTCAGATTGTAGCCAACGATCTTGCTAGGAAGTTGACTACTTTCTGGAGTGCGGAAGAATTAAAGGGAATATTGGAGAAATCTCTGTGTGAAATAAACAAAATCACTCACTAAGAAGAGGTTTTCCATGAAACTACCCACGAAAAACGGAAACGCGACCACGTCGG
>DOKP01000037.1:9204-10432 GCA_003510795.1 Candidatus Moraniibacteriota bacterium | reverse complement strand
AACCCTCCCCCTTGAGTACAAGAGGGAGAGGAGTAAGATTTGTCATTTAAAAATTTATTTGGCATTTGAAATTGGGCATTTGAAATTTCACCTATATTATCTTCCATCCCTCTTTATCCTCCACAATCTTTCCCTTTATTTCAAAACCACTCGCCAGTTTATGCCCACCGCCACCAAACTGGTGCGCTACTTCGGAGACATCCACCCCTTTATATTTCTCACTGCGCAAACTTCCTTTAATTATCCCCCCATCTCTTTCCGACAAAACTAAAGAAAAATTTGTCTCTGGAACCGTATTTAAAATCGAAGCAATCTCGGCCGTATCATCATAACTCGCTTGGCATTCCTCTAGATCTTTTTTGGTTATCACAGTAGAAATCATTTTATTTTCTGGATTTATCTTGGCTTTTTCCAGAGCTCTTCCCCACAACTTTAAAGTCGAGAAGCGATTGTTGGAAAAAATCATTTTAGAAATTTTAGCCACCGATGCGCCTCTATTCAATAATTTTGCCACTGCATTCATTACTTTTGGAGTAGTATTGGAATGTTGTAAATTGCCGGTATCCCCCAGTATCCCCATCAAAAGCAAAGTTGCTATTTGACTGCTAATCTTTAAATCATGAAACTCAAAAAAATCAAAAATTATTTCTGAGACCGAAGAATAACTCGCATCCATAATATTTAAATCTCCATTTTCTTTTATATCCGGATGATGATCTACCAGCACGATTACTTGATTTTCCAAAAATTTATCCCGCACCTTCTCGAAACCGCGTTCCACGCTATCCATCGCGATTACTGAATCGAAGCTTTGCAGATCAATTTCTGCGGGATTTTTCAGATCATAGTAAGCAAACATTTTGAGATATTCCGGCATCTGGTCAAAGCACGCCACTGTCGCGTCCTTTCCGATTTCCTTGAGATAATAATAAAGCGCCAGATTTGAACCAATTGTATCGCTGTCTGGCCGACTATGCGCAAAAAGCAAAATCTTATTAGATTTTTTTATTATGTATTTAAGAGTGTTAAATTCTTTTTCAAATTTCATAAATTTTTCCCTAGCCTTTCCCTCTTTGCACTCAAAGGGAGAGAATGAGAGGGGGTTCCTCTTTGAATTTATTTTAATAATTTTAAGACTCACGCGCTTTAGTTGCTATAAACTTAGTTTCTGAAAAATATTATTTTTTCAAACTGCCGATGCGGACGCGAAAGGCGAGAAAAAATGATA
>DOKP01000037.1:0-9138 GCA_003510795.1 Candidatus Moraniibacteriota bacterium | reverse complement strand
AAAAATGATATTTTTCAGAAACGCATGAAACAAAAAATATTATTCAAACACGTAAGCTATAAAAATTAAAAAAAGCCAACCAGAAAAGATCGACTATTCAAAGTTTTAAATTTTAAAAACAAACACACTTATTCACTGGCTATCTCTCGCAAAATTCTCTCTATCTCATCAGCCTCAACCTCAGTTTTATCTAGCTTAAAGACTATTTTAGGGAGCATCTTCATGTGCAGTTTTTTGTTTAAAAGTCTTTGAATATTGCTCTTTTCGTTTTTTAATGCCGTCATTACATAAGCGCCTTCTTTCTCCGGAAAAACACTTACGAATACGTTAGTGTAGCGCAAATCACTGGTGGTGTCAACTTTAAACACCGTCAAAAAAACCCCTGATTTTAAATCAAGTTCTCGATTGAGAATCTCCCCTAACTGCTCCCGAATCAGAGAATTAACTTTTTGCATTCTAAAAGACATGATATTTAATAAAGGTTTATAAGGTTAAAAAGTTTATAAGGTTCATAAAGTGTATGTTTAATCATTTTTACCTTAAGAACTTTATAAACTTTTTAACTTTACGAACTTCCCTTATAATTTTCTCCTCACTTCTTCTTCTTTATATGAATATAAGACATCGTCTATCATCAATTTTGTTCCACCGGCGAAAGTTACCCCGCATTCATTGCCAGATTTTACTTCCTCTGTGGCTTTTTTGTTTTGTTCTAGATTTTCTAGCACACCTTTACCGATTATTTCCTTTTCTCGCTTAACTTCTAACAGAGATTTTTTTACAATTTTACCTTCAATTACTTTTCCTCCTACAATCATATCGGTCTTTCCATTTTTAAAGATGGCTAAAATTTTCATTCTACCAAAGTCAGTGCGGACAATTTCCGGAGGCAACAGATCAGCCATGTCATTTTTTATCACTTCTACTAATTCATAAATCACATTAAAAGATTTAATAATCACATTCGCTTTTTCTGCCATTCTTTTGGCTACTGTAGTTGCTGTCACGCTAAAACCAAAAATAATTGCCCCGGTGCTTTCGGCTAGTTTGACATCTGACTCGGTGATATTACCCACTCCAGTATTAACATATTCAAGTATCACTTCTTCTGACTTTATCACAGAAAGAATTTGATCAATTGCCTCCAATGACCCAGGCACATCGGCTTTAATAATAACGTTCAATCTTTTTATTTGATCATTATCTAAATTTTGATATAAATCTTTTTTGCTTCTGATCACATTTCGTCCGACAGTTGAACCGAATCCTCCTTTGGATCGCATTTTCAAAACCGTTTCTTTTTCGGCTACTTGGATAATATCATTCACTTCCGGCGTGCCATTGATACCCATTATTACCACCGGCTCAGATGGTCCAGCCACATCAATCTGCTTGCCAGTAAAATCTTCCATTCTTTTGATACGGCCAAAAGTTTTTCCGATTACAATGTCTTGACCAACCTTTAAAAAGCCAGTTTTAATCAAAACGGTTGAAATTGGTCCGGATTTTGGATCAAGATGAGACTCCAAAACTACTCCCAAACCATTACTTTTTCGACTCGCTTTAAGTTCAAGAACTTCCGAAACCAATAAAATACTATCCAATAGTTCTTTAATACCCAAGTTTTTCTTAGCACTAATCTCATTGGCGATTACATTGCCACCCCATTCCTCAATTACAATTTCCAACTCCGCCAACTCTTGTTTGACTCTTTGAGCATTAGCTTCCGGTTTATCAATTTTATTAATGGCTACAATAGTAGGAATTTTCTTTTCTTTCAAATAGTTTATCACCTCTCGAGTCTGAGGTCTGACACCATCATCGGCTGCCACTACCAAAATCGCCACATCGGCAATACTCACTCCACGTTCACGCATGGCACTAAAAGCTTCATGTCCGGGAGTATCTACAAACGTAATAACTTGCCCTTTTTTCTTTACTTGATAAGCGCTGATGTGCTGAGTGATTCCACCGGCTTCGCCAGCTGCGACATTACCTTTGCGAATTGTGTCTAAAAGCGTAGTTTTACCATGATCCACATGCCCCAAAATAGTTACAATTGGAGCTCTAGCAGGCAAAACATCTTCTGACTCTTGCTCTTTTTTGCAAATATCAATTAATTTTTCCAAAGTTATCGCTTCACCCTCAACTACATCCAAATCTTCTTCGGTTTTATAACCCAAGTCTTGGGCGATAATACTAGCTGTATCAAAATCAATTTCTTCATTAATCGTAGCCATAATACCATTTTTCATCAACTCTGTGATTACAGCCGAAACAGACAAATTTAAAATCTCCGCAAACTTTTTTACGGTTACTGGATTGGGGATTTTTACTGTCTTTAATTCTACTGTTTTTACTTCTGTCATGATTATGAATAATATAAACTAAAACCACCACTATAGCGGTTCAAATTCAAATAAAAATTAATTTGTAGTATTATTAGCTTATCATCTGTTTGTCCTTATGTAAAGGATTGTTGCTGAATTGTTACTAAATGTGGCAGCTAATAAAATCACTTTAATGAATTACCTGGGGCAGAGCCCCAAGAAATTCTTTTCGATTAAAAAATTTCAATAAAACAAAATCACCTATTTAAAAAATAAGAAAAAATACATCAAATTGGTGTCCGTCTAGTCGCACGTGGACAAAAGTGACACAATCTTAATAATAGCGAGAAATTGATAATTGCAATTATAATTTGAAGTATTTCCTAAGTTCTTCCTCGTGCAATATTTTATTCGCTGTTATTACCTCAATATACTCACTTACTTTAAAAAATTCTGCAATTGTCAAAATCTCATCTTCGCAAGGATATGGATAAAACCAAACACTTCCCTGAAACTGATAGAAACCCAGATCCTTTACTTTTCTGCGTAAAGCTGTTCGCGCACTATTTAATTTAACTGGTATATCAAAAATCAATATCCGCCAATTTTTATCCCATTCTTTGGGCTTATTTATCTTTAGATCATTTACATAAATTTCAAATACTTTTCTCTCACCACTTTTTGTAAGCCTTAATGTCAATTTTCCATCCTTATTTTTTATTATTTTAATAAATTTTCTCCTCTTAAGAGAATGAAACGAGTTTTTAATTTTCTTAGTTAAATATGTTCTATGTTATATGTTTTATATTATATGTTCTTAGACTTGGATATTTTGCAATTCACTCAATTTCTTATACACTCCGCCATGATTCATTAACTCTTGGTGATCACCTGACTCCACTATTTTTCCACATTCAATTACCAAAATCAAATCAGCTTTACGAATGGTGCTTAAGCGGTGTGCAATTACAAAAGTGGTTCTGTTTTTCATTACTTCTTCCAGGGCACTTTGGACATATTTTTCCGATTCACTGTCTAGCGCGCTAGTAGCTTCGTCTAAAATTAAAATCCGAGGATTTCTAAGAATTGCCCGAGCAATAGCGACACGTTGTTTTTGCCCAGTGGATAACCGCACGCCTTTTTCCCCCACGATTTGTTCATATTTTTTTGGAAATTTACTTATAAATTCATGACAATTAGCCAGTTTAGCCGCTCGAACAATTTCCTTTTCAACAGCATCTAACTTAGCATAAGCAATATTATTTTTTATCGAATCATTAAACAGATCAATTTCTTGAGGAACGATAGCGATATTGTCGCGCAAATCTTTTAAATTAATTTCTCCTGTTTCCACTCCATCAAATAAAATTTGTCCTTTCTGGGGAATATTATAACGGGAAATTAAATCCACCAAGGTTGATTTCCCTTCACCGCTTTTTCCGATAATAGCCACCATTTTACCAGCCTCAACTTTAAAATTTATATCTTCTAAAACTTTTTCATCTTCATAAGAGAAACTGACATTTTTAAACTCAATATCTCCCTTGGGGTTTTTCAAATGAATTGCGTCGGCAACATCATAGACTTCAGAAACTTCATTAAATATTTTTTCTGATCTTTTGATGGTCGCTATTCCTTCTTGAAGTTTTTTATAATGCCCGCCTAGCATATTAATGGCATTGGAAGCAAAATTAATATAGGCAATCAGCATCACAAACTGACCAATGGTGATTTTATTAATGCTTACCAAATAAATTCCAATTCCAAACAAAGAAATAGTTGCCACAGTAGAAATCAAATTCTGCCAAAAATATAGATTCATCCAAATCACAACCTGCCTTTGACTAAGATCCAATCCTTTTCTCATAGCTCCAAAATTTCTTTCATTTTCAGAAGCTTCCTGAGTATTGGACTTGATTGCGATGATATTGGGCGTTCGATCAAATACATCTCCATAATATTTTTCAAAAAATTTATTCATTTTTCCTTGAGAAATAATAATGGGATTAGTTTTCTTAATCGTTACTACCACAAAGAACAAGATAAACACCATGAAAATAACGGCCAACATCCAGTTTATCCAAAAAATTACGATAAATGCCAAAAAGGAAGTAGTTAAATACGGAATAATACTGAACAAAGCATAATCAATCAAGCTATAAATATAACCGTCCGCTCGAGAGAATTTTTGAATCACTTCTCCCACTTTCTTTCTTTTATGGAAAGAAACCGGCAAACTAATTAAATGCTTTATAGAGTTATTTATTAAATCAGCCGAAGCTCGATATCCCAATTTATTAGACAAAATCACCCTTACTCGCATAAGTAATCCTCCTCCAATTTGTAAAATAGCCCATAGCAATAACAACAAATAAACTGACTTTTCGAAAAATCCACCCTTGGTCACGGTATCTACCACCCGACTATAAATCAAAGGCAACATTAAATAAGTACTATTTTCCAAAATCACAAAAACAGAAGTTAACCAAACGTCTCTTTTGTACGGTCTTAAATATTTTAAAAGTGGCCTCAAATCAATTTCTTTAAACATAAATTAGAAAATTTTATTGCTACAATATTTTTTTAATTTAACACAAAAAATAGCTCTCGTAAACACCCATTTAAAAAAGCAGGAATGATAAGTTCACCATCCCTGCTTTTACCCAAAGTACCAATAAATTTGTCCTAAATATCAGGCGAGCTTAATGATTATCACGGTAACCATTTGATGATTGCCGATATCAAGAGCTTTTCTTAGTCCAGCCTCTCCAATTCCAGTATAGACATCGATTCTTTTTCCTTTGATGTCTCCTCCGATATCTTCTGCGACTGCATACAATTCCAATTCTGGAATGTACACTTCTGTACCAGTAGGAATAACCCTTGGATCAGTCGCCACCGTTCCTTCTTCGGGAGAAGTTCCCGAGCTAGTTTTTCCGCCACCATTTCTTTTCATGTCGCCACGAAAACTTTTGGTAGCGTATTTATTCTGGCCTTTGACTGGCGTGTAATAACCTGTGACCAGAACCCTGATTGCATCTCCTTCGGCAATCTTTTTCTTTGGTGGGGTACTTTTTTTCTCCTTTGAAGCGACGCTTCGCTTCGCTGAATAATTGTTATCCTTTTTGGCGTGAGCTATGCCCAAAAAACTAAATGATAACAATAAAAGTACTGTCAAAAAAATTGATTTTTTCAAAACATTCGTCTCCTTTGGCTTTTGGACATAAAAAAACGTCCTTATTGAAGGGGCGGTTTTTTATTGGTACCTTGACAGTATAGCAAATAAAAATAGCCCTGTCATTTAAATGATACGCACGAAAAATATTTTTCTTTCAAAAAATATTATTTTTTATTTTTTATCCTCACCTTTCATACATTCAAAAGCTTCATGATTGTTAAATTTTTGATTCCATTCCTGGGGATTGCCATAATCAGCAAAATCCTTATACCAGCTATGCGGCGCGTTCATTTTGCTAGCCGCTTTAATAGGACACCAATACCGTTCAGTGCGCGCCGCAATTTCTACTGCATAAGCAAAAAGTCCATTTATATAACTGCAATATAGGCAATGCACTTTTTGAACCACATTTAAATAATCCAAAAATTTTCTATCATAAATTATAAAATCTTTTCTTTTGACTTTAGGAATTTTATAAAGTGGAAAAGCCACTGCATGATAAATCGTAAGAAAAATATCCAAAATCATCGCTGGGGCTATCATCATATAAATAAAAGGCAAGGACATAGCATGGCGAATATTTTTTGGAATAACATATTTCCAAACTGGGATGCGAAATCTTTTATTTTTTATTTTAATTTTTTTAAGAAAAACTATTTTCTTTTGAGAAAAATAAAAACCATATTTTTTTGCCAAACGAGCATGCTCTTTTTTTAAGGCAATGTTAAGCGCCTCTATCTTCTCTAAAATTATTTTAATTCTTGAATCCATAATAATTGTAATTATTTTTTATTAAACACACATTTTTTATTATATACTAAAAAGTAGAAGTTTCCATAAAAAACGAGTGACTCGGTGAACTCACCAAGCCACTCAATCTGAAGCCCCGACTATTTTCTTTATTGGAAAATTACAAAAATAGTCATCAAAAAAAGAGAGAGCCCGCCATATCGAATAGTTTTTTTCATATCCTTTTTGAGGCCTCGCACCGAGAAAAAATCTACATTTATCCAAAGTATATAGCCTAAAAAAATAATCAAAGACAACGCAAAAAGCTTTTTTTCCAAAAACATAATTCATTCCCCCATGATTTTGTTTCAATAGAAAAATTATCACTCCTCTCTTCTTGCCACTAAAGGAACCATTTAAGAGATTAACATCTCGAAGTTAAGCGGTCAATGCAGATTGCTATGCTTATTAACTATGCTAGCACTTTATGCTTTTGTCAAAATAATCTATACTAATATTATGCTAAATTTAAAAACCCCTATTGATAAAACTTTTCATATAAAGCCCGCTCAGGCCGAAAAGTTAAAGAAACTAGGCATCACTGCGGTGGGTGATTTTTTGTTTCATTTTCCGGCCCGCTATGATGACCTTTCTAATTTGGTAAGCATTTCAGAAATAATTCCTGAGCAAAGCGCCACAGTCAGTGGAGAAATCATCAAATTTGCCCTCAAGCGAAGCTGGCACAAAAAAATTAGCATCATTGAAATTCAACTCAGAGACGAAACTGGAATTATCCGCGCCACCTGGTTTAATCAAAAGTATTTAATTGATGTTTTTAGCAAAAATAAATTCATTCGTCTCAGTGGCAAAGCCAAATTGGACAAAAACGGTTTTTATTTTTCCAATCCAATTTGGGAAGTGGCTGATAAAAATCCTAATCACACAGGCAGAATTGTCCCCATCTATCCCGAGACTAGAGGCATAACTTCTAAATGGCTCCGCTGGCAAATCGAAACTATTTTCAAAAATGATTTTGACATTGTCGACCCGCTTCCTGTTGAGATATTAGAAAAATATCACCTCCCGACTCTCAAAAAAGCTCTTTATGACGTTCATTTTCCCCGCTCAGAAAATTCTTATCTAGTGGCGCAAAAAAGATTTGCTTTTTTTGATATGTTTTTGATTCAACTCAGAGCCCTCCAAATAAAAAAACGACTCAAGAAAGAAAGTGCCCAAGAATTAGAATTTCCAACCGAGAAGATAAAAAAATTCCTAGCTTCCCTGCCTTTTAGTTTAACAAACGATCAAAAAAAAGCTTTTACTGAAATTAAAAAAGATTTAACCAGGAAACACCCCATGAATCGTCTTTTAAACGGAGATGTCGGTTCAGGAAAAACAATAGTAGCGATACTAGCGACACTCCAAACATCAGCCAATGGTTTTCAAGCCGCTATTATGGCGCCGACGGAAGTTTTAGCTTACCAACACTTTGAAAATTTTAGCAAATTGCTGGCTGATTTTGATATTTCCATAGGATTATTGACTAATTCGTATAAGTTGGTTTATGGTTCACGGTCAACAGTTCACGGTAGAGAAGGAAAAGTCATCGGTCATCGGTCATTGGTCATAAAAAATAATCCGTCAATAATTATTAAAAATTCTTCATTAAAGAATTCAAAATTGATTCAAAATTCAAAATTAGAAATTGAAAATTATTCTACAGCAAAAATTTCACGTGAAACAATGTTGGAAGAAATTAAAGTTGGAAAAATAAACATAGTTATTGGCACGCATGCAATTATTCAAAAAGATATTCGTTTTAAGAACTTAGCTCTTATTATTATTGACGAGCAACACAGGTTTGGTGTCATGCAACGCAGTTATCTCCAACAAAAAATTACAGAGATTAATGACGGTTTACCCGGTAAGATTCCCCATCTGCTAAGTATGACCGCCACCCCTATCCCTCGCACTATTTCTATGACTCTTTTGGGAAGTTTGGATGTTTCACTCATCACTGAAATGCCCAAAAACAGAAAACAGATAATCACTAAAGTAATTTTGCCCGATAAGCAAAATGAAGTTTATAATTTCATCCGCCAGGAAATTAAAAATGGCCGTCAAGCTTTTGTGATATTTCCTCTGGTTGAAGAATCAGAAAAACTAGCCGAAGTAAAAGCGGCCGTTACTGAGCACGCACGGCTTTTGCGCGATGTATTTCCTGAATTTAAATTGGGACTTTTGCACGGACGGATGAAAAGCAAGGAAAAAGAAGAAATAATGTTAAATTTTAAGAACAAAAAAACCGATATCTTGGTTTCCACTTCTGTTATCGAAGTGGGCATCGATATTCCCAATGCTACCGTCATGATAATCGAAGAAGCTTATCGTTTTGGGCTTTCGCAACTGCATCAATTTCGCGGTCGAGTCGGAAGAGGAGAATTTCAATCTTACTGCTTTTTATTCGCCAAAAATTCCACTACCCGTCTGCGCATCTTGGAAAAATATACCGATGGATTTAAGGTGGCTCAAGAAGATTTGGAAATCCGCGGCCCGGGAGATTTTTTGGGAAATCGCCAATCGGGCCTTGCTGACAGTACGATGCAAAACATCACTAACATCAAAATGATTAAATGCGCTTACGAAGAAGCGCGCGAAATTATCAATCATGACGTTGCTTTAAAAAATAATCTTTTACTCAAAGAAGAGCTAGAAAAAATGAATCGAAATATTCATTTGGAATAGCAATCAATTTAAAATTTTCAGTTTTCAATTTACAATAAATTTTAAATAACTAAATGCTAAACATTACAAACTAAGATTCATGATGAAAAAAATAAATCAAATTATTAATTGCTGAGTACAAAAATTAGAGGGATATGCTTCGCTGAGCATATCCCT
>DOKP01000054.1:13706-17087 GCA_003510795.1 Candidatus Moraniibacteriota bacterium | reverse complement strand
ACCAACACTACCGACGCTCTTTTAACTTTAAGAAACTCTCTTGGTCTCTCTATGAACGGCACAGCTTGGCAAGCAGGAGCGACGACAGGCGATGTTAATTGCGATGAAGTTTCTAATTCGACGGATGCACTTTTGATTCTGAGGTATTCCTTAGGACTGGGGATGGGGGAGACGAGTTGGTGTGAGTAGAGCATGCTAACATATTATCATTTTAACATTAGAGCATTAAGACAAAAAGCATTGAGGCATTTCAATAGAAAATAATTTAATAATCATCTAAAAATATGCAAGAAGAAACCAAAGTAGCTATTTTTAAAGGCAAGAATGTAAGAAAAATTATTTACAAGAATGAGTGGTGGTTTTCGGTCGTAGATGTAGTTAGGGCGTTGACTGACAGTGATAGGCCGAGTGTTTATTGGACAGCTATGAAAGCAAGAGTGGAAATCGAAGGTGAATTTCAACTATCTACAATTTGTAGACAGTTGAAGTTGCTTGCACCAGACGGCAAAATGCGCGAAACAGATTGCGCTAATACTGAAGGAATATTTCGCATAATTCAATCAATTCCTTCTCCCAAAGCTGAACCATTCAAGCGTTGGTTAGCTAAAGTTGGGTATGAAAGAATCCAGGAAATTGAAGATCCAGAATTGGCAGCTAAGAGAGCTAGAGTGTTATACAAACTGAAAGGTTATAGCGACAGCTGGATTGAAAAGAGAATGCGAGGGATTGAAGTGCGGGAAACATTGACTAACGAATGGAAAAATAGAGGAGCTAAAGAAAAATTGGAATTTGCCATTTTGACTAATGAAATTTTGAAAGGCACTTTTGATATGGATGTCAAAGAATACAAAAATTTCAAGGGAATAAAAAGAGAAAATCTAAGAGATCACATGGACGACATAGAGTTAGTACTCACTATGCTTGGCGAAGTGACCACGACCAAACTTCATCGCGACCGTAATTCCAAGGGATTTAATCCTCTCAGGAAAGATGCGAAAGATGGAGGAAAAGTGGCAGGGCGAACAAGAAAAGATATTGAAAAAGAGTCTGGTAAGCCGGTGATTTCCAAGAAGAATTTTAAAAAATTAAGATAGGCGAAATTCTCTCGGCCTTTCCATGAGTGGCCCGCCTTGGTAAGCAAAGCGAGACAGGACGAGTTGGTGTGAATAGGTCATGTTAGCATATTAGCATTTTAACATATTAGCATTAAAGCAATTAAAGGCTAAGCCTCGGGGGCATTTGAGGCTTAGCCTTGAAAAAACCATTGAAAAAAATAAAAATAAACTTGGGCTCCAAGTGGCCCGAGTGAGACAGTTAGAATCTGAATTTAAAAAGCCCAAATTGCTATTGACAGAAATTTAGTATCTGCTAATATGGATATTGACACATAGCATGAGTTAAAATTAAATAGAAAATGTATCAGAGGCTTTCATTTTTCCCTTTATTCAAGCATTAGGAATGAAATATTAATTATAAAATTAACTCCTCTATTTTTGTGTTGGTACAAATTAATCAAATTATGACTCAAAAAAAAGAATTGATCACAGTTGAGGGGATGGTGATGGAAACTCTTCCGAGTACAACTTTTAAAGTTAAGCTGGAAAACGGACACGAAATTTTGGCCCATATTTCAGGTAGGATGAGGGTTAACTACATCAAATTGCTTCCGGGAGATAAAGTAATTCTAGAAATGAGCCCATATGATTTGACTAGAGGCAGGATAACGAAGAGACTCTAGAAAATTAATTTTAAATTTAGAATTTCAAATTTCGAATGAATTTCAAATGTATTAATTTCAAAATTGGAGAATTAAAATTTGATTTAAAATTCAATCCGCCAGCTGGCGGACAAAATTTATAAAAATATTATGAAAGTACGAGCATCAGCTAAAAAAATATGCGCCAACTGCAAAGTTGTGAGACGTCGCGGGAAAGTTTATGTAATTTGCACTAATCCAAAGCACAAGCAAAGACAAGGATAGGCAATAAATTTCAAAATGTTAAAAATTTCTGGATCGCCACAAAAATATTGAGTACAATATTTTCTCGCGAAGACAGATTGAAATATTAATTACGAGCTTATTCCCTAAAAGCCAATAACCTACTAACTAAAAGCTAAAAAATATGGAAGAAAAGAAAATCCAAGATGAAAAAATTAAAACCCCCGTTGTCGCAGAGGCTGTTAAAGTTGAAAATGAGCCAGCTCAAGCCAAGAAAGGAAAGCGAACGGTTTTTAAGGGGCAGGCGCATATTCAATGCACTTACAATAATACAATTGTAACTATTTCTGATATGAATGGTTCGACTTTGGGATGGTCTAGCTCGGGAATGCTTGGATTTAAAGGGGCTAAAAAATCCACTCCTTTTGCAGCTACCAAAGTGGCGGCTGATGTTTCCGAAAAAGTTAAAAAATTTGGACTAAGAGAATTAATGATTTTTATAAAAGGCGTAGGTGGCGGGCGCGAATCGGCCGTAAGAGGCCTTTCCGGAGCAGGATTTGATGTGATTTCTATCAAAGATATTACCCCAGCTCCGCATAATGGTTGCAGACGAAGAAAACCGAGAAGAGTGTAGTGGGTGAAATGTCAAAATTCCAATTTCAAATGACGAAATTAACAAATAATATTTTTTAAGGTCTTTGCGAGGGTACTCTCGAAGCAATCCAGAAATACATTCAAATATCACTACTGGATCGCCACGCAAATTATGAGTACATAATTTACTCGCGAAGACAGAGCGGATAAATTAGAATTTTTAAATAATATATCGTTTAGTTTACGGATATTGTAGACTGTGAACTGACAACTAACAACTAATAACTAAAATTATGGCAAGAATAGCAGGCGTAAATATACCGGACAATAAAAGAATAGAGATCGCTCTAACTTATATTTTTGGCATCGGGAAATCCGTTAGCGGAGTTATTTTGGACGGATTAAAAATTGATAAAAATATTAGAGCCAAGGATCTTACTTCTGATCAGATAAATACTTTAAAGAATTATATTGAAGAAAATTTCAAGATTGAAGGAGAATTAAAACATGAAATAAGGATGAATATTCGAAGACTGAAAGAAATCGGTTGTTACCGCGGAGCTAGACACCAAAAGGGTCTTCCAAGTCGAGGACAGAGAACTAAGACCAACAATAGAACGATTCGTGGAAATGTGAGAAAAACAACCGGAAGCGGTAGAAGAACTGTCGAGAAAACATAGTAAATTTAAATTTAGAATTTAAAATTTCGAATAAATTTCAAATGTATTAATTTCAAAATTAGAAAATTAAGACTTGATTCAAAATTCAAAATTAGAAATTCAAAATTTTTAAGTTATAAATTAGAATTTTTAAATAATAGATAATTTTATTTGCGGGTACTGTGAACC
>DOKP01000054.1:5565-13612 GCA_003510795.1 Candidatus Moraniibacteriota bacterium | reverse complement strand
CCGTGAACTAATAACTAATAACTAAACTTATGGCAAGAGATTTAAATTCAAGATGTAAAAAATGCCGGAGAGCGGGCGAAAAACTTTTTCTCAAAGGTGAACGCTGCGCCTCGGTTAAGTGTGCAATGATAAGAAAGCCTTATGCTCCCGGCGTACATGGCAAGAGAATGGGGAGGGGACTAAGTGAATATGGCAAGCAACTTGCTATGAAACAAAGAATAAAAAGAATTTATGGAGTTTTGGAAAAACAATTTCGCAAGCATTTTGAAGATATTAGCGGTAAAGAAGGAATCGCTGGAAATTTACTGATGATAAGATTGGAGATGCGATTGGATAATGTGGTTTATCGCATGGGACTGGCAAGCTCTCGAAATGCCGCCCGCCAATTGGTTAATCATGGATTGCTGAAAGTTAATGGAAAAAGCCTAGATGTCCCTTCGGCTTTGGTAAAAATCGGAGACAGCATCAAAGTTAGTGAAACTAAAAAGGAGAAAAAATATTTCAAAGATATTGCGGGCGCACTAAAGAATAAAAAAGATGTTCCATCTTGGATAAGCATGGATGTGGCTAACTTGGAGGGAAAGATAGTTTCTAAGCCGGATATAGCCAGCATCGGAATAAACGCTGATCCTCAATTGGTAGTTGAATATTATTCCCGATAATTAACGTAGCAACAGTAGCTCGTATACAATATCAGTTTAATCAATCAATGAACTATTCTTCCGGTTGTGAATCTGAAAATTACCACGAATCTACAAATCTTTTACAAATTTACAAATATTGCAAGAATAAACGCAGCTCTCGTATTTGTAGATTGGTAGTCGATTTGTAGATTTGCGGGAGAAGAGCTCGGGTTGTGACCAAAAACTAAATTGGTGTCTGAAGCAAGCTAAAATATTAATAAAACGTATAAATCATAAGTAAATTAATCCATCTTTATTAAAAAAAATATGCAATCAATAACATTGCCAAACAAATCAAAATTTATTGAAACTGGAGAAAACAGTGGAAAATTTATTATTGAAGATTGTTATCCCGGATATGGTACTACATTGGGGAATTCTTTGCGTCGCGTACTCCTATCTTCATTAAATGGAGCTGCTGCGACTGCGATTAAGATCAAGGGGGTTTCTCATGAATTTTCTACTATCGAAGGCGTGTTGGAAGATGTAGTTCAGATAATTTTAAATGTAAAAAAACTTCGATTCAGATCTTTTAGTGATGAACCAGTGCGATTGGTTTTGAAATATAGCGGTAAAGGAATAATTACTGGCAAAGACATCAAAAAAACTACTGAAGTGGAAGTGATAAATGCTGACCAGGTTATTGCTAATTCAACAACTCCAAAAACTGCGTTGGAAATGGAGATAGAAGTATCCAAGGGAATCGGCTACATCCCTGTCGAATTACAAGAGAAAAGAGACGAAATCGATTGGATCTCTGTGGATGCTATTTATACTCCGATAAAGAGAGTTAATTATACTGTGGAAAATATGCGCGTAGGAAAAAGAACTGATTTTGAGAGAATTGTTTTGGAAATTTTCACTGATGGATCCGTAACTCCGACAGAAGCTTTCAATAGCGCTGTCCAGATATTAGTGAATCAATTTTCAGTTTTATCTGAAGGCGTAGATCAAACTACTTCAAGTCAAAAGAAAAAAATTGAAAATGCCGGAAAACCGGAAAGTTATGCGGCCGTTCTGGATAAAGAAGAAAAAGAAGATGTTGAAAAAGAAGCTAATGTAAATGAAAATTTGAATGTGGACGAATTAAAAGGCCTTTCAACTCGAACTTTAAACGCCCTTAAGGATAATAAAATAACAAAAGTTAAGGGGATAATCAAATTGACTACCAAAGAATTGGGAGATCTAAACGGAATGGGAGAAAAGGGCGTGAAGGAAATAAAAAAAGCAATTGGAATTTTGGGATTAATCCTAAAAAACAATTAATTAAACGTAAACGGATTATAATTATAAAGCAATATGAGACATTTAGTAAAAGGAAGAACATTGGGGAGAGAAAAAGCCCAGCGAAAAGCCCTGATTCACGGACTGATTGCTAATTTAGTATTGAGCGAGAAAATTGTTACAACTGAAGCTAAAGCTAAAGAAATTAAGCCGGTGATGGATAAGATTATCACTAAGATTAAGAAGGCCAAGGATGACAAGCAGAAGAAAATATCTGTCGTTAGGGATTTGAGAAAAGATTTGAATGTTGATTGCGTAACGAAGCTTTCTGGAGAATTTTTTAAAAAATTCGATGGACGCAATAGCGGTTACACTCGAATAATTAAATTGACTGATAGAAAAAGTGATAGTGCCAAGATGGCAGTAATTGAATTTGTATAGGCTAGTTCACAGTTTCTGGTCCACAGTTCACAGTTTTGCATGTCTTTGCGAGGAGGGTACTCCCGACGAAGCAATCCAGAATTGTGTCTAAAGTATTACTCCTGGATCGCCACGAAAATATTGGGTACAATATTTTCTCGCGAAGACGGAAAGATTCGCAGAGACGAAATCCAAGAAACTACTACCTAATAACCTAAATAACTATAAAAATATGGAAGAAAGAAAATATTATCAAATTGATGCCCAGGGGAAAGTTTTGGGAAGGCTCGCTACTGAGATAGTGAAGTTTTTGAGTGGGAAAAATAAAGTTAGTTATATGCCCAATGTCGATGGGGGAGACTTTGTGGTAGTAACTAATTCCGATGGTGTAATAGTAACTGGCAATAAAGCTAAAGATAAGAAATATTACAGATTTTCCGGTTATCCAGGCGGGATTAAAGAAATTAGTTTTGAAAAACAATTGGAGAAAGATTCCAGAAAGCTGATTGCTATGGCGGTGAAAGGAATGCTTCCTAAGAATAAGCTAAGCAGTGCGATGCTTACTCGATTGTTGGTATATAAGAATGAAGAGTATGATCATACTATAGATTTTAAAATTTAGGGCATATTTAAAGAAAATTACTTATGAATAAAGAAAAGACAATTGTAAAGAAGGTTGCAACAAAAAAAGAAGCTCCCGTAAAAAAAGCTCCAGTAAAAAAAGAGGTTAAGGTAAAAAAAGCAACTGAGAAAAAAAGTGCCAAAGTTTCAAAGGATGAAAAATATTTTTATGCTGTCGGAAGAAGAAAGACTTCTGTGGCACAAGTGCGAATTTATCCCAGTAGCAGTGTTACCGAAGAAGATTGCACGGTAAATGCCAGGGATATGAAAGAATATTTTTCAGGCACAATCATGCAAGCCACTTTTGTTTCTCCTTTTAAAGAAACTGGGTTAGTGGATAAATTTAAAGTTTCTGTTATTGTCAGAGGCGGTGGAGTAAGCAGCCAGGTGGAAGCGGTGAGATTGGGAATTGCTCGCGCTTTGATTAAGTTTGATGAGACCTTACGGCCAATTTTAAAAGCCAATGGATTTTTAACTCGTGATTCTCGAAAAGTGGAAAGAAAGAAACCGGGACTCAAGAAAGCCAGACGCGCGCCACAGTGGGCGAAAAGATAGCAATCTTTTTATTTATTTTCAAAAACATCTGCCTCGTGTGGATGTTTTTTATTGATTAAGTATTGCATGAATAAAAGTAATTTAGTATAATTAAATCAATAAAATATTCTGTATAAAAATGAATAAAAATAAGCAAAGAAGTTTGCCATCTACAGTAATTTTTATCGTTCTGGGAGTGGCGGGCATACTGCTGTCAGTGTTTATTGCTGGTGGCGATAAATTTACGCGCAATAGCTTGAGTCAAAATAAAAAGACTATTAACAAAAACCAATTGATAAATGGTGATGTTTGGTTTTCCTGCACAAAAGAAAAGATTAAGTCTGGAGAAGATTTTGATATTGACGTATATATAAATACTAAAGGAAATAATTTGGGTGTCTTTGCTTTGAATTTCAATTTTGATAAAAAAGATTTAACTATTAATATTGAAAGCGGAGAAGACGGAATAAGCAAAGGAATAGATAGTGAAAATTTTATAATAATGTCAAATCCCAATGATATCACTTCCGAGCATTTTCGTTTTTCTGGTATTTGCGCCCAAAATTGCGCCAATGGAAACCAGAAAAATATAGCGGTTATTCATGCAAAAGCTAAGGCTGATTTTAATTTTTCCGACATAACCAGCCAACTGGAGGTAAAGGAACTGGCTAACGAGCTTGGCAAAGCGATTGCTTTTAAAAAAGATAACGGGGTAACTACAATAAAATAAAAAATAATTTAATATGATCCTAAATGGCCAAATTAAATTTGTTCATGGGATAAAAAATATGAAACAAAAACTAGTCGTGTCTTTAGCAATCAGTTTTTTGGCAGTTATAGCTTTTTCTCAAAAAGCTTTAGCTGCAGAAGGTGATGTGTGGATAACTCCTACTAATCAAAATGTGGAAACTAGCCAGCATTTTGATATTGAAGTGCATGTTGATACCGGAGGAAAAACTCTGGGCGCTTTTAATATGTATTTTGATTTTACTGCTGCTAATCTTACAGTGGATACTGCCCTGGGAATAGATGGAATGGACAAAGGGGCTGATGCCACAAACTACAATGTCATGGCTAATCCTGGCGATATTGCCAATGGTCATTTTAGGTTTGCAGGAATTGCAGCTAGCGGTGGAGCTAATAGCACTAACGCTCATTTAGTTACGATTCATGCTGTCTCAACTGCTGCCTTTACTTCAGGTACATCTAATTTGGCTTTACGAGTGAATGAAATGTCTAATGAGCTTGGAGTGGCTTTTGCGACTGGAACTATTACTGGAGCCACTATTACTTATCTTGCTGGCGACACCACCCCTCCCATTCTTTCTTCTGGCGCCCCAACTGGCACATTGAATGCCGGAACCACTACGACAACTATTTCTCTTACTACGAGTGAAGCTGCAACTTGTAAATACGATACTACCAGCGGAGTGGCATATGCTTCTATGGCCAACACTTTTACTACTACTGGAGGAACATCGCAAAGTGAAGATTTGACAGGATTAGTCAATGGGACAGATTATAATTTTTATGTAAGATGTAGTGACGCGGGCAGTCATGTAAATACTAGTGATTATCTTATTAGTTTTGATACCGATAGTCCTCCGACTAACATAACTTTAGCAAATGCTTCTATAAATGAGGGCGTAGCGATTAATACAACTGTTGGCGCATTGACTACGACCGATCCGGACTCTGGAGACACGTTTATATATTCTTTGGCTTGCGCTACTCCTGGAGCGGACGATGCTTCGTTCAATATTTCCAGCGCCAACCTTAGATCAAGCGCAGTTTTTGATTACGAAACTAAATCATCCTACGCTATTTGCATAAGAACTACTGATAATCACAGTGGAATATTTGATAAGAATTTCACCATAACAGTCAACAATCTTGACGACACCGCGCCGGTAGTGGCCCAAGTGACCCCGGTTGCAACTCCGACTATTGATAATACGCCTGATTATGTTTTCAGCTCCACTGAAGTCGGAACTATCACTTATGGAGGTGATTGCAGCAGCGCGGACACTTCTGCGAGTGTGGATAATAATACCATAACTTTTAACGAACTATCGGATGGAGTGCACAACAATTGTACAATAGTGGTAACAGATGCTAACAGTAATGTTTCCAATACATTAGCCGTCACAAGTTTTACAGTAGACGCTACTGTGCCGACTATTACTTCTGTTTCTTCAAGCAAGGCCAATGGTGCATATACTACCGGGGAAGTGATTGACATCGACGTAACTTTTTCAGAAAATGTGACTTCTACGGGGGATATAACTGTTGCCCTCGAAACTGGGACGACTGATAGGAGTTGTACTTTTGCAGTGACCGGAGCTAGCACAGGAACTTGCAACTACACAGTCCAAAGTGGGGATACATCGAGTGACTTGACTGTGAGTGATATAGCTGGCACCATTAATGATGCTTCCGCTAACGCTATTGTGAATTTTGTGCCAGTCACTAATTTGGCTGCCAATAAGGCTTTGGTTATTGATACGATTTCTCCTGCCATCACAGTCAATGAGAGTACAGATGCCGGTCCAACCGGGGATGATACGATAAACCTCACAGCCAGCGATACCAATCTGGATACTTCGAGTTTGCGATATGGCTTCAGTACTGACAACATATGCAATGGAAGCGATACTTATGGCACTGCTTTCACTAATAGCGCAGACTTCCATATTACAACTACACATTCTGATTATCTTTGCGCCCAAGCTGATGATAGCGCTGGCAACATTAGCTATCAATTAGCAGGACAACTTAATGTGGCTGATGTTAGCGCGCCGGTTCTTTCTGCCGGCGAACCTTCGGGAATCCTGGTTGTTGGAACTGCTAATACCACTCTGACTCTTACTACTGATGAAGCGGCGATTTGCAAATACGATACTACCAGCGGAGTGGCATATGCTTCTATGGCTAACACTTTTACTACTACTGGCGGAACTTCTCAAAGCCAAGATATATCCGGGCTTACGAATGGAGCGGACTATATTTATTATGTGAAATGTCGCGATGGCCTAAATAACACAAATGCTAACGATTACACAATCAGTTTTAGCGTAGCAAGTGAAAGTGTTCAAGATCAAGATGATGATAGTGTTGACGTAGATGCTATTGCTTCAACAATTTCTTCTCCTTACGCAAAGATTGCTAATTTTATAAAAGAAAAAATAAAAAGCAATAAAACACTTCATGCTAAGAAAAAAGATTTTTCTTTCAAAGGTGAAGATATCTCCTTGGCTGGAGGAACAGTAAAATTGTTTGAAGGATCTGATGAAAAAGATAGTGATGTTATAGATAGTGATGGAAAATGGAAGCTTGATGTGGATGAAGATGATAACAAGACTTATGAATATAAGATTAAATATTTTGATGCCTCTGGCAATCAAATAGACTCCAAAAAATATAAAGTCAAAATAGACTCCAAAGATCCGGAATTCACAAACCTTCCTGCTAAGTTACATAAATCAAAGGGCGGTTCTATCTGGTGGAAAGCCAAAGACAATGTGGAAATCAAAAAATTCAAGGTTACTTTTAATGGCAAGATATACACGATCAATGCTTCAAAGAATGGAAGTGACGAAGAAATAAAAACAATCTTTAATATTCCGGCAGACATTGCCAGTGGAATTCATGCTATGTCTGTTAAATCTTATGATAAAGCAGGAAATACAACTACCGCGCATGTGGATGTTTCGATAAGATAAGGAGCGGGAAAAGCTTTGACGCCCTTTCCGCGGATGCGTTGGCGCAAATTTTAAAAGTATCTTTTTAGCATTTTAGCAACATTTAATTTTTTTTCAATAGAATGTTATAATAAAAGTACTTTAAAAATTAAAACCCGTCAGTCGCGACTGACAGGTTAAAACGCAAATCTATGCTTATAAAATATTGGAGGCTGATACTTTTTGTGTTGGTTATAGTTGGTCTGATTTATGCAATTGGCTGGTCAGTGAATAAATTTATCCTCAAGGGCAAATGGGGCTCTGGGGAAACCAAGACTTATCAAGTTTTGGTGGCGGTTTATGATGAAAAAAATTCCAATCCGATAGAAGATAAAAAAAGTTCGATGAAAAAAGGTTATGTCATCGGAGTTTACGGCGAAAATCACGAGTGGTCTGACACGGAAAAATTCAGTTATCTGATTTTAAAAATTAAACTGAATGAAAAAGAAGCGCAGAAAATAGTGGAGCCGGTAGAAAAAGAAATTGACAAAAAAACTCTTTCCGAAGAACAAAAGAAAATGATAAAAGAAGAGAAGAATCCTGAAGTACAAAAAGAAGTGGTGGCAGCCAGGAAATACAAAATTGATTTGGAAAAAATAGGATTTAGTGACCCTAATTCTTTGCTCAAAGGACAACCTTTCAGGGATAAAGTTTTTGGATGGGAAATAGTAGAAAAAATTTCAAATTAAAAATTACTAATTTCAAATGAATGTTCAATTGGATGTGGATTGCAGTGGCATTTTTAATTCCACCGGTGCTCTCCTAATATTAAGATATTCCTTGGGACTTTCGATGGACGGGCCCGCCTTGGTGAGCAAAGCGAGA
>DOKP01000054.1:5280-5419 GCA_003510795.1 Candidatus Moraniibacteriota bacterium | reverse complement strand
ATTTGAGGCTTAGCCTTGAAAAACCATTAAAACAAAAAAAATAAAGCAGTAAAATTACTGGACAGAATATAAAAATCTTGATATATTATGGATAGCGTAGTGTACAAATTACTTAATATTTGTCCATTTAAATGGACAA
>DOKP01000054.1:727-5217 GCA_003510795.1 Candidatus Moraniibacteriota bacterium | reverse complement strand
TTTGTCCATTTAAATGGACAAATAAATAGATAACCATTATGAATACTAAAGAAAATTTGAAACAATTAATTATCGAGTGGATGGAGTTTCGGTTGCCTAAGGATATATTAGCTCGCCAGTTTGATGAGCGGCTATTGGCAGGAAAGAAAATCTTGGCCATTATCGGACCCCGCCGAAGCGGAAAAACATATTATTGTTTTCAAATTATCAGGGATTTTTTGAAGGATATTCCCAAAGAAAATATCCTGTATATAAACTTTGAAGATGAAAGACTTTATCCGCTAGCAGGGGATGAGTTGACGTTGCTTTTGGACAGCTATTTGGAACTCATCACGCCGAAAAAGAATAAAAAAATATATTTCTTTCTGGATGAAGTGCAAAATATTCAATTCTGGTCAAAATGGGCCAGACGCATGAATGAAAAACATCCGGAGATAAAATTAATTTTAACTGGATCATCTTCGCGACTGCTTAGCCGAGAAATAGCTACTGAACTGAGAGGACGTTCATTATCATTTTTAGTGTACCCATTTTCCTTTAAGGAATTTTTGAATTTTAAAAACATACAGGTTGATTTAAAAACAATTTTATACGGCAAAAAACGTTCTCAAATAAAAAGAGCCTTTAATGATTTCCTAAAACAAGGGGGCTTCCCGGAAGTTTTATCTGAGCCGATGCACCAACGGGTTTTGCAGGATTATTACAATACCATGTTTTATAACGATATTGTTGAGCGTTATGATGTTAAAAGTGTGGCTTTGCTCGAAGATTTCCTCAAAATGGAAATTAATAATTTTTCCGCGATGGCCTCTATTTCCAAAATGGAAAAAGTCTTAGCTTCAATGGGCAGGCGCGCCAGCAAGACAACTTTGTCAAAATATCTTTCTTATGCCAAGAGTGTATTTCTTTTGTTTGAATTGTCTGTTTATGACTACAAATTAAAAGAACAGATGAGGCATCTTAAAAAAATATACGCTATTGATACCGGGTTGCTCAATGCGATTCGTTTTTCTTTTTCTGATGATTATGGCCGGCTTTTGGAAAACTTGGTTTTTTTGGAATTTCTAAAAGCAAGTAAGACTATTTTTTATTTTCGTGGTACATTAGAGTGTGATTTCTTGCTCAAAGAAGGAAAAAAAATCGTATCAGCTTTCCAAGTCACAAAAAGCCTCAAAAATTATGATACTAGACAGCGGGAGATTAAAGGACTTTTGGAAGCACTGGGAAAATATAACCTTAGAGAGGGTGTAATTTTAACTGAAGATGAATATGAAGAATTGGAGGAAGCTGGAAAAAAAATTACAGTGATGCCTGTTTGGTATTGGGCTTTAAAACTTAAATAAGTATTGTTCCTCCGGTCTTTCCATGAATGGCACGGCATGGCAAGTGAGCGCAACCACGGGGATGTAGATTGTAGCGGGACTTCTAATCCCACCGATGCACTTTTGATTTTGAGATATTCTTTGGGGCTTTCGATGGAGGAGACGGGGTGGCGTGAATAGAACATTGAAGTAGCAAAATTACACTATTGACAAAACATGACCCGTACAATAAAATAAGTATAATGAACAAAAACATTAATTATAGTTCAATATAAACATATAACTGTATGCTAAGAGAAACGTTAATCGGGCAGAAAAATGAGCTAAAAAACCTTTTGAATAAGGCTTTTATTGAGAGACAGGCGACGAAAAACGTCAAAAAATTTGTCGCCAACGATTTGGTCAAAGTAATCTTGGGACCAAGAAGGGCGGGGAAATCCATATTTTCTGCACATCTTTTTGGCGTTCACCATCCGGCCTATGCGAATTTCGATGATGAGAATCTGGTCAAGGTTAAAAATTATGACGATATTACCAGGGAATTACACGCGATTTATGGTAATAAAAAAGTGTTCTTATTTGATGAAATTCAAAACTTGCCCAACTGGGAATTATTCATCAATAGGTTGCATCGCCAAGGATATAATATCATGTTGACCGGATCAAATGCGAAACTTTTAAGCAAAGAATTGTCAACCAGCTTGACTGGCCGACATATTCCGATTGAAATATTGCCATTCAACTTTCAAGAATTTTTAACAGCTAAGAAATTTATTTTTGAGAAAGAGGAAATTAGTATCCCGGAAATAAAAGGACGACTACTCGGTTTGTTGCAGGAATATATGATAAACGGAGGGTTTCCGGAATTGACTGTGAAAGAACTAGAGCCAAAAGGATATTTAGATACTTTGCTTAACTCGCAAATTTTCACGGATATAGTCAAGCGATACAAGTTGAGATTATCTCAAAAAATATACGATCTGGAAATTTTTTTGCTGAACAACTTCGCCAGTGAGTTTAGCTATCGCAAGCTTTCCAACCAATTGGGTTTTTCTAGCGTGGCGACTCTTGAAAAATTCTTAGGCTATCTTCAAGAAGCTTATTTGTTGTATGTCCTTGAAAGATATTCCCATAAAGCTGGTGAACGTTTGAATTTTCCAAAAAAAGCTTATTTGGTGGATAACGGCTTTATCACTGCCAAGGCGGTGCAGATGTCAGAAAACAATGGAAAATTGATGGAGAACTTGGTTTTTTCAGAATTGCTCAAAAGGGGATATAAGCCTAACCAGAATCTATTCTATTACAAAACAAAAAATAACAAGGAGATTGATTTTGTTTTGCGCAGTGCCCTAACAACAAAAAGCTTGATTCAAGTCGCGTATCATGTTGATAAAATGGGAGTAAAAGATCGTGAAACAAATGCGCTAGTTGCAGCTAGCGTGGAGTTGAAATGCAACGATTTAACTGTGCTTACTTGGGACTATGAAAAAAATGAAACTTTCAAGGGGAAGAAAATAAAATTCATCCCACTCTGGAAATGGTTATTAAACCTGAAATAACTTTAAAAATGTATATATTTGTTACAGGAGACGCGGATTGCAGTGGAACTGCTAATTCAACTGATGCACTTTTAATTCTTCGATATTCTTTGAGATTAAATATGGGAGGGACGAGCTGGTGTGAGTAGGTCATGCTAACATCTTAACAATTTAGCAAAAAATAATTCGATAATAATTCTAAACAAAATAAACATAGACAAATTGTAAGTCGTATTGACAATCTGTCCGATAACGTGTATTATAATTACATAATTATAAAAAAAAGTATATTATATGTATATCCATAGAATTTTAGAAAAAAAAGTTAAAAAACTAGCTAAAGAATATCCAATAATAGCTGTTACTGGACCAAGACAATCGGGGAAAACAACCATGGTTAGAAAGTTATTTCCTGAGAAAAGTTATGTGTCTTTGGAAAATATCGATATTAGAAATTTTGCGTCTAGCGATCCGCGCGGATTTTTGGAAACATATTCCAAGGGAGCGATATTGGATGAAATCCAAAATGTTCCAGAACTATTTTCTTATTTGCAAGAGATAGTAGACACTGATAAAAAAATGGGTGCGTTTATACTTACAGGCTCGCAGAATTTTTTGTTGATGGAAAAAATTAATCAAAGTTTGGCTGGCAGAGTAGCAATAATCATATTGTTGCCTCTAAGCGTAAGAGAGTTAGAAAAAGCAACCCTTTCCAAGCATTCCCTGGAGAGTCATATCTTGAAAGGAATGTATCCTAGGATATACGAAACAAAAATTGAGCATAGCGGTTGGTATCAAAATTATATAAAAACTTATATCGAAAGAGATGTGAGAATGATAAAAAATATCGGAGATTTGGCTGTATTTCAAAAATTCATGCAACTATGCGCAAACAGAGTGGGGCAGATTTTAAATTTAAGCTCCATTGCTAATGATTTGGGTGTCAGTCATAACACAATAAAGGAATGGATTTCAATTTTAGAAGCTAGCTATATAATATTTTTACTGCAGCCATATCACAATAATTTTAATAAGCGATTGATTAAGATGCCAAAAATATATTTTTATGATATGGGCGTGCTTTCAACGCTACTAAAAATTAACAGTAAGGATGATTTGGAAAGCCATCCATTTAAAGGAGGTATATTTGAGTCCTTTGTTATTTCAGAGGTTTTTAAAAATAATTTCAACGCTGGGAAAACGCCTAGTGTATATTTTTGGAGGGATAAAACCGGGCACGAAATAGATTGTCTAATAGAAGAATCGAACAGAAAAATAGCTGTAGAAATCAAATCAGCCAAAACTATTGGTTCTGATTTTTTCGTAAATCTAGATTATCTGCAAAAAATATCCGATAATCTTTTTGATCAAGGCGTGCTGGTGTACAATGGAATTGAACAAAAAAGGAGTAACTATCGAGTTTTGGATTGGAAGAAATTTCTAGTGGAATAGCAAATGCAAACATTCAAAGCTTGGCTTTGCAAAATAAAAGCCGAGCTTTGAAATATATTGGAAAATTTTATGGTTGGAAAATTTAATTCTTAGATATTCTTTGGGACTCTCGATGGATGGGCCCGCTTCGCTAAAGCTTGTCGAGGCGAGTCCGCCTTGGTGAGCAAAGCGAGACAGG
>DOKP01000054.1:0-658 GCA_003510795.1 Candidatus Moraniibacteriota bacterium | reverse complement strand
AAAGCGAGACAGGACGAGTTGGTATGAGTAGATTGAAGAAAACCTTTTTTTATGAGATAATCAGATTATAGTTTAGACTAAAAATAAGATGATTATTGAAAAAATAAAAAAAATAATAGCAGACGGAGAAAATGGCAATATTGAATTGAAGTTGTCTTTTTCTGATGAAGTGATAATCAGTTTGGTGGCTATGGCTAATTTTAAGGGTGGTAGGGTAATCGTCGGTGTAGGTGATAATAAAAAAATAAGTGGCGTGAAATTGAACAGCGAAAGCCTTGTCCACTGGGCAAATGAAATCAAAAACAAAACTCAGCCATTTCTTAGCGTGGATATCGAAAAACATATTATAGACAAAAAAACAATTGTGATTTTTGAAGTTTCTGAATTTCCCCTAAAACCGGTTTCATTCAAGGGGCGTTTCTATGTGCGAAAAAATAATGCTAATCATCTGCTCACTTTACAAGAAATATCAGAGATGTATCTGCGGACAAAAAATTCCAGTTGGGATTTTTATCCGAACAAGGAAAAAAGTTTGAATGATTTGGACACTGAAAAAATCGAAAAAGTTAAAATAATGATAGAGAAAAATTTGGCAGTTAGCCTAGGAGACAATTTTAGTTTTTTGCGAAAATATTCTGGGTCATACGCAATATATGGT
>DOKP01000053.1 GCA_003510795.1 Candidatus Moraniibacteriota bacterium | reverse complement strand
GACGGTACTCCGTCGCGGCAATCTATAAATATATTCCCAGTCATTTTCCCCACGTGGGTGCAAACGACTGGAGGTGGAAAAATAATTCCTTATGAATGGTAGGAACAGGGCATTGCTCTGTTCTAATACTAAATTAATTTGAAGTGTTCTATGTTGCCCAAGAGGCTAAGTCCCCAATTGGGNNTGGCAAGATTGGCTGGTGGTTATTATTACTAGTCTAGTTGTTTATTTTTTCGAGAGTGTGAGAAAAAAGAGAAATCGTTAGAATATTGTCATATTGCCAAATTGTTATATTGTTTTTGAATCCGATTTGGTAAGCGTGAGCCTCTTTTTGATTAATGGAAATAATGGTAATATTAAAGTATGGATAAAAAAAGCGTTAAATTAATTGTTACAATTGGACTAGGTCTCATTTTAGTGGGAACAGTTTTTGTTTTTATCAAAAAAACAAATAATCCGGCTATTATGAGCAATAAAATTAGCGTTACGACTAGTTTTTATCCGATTTATTTTTTAACTTCGCAAATAGGAGGAGATTTAATTGATGTTGCTAATCTAACTCCAGCTGGCACCGAACCTCATGATTATGAGCCAACTGCTCAAGATATTATTAAGATTAAAAAAAGCAGATTGTTATTTTTAAATGGAGGAGGTTTGGAAGTCTGGAGTGATGATATAAAAAAAGGCATTGGTATAAGTACGCCTAAGATAATTAATTTAGGAGATGAATTAATAAATCAACAGTCGAAGGAAAATAGCCAAGATAAAAAAGACCCGCATATTTGGCTTAGTCCAATTTTGGCAATCAAAATGGCCGAAAAAATAACCGCCAGTTTGGTTGAAGTTGATTCAGTAAATAAAGATTATTATCAATCTAATTTTGATATTCTAAAGACGGAATTGATCAATTTAGATAGTGATTACAAGAAGGGTTTAGCTAACTGTCTTAAAAATGATATCGTAACTGCTCATGCCGCTTTTGGCTATTTGACACAAACTTATGGGATAAATCAAATTTCTATTGCCGGACTTTCCCCAGAGGAAGAGCCATCTATCCAACAGTTAGCTGAGGTAGCAAAAATAGCCAAGGAAAATGAAATCAAATATATATTTTTTGAGAGCTTAACTAATCCTAAATTATCGCAAACCATTGCTCGAGAAGTTGGAGCGCAAACTCTAGTTTTAAATCCGATTGAAGGATTGAGTGAAAATGATTTAAAGCAAGGAAAAAATTATTTAACTGAAATGGAAAAGAATTTAGAGAATTTGAAAATAGCATTGGAATGCGATTAGAATTTTCAATTTACAATGTTCAATTTACAATAAATTTTCAATTAAAGAATTTACAATGAAAATTAAGAAATTGGTTATTGAATGAAAATTGAGAATTGAAAATTATTTTGCCAGCAAGGGAACAAATTGTAATATATGGTTTAATTTATTTATGCATAAATCAATAATTAACTCGACAGGTGTTGATCACACCAAAAACATTATCGAAATTGAAAATGTTTCTTTTGGTTATGATAATCAAGAGGATGTTTTAACTAATATTAATCTTCAAATTCACAAGGGTGATTATATCGGCTTTGTGGGACCCAATGGGAGTGGCAAAACCACTCTGATAAAAATTATCATTGGACTTCTTAAATTTAAAGAGGGTTCAATAAAAATTTTCGGAAAAGATTTAGATAATTTCAAAGAGTGGCATAGACTTGGATATGTCTCACAAAGAATAAATGAATTTGATAAAAATTTTCCAGTGACCGTAGCAGAGGTAGTTTTAATGGGGAGATATTCAAATCGAAAGTTTGGTCAAAGAATAACAGAAGAAGATAAAATATTAACTCGAGAGGCCCTGGAAAAAGTGGGGATGTGGGATTACCAAGAGCGATTAATTGGCGATCTTTCGGGCGGACAAATGCAAAGAGTATTTATCGCGCGAGCATTGGTGAGCGACCCAGAAATTATATTTTTAGATGAGCCGACCACCGGCATTGATGAAAAAAGCGAAAAAGATTTTTATCAACTATTGCAAAAGCTTAATAAAGAAATGGGAATTACTTTAATAATTGTTTCTCACGATATTGAGAAGTTAACGCAGGAAGTGATGCATATTGTCTGTATTAACCGCTCCCTCACTTGTCATACTACACCCGAAGAATTTATTAGAGAAAGTCAGTCGACTAATATGTTTGGCCAAGATGTAAAAATAATAACCCATCATAAACATAACTGATTTGTAAAGTATGTCATTTCGACCGGACAAATTTTTGTACTCAAAGATTTGGGAGTGGAGAAATCTAACATTGTATATAAATAGTTGTTAGGTTCAAGATCTCTCCATGCATAAATTTCCGAGTACAGAAATTTATTTAGTCGAGATGACACAACTGGGAGTTGTCGGTGATTTATATATAATAATTTTACAATTTTAATTTATGGAAATTTTCGAGTACGATTTTATTTTAAGAGGAATAGTGGCGGGCTTAATTATCGGAGTAGTCGCTCCGCTAATTGGTATTTTTCTCGTGCTAAAAAGATATTCTTTGATTGCCGATACTCTGGCGCATGTTTCTTTGGCGGGAGTAGCTTTGGGCTTATTTTTTGGCTTAAATCCGATTGTAACAGCATTGGGAAGCTCCGTGGTAGCCTCGGTGGCAATTGAAAAATTAAGAAATACTAAAAAAATATATGGAGAATCAGCCTTGGCTCTTTTTCTTTCGGGCAGTTTGGCTTTGGCGGTAGTGATTCTGAGTTTGGCTCGGGGGTTTAATGCTAATTTATTTAGTTATCTTTTCGGTAGTATCGTAACGGTTGGCATTAAGGATGTTTATTTAATTTTAATTTTAGCTGTAATTACGGCAGTAGTTTTATTTATCTTTTTTAAAGAACTTTTATACACCACCTTTGATGAGGACTCTGCTAAAGTAAGCGGCATTCAAACTGAAAAGATAAATATTATTTTAATTGTACTGACTTCGCTGGCAGTATCTCTGGCGATTCCCATTGTGGGAGTTTTATTAATCTCGGCTTTAATTGTTATCCCGGTAATTACTGCTCTCCAGCTTAAAAAGGATTTTTTTAGGACAATCCTTTGGGCAGAATTTTTTTCTTTATTTTCTATAATGAGTGGTATTGTCGGAGCTTTTTACCTAAATCTTTCTACTAGCGGAACGATTGTGCTTGTCATGCTGGCAATATTTATGTTAGTTTTTTTATTTAAAAAATATATGAGTCATACATCATAAAACATATGGCACATATCATTAAAACAAAATAGCATTAAAGCATAAAAACAATATAATACTTGTCATCAGTCATCGGCAATCAGTCATCTAATTCATATTAATTTCTTTTTTAAAATCATATAATAAGTTACTATTTCTTATTAAACAATTAACGCATTAACGAGTTAACGAGTTGATAAGATAAATACAAATTCGTTAACCCGTTAATACACTAACTGAATAATAAATAATTCAATTACAAGAATGCAAAAAGAACTAAAAAATAAAACCCACACTCTTATTATCTCCGATTTTCATTTGGGCTCGAAAGTCAGCCGCAGCGAGGATTTGATTAAGTTTTTGCGCAGTTTTAAATTTAAGAAATTAATTCTTCTGGGAGATATTTTTGAAAGTTTAAATTTTCGAAAGTTAAATAAATTTGATTGGGAATTGTTATCTTTAATTGGGGATATTTCTCGAGGCTCAAAAGTGATTTGGGTAGCCGGCAATCACGATGCGGGGCTGACGGATTTTTTTACTAGTCTCACGGACGTGCGAGTGCGCAATGTTTACAAATGGAAATATCAGAATAAAAAATATCTCGCGATTCATGGTCATCAATTTGATAACTTTTTGGTTAATAATGCGGTGATAAGTTTTTTGGCTAATCAGATTTATAAGTTAATTCAGCTGTTTGATTTTAAAGACAAAAGAGTTAGCCGGGCGATTAAAAGAAAGAGCAAAGGCTGGCTCAGGATTTCCAAAAAAGTGGCTTCCCGGGCGATTATTTATGGGCGAGTAATGCAGGTGGATTATATTTTTTGTGGTCACACGCATAAGGCAATGGAGTTAAATAAGGGGGACGTGCATTATTATAATTGCGGCTGTTGGACGGATATCCCAGCCAATTATATTACTTTGGATAATAATGACCTAGAAATTCATCAATATGTGTAATAAGTTCAAAAGTCAAAAGTCAAAATCTTTATTCATTATTGTCTTGCTTTGATTTAACTTTAATAATAAGAAGATCCTTTGCTTTAGTAGGTGTCTCTGCGAGTAATTTGAATACACTCAAATTGCGTGGCAGTCTCGTTTGAGATTAGTTTCGGATTACCCCCGCTTCGCTGAGCTGGCGAGGCGAGTCGCAAAGACAAACTTGCTTTTGCCGTTAAAGCGGTCAGTGAGGAGTTACCAGTCAAAAATTTGACTGTTTTTGTTTTTCATGCTATAATTAAACTTCTGTATATGGGTAGTTGTTTTTAAATAATATTTTTGAGAAAGGAAAGGAAAATGAAAGACAATAAAATACACGTTTTCAAGGTAGAAAAAGATGGGAAAATCACTTATAAATGTTCGCACTGTAAAAAAAGTGTTAGAATGGCTATTCCTAGAAGAGGAATTATTTATGGGATAATATGTCCATTCTGTAGAAAAAAACAACGATCAATGGCAGAGTTAAGGTCTGATGTGAGAAGACGCTTTGAAGCGAAAGGGTCTATCAAGATTGATGATAGAAATAATCTGAAGGTTAAAATTAAAGATATTTCTACGGGCGGAATAGCCTTTGAAACTCCTTTCACTATTGAGACTAAAGAAGTAGAAATATCTTTCAATTTTCATTTTTCAAAGAGAAAGAATGGAGATGCCACCCACACGATAAAAATTGTTTCCAAAAATGGGAACAAATACGGGGCTCAGTTTGTGGATTTAGTTGATTACTCCCAGATGAAAAAAGATATTCATTGGTGGACCAATGAAACAATTATAACAGTTGTTTTGTAAAGACGAGTTACGAGGTGTTGTGTGAAATTTCATACAGCACCTCAGTTTTTTTATCCAGCCCTTTTCAAAATTAAATAGTTCAGTTATGATTAAAAACGTATTGGAGATTAGTCCGCCTCGGCAAGCCTCAGCGAGACGGGCCAAGTAGGTAAGGCATCCCGATTTTTATCGGGACA
>DOKP01000075.1 GCA_003510795.1 Candidatus Moraniibacteriota bacterium | reverse complement strand
CTCGGACACGCAGGGTCGTTAACGATATATAATAATTTAATTTTAATCCTATGGAAGATAAAAAAGTGTTGATAATAGAGGATGATTTGGGCTTGAGAAACGTTTTGGCAGAATTTCTGCAGTTAGAAGGGTTTTTGGTCAGTGTGGCTTCTGACGGAGAAGAAGGGTTAGCGCTGATTAATAATTCTAAGCCGGACATTGTTTTGTTGGATATAATATTGCCTAAAAAAAATGGATTTGAAGTTTTAAAAGAAGTGCGAGATAATAAGGAGAAAATAAATATTCCCTTTATACTGCTAACCAATTTGGGTAGCTTGGATGATATAGAAAAAGCTCTAGAACTAGGGGCGACCACTTATTTGGTGAAAGGTGATTATCAGATAAAAGAAATAGTAGAAAAAATAAAAGAGGTTTTGTCTAAATAAAAGTGGTTGTATACATCTCATTATTGTTTTAACCGAGTAATAGAAAAACCAGAATTATAATTAAAAACTTAATTAGTGACAGAAGTAAGCTGAAATATTAATGGGCGTAATATTTGTAAATAATTTTTTCAAAAACAAAAATAAAAAGCCATGAGAATAGACAATAAACAATTGAAGAGTTTTTTATTAGATAGTGGAATTTTGGATGAAAAAGAAATTGAGGATGTTTTTGAATTGGCGGAGAGTGAAAAAAGGTTAATGGGTGATTTGCTTTTGGAAAAGAAGCTTATTTCCAAAGAAGAATTGGGCAAGTTGTATGCTTATATATTAGGAAATCCATTCGTAGATATCAGTAAAGAGACAATTGCACCAGAGATTTTGAAGATTATACCGGAGCCGATTGCTAAAAAATATAAAATAGTCGCCTTTGACAAATCTGATAGCAATTTGAAAGTAGCGATGTTGAATCCGGATGATTTGCAAACCATAGAATTTATAAAAAAGAAAACGGGTCTTTCAATCACGCCTTGTCTTACTACAGAAGAGGGTATAGTGAATGCTTTAAAACAATACGAAAAAAGTTTAAAGGCAGAGTTTGGCGATATGATTGGGGCAGGGACTGAAGATGGCAATATAACTAAAGGAGCTATTGCAGAAAAAATAGACAAATCTTCTGACAAAAAATTATCCAAAGAAGCGGAAGATCTTCCGGTTATACGAGTGGTAGATACTTTAATAAAACATGCTATTTTGGAATCTGCAAGTGATATCCATATAGAACCAGACGAAAAGGAAGTCAGAGTGAGATATCGTATTGATGGTATTTTGCATGACGCTATGACCTTGCCGAGAAAAATAATGTCAGGAATCATTGCGCGTATAAAAGTTTTGGCTAATTTAAAATTAGATGAACATCGCCTCCCTCAAGATGGACGGTTTAAAATAGTTAATGATGAATATAAAATTTCTTTTCGAGTAAATATTCTGCCAATATTTGATGGAGAAAAAGTAGTGATGCGTTTATTGGATGAGTCTGCTAAAGGATTAACTTTGGAAAAGATGGGGCTTCAGGGAGAGGCGCTGGAGATTGTCCACAGAGAGGTAACTAAGCCCAACGGAATGATTTTGGTAACTGGACCGACAGGAAGCGGTAAGACTACTACACTTTATACCATTATGGATATTTTAAATACCCCAACAGTTAATATAAGCACGGTAGAAGATCCTGTTGAATATAGAATGCCACGAGTCAATCAAACGCAGATTAATTCTAAGATAGGCTTAACTTTTGCTGCTAGCTTAAGAGCACTTCTTCGACAAGATCCGGATATTATAATGGTGGGAGAAATCAGGGATGAAGAAACAATGGAGATTGCTATGCATGCGGCTATGACTGGACATTTGGTGCTTTCAACATTGCATACCAATAGCGCAGCGGGGACATTACCCAGACTGTTGGATATGGGAGCGGAGCCTTTTTTGGTGGCCTCTACGACCAATGTGGTAATTGCGCAAAGGTTAGTGCGAAAGTTGTGCGGTGATTGCAGACAAGAGTATACTTTAGATAAAAAAGAAATTGAAGTATTGGGAAAGAATTTTGATATCGATAAAATGTTAGTGTTACTGGAAAAAACTAGCCAAACGAAAGATATGGTGGATGTCAGAAAAGGATGGAGTTCAATAAAATTTTATAAACCCAGTGGTTGCGAGAGATGTGGAGGCGAGGGATATAAAGGACGATTGGGAATTTATGAGGTGTTGGAAAACGGTCCTGAAATAGAAAAGTTAATAACCCAAGCATCTTCAGCTGAAACCATTGAAAAAAGAGCAGCAGAGTTGGGAATGCTAACAATGATAGAGGATGGGTTCATAAAAGCAGTGCAAGGCATAACTTCAATTGAAGAAATATTAAGAGTTACTAAAGAATAAATATAAAGAATGGATAGCGCGTTTAATTTTAAAAAGAATAATTGCACCAAATCTAGCCGAGATAAGCTGGAGAGTTTTTTATATTCAAAAGGTTGCAAGACTAATAAATTTTTCACGAATGAGTCCGGGTTTTATTTTGATTGTAATAGCCAAGATGATTTCAATAAATTCAAAATTGAAACTGGAAATAAATTTCTAGATAGTGTAAATGACAGAGTATTGAGAGAATATAGAAATAATATCAAAAATAAAAAATCAGACTATTTGTATGAATCATATTGTCTAATTATCCAAAGATTAAAAAATTATCAATTAGACATAAAAGATGGAAGCTTCCGCTTTTTTGGCAATATTTCGGTTTTGCGTTTGTGGAATGCCTCTATTTTGGGTGCTATTATCATAGGGATGATTTCAATGTCTTTTGTTTATCGTTATCTGGGAGCTGGAGTATCAGCTACGGAAGAAATTCCAAGCAATAAAGAGGTGGCGGGTCTTTATATCGAAGAAGAAAATAGTAATGATTGGACAAAAGAAAGAGAGGCAGCTTACCTTATGGAAATGTCTAAATATTTGCAGGAAGAAGCTGATAAAGATTTTGATGCGCGCGCCATGGAATTGGTCAAAGGTTATCCTATAGAAAAAATGATGCCTTATGTTTTAAAGAAAGATAGGCAGGTGGCATCTTTTTATATTGCTATAGCAAAAAAAGAAAGTAATTGGGGGAAAAGAGTCCCAGTTTTAGAGGGGAAAGATTGTTTTAATTATTTGGGCTATAGAGGACAAAGAGAAAAAATGGGCTCTGGCGGACACACTTGTTTTGATAGTCCAAAGGATGCAGTAGACACAATATCTAGAAGATTAACAGATTTAATAGAAAAATACGACCGAGACACTCCGGCGGAAATGGTGGTTTGGAAATGTGGCTCCAGCTGTGCTGCTACGGGCGGTCAAGCTGCTGCCAATAAATGGATCAGTGATGTGGATATGTATTTAGGAAAATTAGCTGATTCTGATTGATAAGTTATTTTTTAGAAATAAAAGCATTATTTTTTATATAAAATCTTAATTTCTTATCTTTCCATTTTCCTGCGTAGTCCACGCCTATTCGAGTAGTTTTGATAATTTTACTTTTTGGAATTTTTGTGCCAATATCCCCTATAAACAGAGGGGATTTTTTATTTAAGGCGGAAATATGGTTGAGATTCTTATCAATCCCAAAGGCTTGGCAGAGTTTTCCTGGACCACTGGTAAGATTTTCAAGCTTTTCCCGACTTGTCCGCCTCCTT
>DOKP01000002.1:10626-19259 GCA_003510795.1 Candidatus Moraniibacteriota bacterium | reverse complement strand
TATTATGGTCGCACTTCTTTCCACTCGCTAGAGATTGGACAAGCTGGCATAGTACACACTGGCATTGTGTTAGTTGGAATACAATTTGTTTGCATCGTATGGGTTGGATTTTGTCCATTACCACAATTAACGTTACATCCGTCACTCCAGCTAACAATATCACATTCTGCAGATATATTCACTAAGTCAGAACCCATACCGTTTTCATTATTGTTACAAGTAAGAGTATAAGCTCCGCCTCCAACGCCTACACTAATATCATTTGGTGTTCCTGGATCAGGATAAGCCTTTGCTCCACCCCATGAACCAATAGCATTACAATTACATCCAGTCGGACAAGCTTGCGCTGCGTTAGTAATATTCCAACCTAAATCGACTGGCTTATTTGTGAGTAATTGTGTACCATTATTTAAATTTACTTTAGTTATCCCAGCTGGAATAGTGTATAAATCAACGCTAGGATTGGGAATATAAACCGATGAACAACCCATGGCGTTGCTTCCGGCTCCACCACTTAGACAATTCCAAGTCCAATTAGTGGCATTATGGGTCATCCCACTAACACTTCCACCCAGACATGGACTCACGGGAGTAACACTGGAAGCCGGAACAGCAGGATTGCAAGCTCCGCACCCCCTAACAGGAGATGCATCAGTTTCACAAGAGCCACAGTAACTACCACTACTAATAGGGCTTGTTCCCCATTGGATATAACCAAATGTCGCATCATAATGACAAGCATCCCAATTATTGTAACCCGTGGTATAACCACTACATGTACCACTACAACAAGCCGTGCCATATACAGTAGAACCTGTAGAACAATTAGAGGCCACGGGAGTACAGCTGGAACCAGCGCACATGCTACCAGCCGATCCGCAATTTACCACAGTGCATGAGGGAGGCGGTGGTGTACATTTTTTATTTCCGCACTTTAGCCCACAGCAGCAACACCCACTGGGACTACAATCATAATAATCATACCAATTTCCAGTCGGCGCATCGTAACATTGCCCGCTACAACCTGCTTGAGCAACATCAACTCCATAGCCCAGAAAAATACCCAAAACTAAAAATAGAGAAAAAACAACTTGCTGTGCAAACAGATTATTTTTTACTTCTCCCATAGAGACGAATTTAAACCTACCCATATTTTTGTTGCAATTAAAAAATTATTTTATATGTAAAAATTCCTTATTTTCCAAGATATGCCCGTCTTCTGATTTAATAATCACATTAACAAAAGGATTGTTGCAATTATCCACTACTTTTAATAGAAAGTTGCCAGACTCTCCCTTAGCAAAATCAATTTCCACTGATTTTGATCCGTAGAGACAACTCTTTCCCGTATCACTCTTTATATCTATCTCCAAAAAAGCTTTTTTCTTAAGAGTTCCACCAAGCCTAGAATCTGGAAATACATCCGATGAGCCAAAATACACTAAATTTACATTAGCTATGTCTCCAGATGCATATTCATTCTTGTCCAGAGAAACATCCATAACTCCAGCACTCTCTCCCGCTAAAACATAGTGAAAAGAAGTCCTATTGGAAACTAGCGTGCCATCTTCCTGAAGAAAAGTTAATTCGGCGTCATAAGCTTGAATCTGCAGAGCCTTTGGAATAGATAGTTTCAATTCTTTGGTTTCACCAGGAGCGAAATTGATAGGCTCTAGCTTCAAATCTTCTTGAGAGATAACAGTGTCGCCATAAAGATCACCTCTTTTAAAATTGCGAAAATTAGGCACTACGCGCATATCTTTATTAAAATTATTTCTAATCGAACAATTGGCGACCAGTTTTTCGTTACTCTTGACATCAACTCCTTGAGCGATGTCATATTTCTTGTCTGTAGCTTCCCCCTCGACGCTCAAATAGCACCTCTCAGGGAAAATCTCCACAAAATCACGATTAGCGCTATTTAGTTCAAATGTCCCCAGTTTCATAGCTCTATTACGACTAGAAATAAAATCTCCAAATTCATCTGTATAATTAACGATCAAGTTGTATTTTCCTTGAAGATACCTAGGAGCTGTATAAATTATATTCTTTTCAACACCGCTATCTCCATTTCTAAAAAGTATTTTATCATCATAAATAGATTTATTTATCGGAGCAAAACCGATGTCATTGCCAGCATCATCAGCTTTGTATAGAAAAATGTAATATCTCATCGCGTACTTGCCGACACTATCATCTTTTTTAAATTTTAAATTGATTTTAAAAACATTGTTTTCTTGAGAAATTAGAGTAGCTTTGCTCTCGCTTATTGTGTCTTTTTTAGTTTCACCCAAATCACTAGGCAACAAAAACTTACCTTCTTTTTTAGAATTAAACACGACAAAGCCAGCAATAATTACAAACGCTATGCCTACCAAAATTAAATACTTTTTATTCATTTTTTTATTTTAAAAAATTATTTGTTTTTAATATTTATTTTTTGCTGTATTCAATCTTAGCCGAGACGTTTTCTTCGCAATTTTTAACACCTTCTTCACTTTTTATTTCTTTGCATATATTAACATTCTTCTCTTTGGCCGCTCTTTGATAAATAGTCGTTTCTTCAAGCAAAACATTACAAGAATCTATAGCTTTCTGATCATCCTTTTTTATACATTTGCATAAAGAAATATCTCCTTTTTCTAAGGCTGTATTTATAGCTTTAGCAGAATCATTCAAAGTATCACATCTTTCATCTTTCGGAATGATAAATTCACTATCTTTTATTTCCTTAGTTATCTCAATCCCATCTTTGGCAATATTAATTCCTTTTCCAAACTTAGACTGAAACACATAAATACCCACTCCTATTGTTACTACCAATATTAGAGCGCTTACAATGAAATATTTTTTTTCCATTTTTTTTATTTTTTTAAAGTTTTTTAATTTATTTTATTATAACATATAAAAATAACTACGCAATAGAAAATGTCGTAACCCACTAGTGTCCAACTAAAATTACCAAAAACTCATCTGAGGTGGGCGTTTTTACATATTTTAAATAAGTAAGCTTAATTTCCGCAACTGCCTCCCTCAGTGGTTGTAGTTGTAGTAGCTAAAACCTTTTCACATTCAGCGGGTGCGGTTTCAAACGCGCTACAGATAATTTGTTTGTATGCTTCTGAATTTCCATATTGATAAACTTTACTGGTGGAAACTCCATTAATAATCATAGTAGGCGAACCGCTGGCGCCAGCCTCCGTAGAAGACTTTTCATTCTCTTTCATAAGTGCAACCCCATTTGAACTAACGCAGGAGTTTACCTTAGCTCCATCAATGCCTAAACTCTTTGCTCCCGTCTCAAAACAAACTCCATCATTTCCGCAGTTGGTGTTTACATAAGTAACAATATCCATCCATTTATCCTTGCCGTAATTTTTTAAAACGCAAGCTTCCTTCTCATTCTCTGTTACCTCTTTTGCTCCGTGAAGCGATTGGATTTCATCGCCGTTAGTTGAAACTATATAGTGAAAATTGAAAGTAACTTTATTCTTAAGCAGGTCATAAACCGGACTTAATGTATCTTCCGCTTTATTGCCAAAAGGACAAAAAGCCATTACATATAAATCAACTACTGGTTTTACACTCTTAGCAATTTCCTTATCTGGCTCAACTGCCGGTGCTTCAGCTTTGGGCGTCGTCGCGTTCATGTCTTTACCGGTTGGAAAGAAAAGGCTACCATCATTAGTCATATAGGCAGTAATTTTTTGTCCAGCCACATCTAAGTCTAATTTATACAGACTGCCCTCTGCTACAACACCAGCGATGTCCACCTTTGTTCCTGCTTGCACCAAATTCTTGTTAATAAAATCAAGGGCGGCAGATTTTGCTTCTTCCACCTTTAAAACTTTCTTATGTTGAAAAAGAGCCATCGGATTCACAGTCTTGAATTTATATCCCACCAGCGCAATAATGACCACCACTACAACTACAATAATCAAAATAATTTTTTTGTGCCCTGATGTACATTTGCATTTGTACTCCTCCTGATCTTCGCAACATTTATTTTTGGATTCCTCTTTAAACTCCACTTGTTGTTCTGCTTTTTTTTCCGTTAAAACTTCCGAGATCTTATTGTCATTAACCATTTTTTAATTTTATTTTATTACAAATTTATTTTACACCCAAAATAAAACCATCACAACATTAACTAAGGTTTTTAAACATTTTATTTTTTATTCATCCCCTCAATTGCTCGCAAAACCTCTATTGGCAAAGCAAAGACAATGGTATTAGATTGATCTGAGCTTACATCGTTAATCGTGCTTAGCGTTCGCAGATGCAAAGCTCCGTTGGCGGCGGACAGAGTGTTGGCAGCTTTGGCCAAATTTTCAGCGGCAATTACTTCTCCCTCAGCTTTAATAATAACAGAACGCTTTTCTCTTTCAGCCTCGGCTTGCTTGCCGATTACTCTCTTCATTTCTTCAGGAAGATTAACATCTTTAAGCTCTACAGAGTGCACTTCGATCCCCCAAGCTTCCGTAGCCGCATCCACAATGCTTCTGATTTTTTCCGCAATTGTATCTCGATTAGAAAGTAACTCATCCAAATTAACTTCACCGACTACATTTCGCATCGTAGTTTGGGCGAGCTGGCTCACGGCATAAAAGAAATTTTCCACTTCAATGATGGCCTTGTTGGCATCTTTGACTTTATAATAAATAACGGCATTCACTTTGACGGAAATATTATCTTTGGTAATAGCTTCTTGATCTGGCACGTCCACCGCCTTAATTCTCATATCTACTTTCTGATAGCTTTGGAAAACAGGAACAACCAATCTCCAGCCTGGTTCCATAATCCCCGTATATTTTCCAATTGTAAATCTCACCCCTCTTTCATATTGGTTGATTTGTTTAATTGAAACCAACACAATAAAAACTACTATGCCTAAGATTATTTCCATATTATTTTGTCTCCATCTCCGACCAGCTGGCGGATGATGAATGCCGAATTAATTATTAATGTTATTGAAATTTAATTACTTCTATATTACAATAATATTTGTATTAGCGCTATGCTATAGAAATGCCACCTTAGCTCATCCGCCAGCTGGCGGAGGTAGAGCAACGCACTCGCCCGCCCGCCATGAATATGCCGTCTTAGCTCAGTTGGTAGAGCGACGCACTCGTAACGCGTAGGCCATCGGTTCAATCCCGATAGACGGCTCAAAGCATTTCGGGCAGGTAACGCGTAGGTCGTCGGTTCGTTTCCGACCCGCTTCGCAGTAGCTTCGGCGAGGCGAGTAGGACAGAGGGGGTGGAGAAACTTAAAACAAAGAAAAAAGAGACTGACAGCCTCTTTTTTGCGTAAACTTACACTTCCTTTTTATCTTTCGTTTTTTGCTTATTATCTTTCAAAAGATCTCTTATCTCCGTCAATAATTTAACATCCTCTGGCGTAACTAGAGGTTTTTTTTCTTCTTTTTTCTTAAATCTATTTAACTGTTTGACGGCGATAAAAATTGAAAAAGATATAATTAAAAAATCAATTACTGTATTAAGAAATAACCCATAATTCATAGTTACGGCCGTGGTGCCATCAGAAGCTTTTTTTAAAGTAACAGCTAATTCTGAAAAATCTACTCCTCCCGTTAACACTCCAATTGGAGGCATAATAATATCCGCCACAAAAGAACTGACAATTTTTCCGAAAGCCGTACCTATCACTACTCCGACCGCCAAGTCAATCACATTTCCCTTCACGGCGAATTTTTTAAAGTCTTTTAACATTTTTTTTACCATAAGATTAATCCTAAAAATTTAAAATTAACTTACTTTTGATTTTATAAACTGATTATTAATAATAATAATATTATATCCTAAATATTTCAATGTGGCCAAATAAAAAAACCTCATGTAAAGAGTGAAAATCCAATCCTATAGCCCCATTCTACCAGCCATTTTATAGCCCAGCCAAATTCCCAAAAAACCACCCATAGCGCTCAGAATCAAAGATGTCATAGAAAACACGCTACCGCCCCAAAATAAAGGGATGTAGCTTCCCGCGATTGAACCGACAACTGCATTGACCATTATTAATAATCGCATACTTTTATAAAATAAAATTTACTACAACTTAGGAAAAATCTTAGGTGCCCGACCCATATATTCTAAATACTGATTTCCGAATTTCTTAATCAAAGCTTTTTCCTCCAGACTAATCCAAAATAAAAGCACAAACATCAATAAGTGAGCGCTAATTAAAAATCGGACATCCGGATAAAGAAAAAATATCGCCCAACCCAAGATAATATCTGCGCTATAAATCGGATGGCGCACTTTATTATACACCCCCTCGGTGACTAATTTATCAATTTTATCCACCGAAAGCGGAGCCTTATGGTGGACTAAAATAGCCCCCACCAAAAAATATAACCAGTACAAAAATGCTGGCAAAATCAAGGCTGAAGTAAACATATTGCGCGCAAATACCAAGCGGAATGGGACGAATTGGAACACGATAAATATTCCGATTATTACAATCAACCACATCAATACCGGACTGACTAATTTTTGTTTAAGGCTCATATTTTTTGTTTATACCACTTTTTTTATTTTTTTAAACTACTTAAATCGTTTAAAGCGATTTCAACTGTTCCAGAAGAAACTAAAAACAAAGAAGCGATATGACCAGCTAGATATGAATTTAATGTTTTTTCATCAAAAACAGAAATGTCCTGCTTCTTACTCAATTTTTCTGTTAAAATCTTTTCTCTTATTTTAGAAAGTTCTTCCCTTGGCACGAGAAAATAATTAGCAAATTTGTTGGCTTGAGTTTCCAGATACGAATATTCGTCAGCGTCAATTTCATATATAAATTCATAAACTTCATCCATACTTGAAATATTTAATGCTTCATAAAAAATCTTGTGCAAAACAAGGTGTCCCAATTCATGAGCTAAGGAAAATCTAAATCTACTTGTTTCGTTTTCATAGTTTCTTTGATCCACATATATAGAAGAGAAATCAGAAGTTATCTGAGCATCCAATCCACATTGACTCATTAAATTTGGTATGGGTATTATACTTATTTTTAATTTTAATTCCACTATTTCTTCTATTCCAACTGGAATTTCATTTCTCCAATATTTCAACCTAAAATTATCAGCTTTATTTTTTATTTCTTCATTGCTTATAAAAGAAACCTTTGTGTCTTTGTATTTCATTTATTTTAATCTTAAGCATTTTTTATAAAGTTAATTATTTTATCCATATCTTCTTTGGTTGGTTTTTTATTTTTAAGCGTTCTGAAGAAAGCTGGTAGATTAGCCACTAGTTCTTTTTCATCCATTATTTCAGAAGGGATTATTCCCTGAGCCACATTGGCATTGTATATGAAATTATCAAATTCTTTGGTACCACTTTTTAATCCCAATGTTCTTGCCCATAAATTTAATATTTTTTTATCAGCTGGTGGCGACATTTTTCCTCTTTCAATTTTACTAAAATTACTTGGATCATAACTAATCCTACGACACATTTCTCTCAGCGTCAGTTCTTTTTTTATTCGAAGTTCACATAGAAGGCTTCCGAATTTTTTTAAATTATCTCCCTTGCTCATTTTTTTAATATTAATTAAATTATAATAAAATATTCTTGTGGTATAATATTACCACAAGGATATTTTTTGTCAAATACCACAAATATTTATCCCATCCCGCCACACTCTAGCACGGGCGGATCAAGTTGTCATTCGGATTAATAAGCTACAATTTTATTTTATTTCATAAAAACTATCTGCCTTAGAAAATAGGAAATCATTGTCGATATTATTTAAAAAAATTTTAAGATTTTCATAGGTATTTTTACAATATTCCAACAAGTCCATTCCGTTATCAGAAAATTTTGGAGCGTTGAGTCCATTTTTACCAATTAAAAACATCTGCAAATTTCGAACCCTCGAATGATGAACTATTTCATTTCTTAAATCATAAATAACCTGAATCCATTTCTCCACCTCGTCGTCGATATAATCAGCCAATTCGACCTCCCCCGCACCTCGCAAAGCATCCGATGTTCCTTTACCAGCGACTCCTCTACCCTCCACCCCTCTACCCTTGAAACCAATTCTATATTTGTCTTTCGAATTAAGAACTGGATAAAATAATTTTAACAAATGAACAAAAACATCCATAAAAAAAAGTATTTGAAAAAGAAAAGATTCAAATTCAAATAAAACAATATCATCAAAAAATTCTTTTTCTTCAAGATCCATCGGTAGTTTAAACCGCGGTATTGGTGGATTTTTTATTTCTGACTCAATAAGTGAAATGCTATAATTGATTGCTTGAATTTTATGTCTACAATTCTCAATAGCCTCGCTAAATTCTTTCCATTGTCTATTTCTCCACTCAGTCAACTCTTGTGTATCCGTCAACGCTATTGGCGGAGGGCTACCTGCCAACGATTCTAATTTACTAAAAAAAGAAAGTGCTTCATCTGAATAGTGATCAAATCTAGTATCCATCAGTTGGATTTTATTTCCAATAATTTTGTATCTCGGCATATTCTTATCCCAAACAATTGAAGTGCTCAATTGAACTTTTTAAGTTACTGTTTGAATTTAAATTAAATTATTAATAAAAAGTTTCACTCTTGAATAGATTAAGAAAAAGCAAGGCCGTAGGCCTT
>DOKP01000002.1:0-10559 GCA_003510795.1 Candidatus Moraniibacteriota bacterium | reverse complement strand
GCCGTAGGCCTTGCTTTTGGGAAGCTTATTTATTCAATTCTTCAAGCTTAAGTTCTTTTTTGGATTTTTTCTTAGCCGGTTTTTCTTCAATTTTTCCACCCGCTTTTTTAATCGCTTCAGCTGAAGATTTCGACACGGAAATTTCTTTAGAAATAGTAATTTTTTTCTTTAGCTCACCATCACCCAAAATCTTTACACCGTTTTTAATTTCGCTTTTTCTAAATATTTTTTTCTCTAGCAAAGTTTCGATGCTTACAATGCTATTATCTTCAAATTTTTCCTCAATAGTATTTAAATCTAAAATATTTTTCTTAGCTACAATCGCTTTAAATCCTCGAATCTTCTTTAATCTATCTATTAAAGAAGTACTCCCTCCTTGGAACAATGGATCCACATTTCCACCTGAACGGGCCTTCTGTCCTTTGTTACCTTTTCCAGAATAAGTTCCGCGCTTACCTCCACGTCCAATTCTTTTGCGGTTTTTCTTCGGTTTTACTTTTAATTCATGTATCTGCATACCTTTTAAAATTATTTCTTAATGATGTCGGCTTTAACTTCAAACTCTCGCAAAGCCTTAATTGTAGCTCTCGCCACATTCAATTTATTAGATGTTCCCAATGATTTAGAAACGATATCTTTAATTCCCGCTAGATCCACTACGGCTCGCACAGCTCCACCAGCTACAATTCCACGTCCCTCTCTAGCTGGCTTTAACATAATTTTAGCGCTTCCCAATTTTACATCCATATCATATGGGATTGTTCCTTTGCTAATATCAATAATAATCATGCATTTCTTGGCATCATTAACTGCTTTTCCGATTGCGTTGGAAACGTCTGAGCCTTTGCCCACGCCAACGCCCACTTTTCCTTTTCGATCACCAATTACCATTGTAGCTCGAAAACTAAAACGGCGCCCTCCTTTTACTACACGGGTAACTCTAGCCAAATCTAAAAGTTTCTGTTCAAACTCCGGCTTCTCTCTTTTTTTCCTATCGGATCTAAATTTTTTTGATTTATCATCATTCATAATTTTTTTATAGTCTTAAGTATATCTTATTTAAAATTTAAGACCCTCTTTCCTCATCTCATCAGCTAGAGCCTTTATTCTTCCATGATATCGGTAACCACTTCTATCAAAAACAATTTCACTGATTTTAAGTTCCTTGCATTTATCTGCCATCGCTTTGCCCACTTTCGCAGCTCCTTCCATGTTTGGTTTAACTCCCAAAACCAAAGAGCTAACTGAAGCTAAAGTGGCTCCCTTTTCATCATTTATCAATTGCACATAAATATTTTTCAAACTTCTATAAACAGAAAGACGAGGACGCTTGGCGTTGCCACTAATTTTAGCCCTAACTCTTTGTTTTCTATGCAATCTTTTATTGTTTCTACTTATCATCATATTATAAATTTTAAATCTAAATAATTTTAGTCTTACGCTGAAGCCTTCTTTCCTTCTTTTCTTCTTACAATTTCGCCGACATATCTAAATCCTTTTCCCTTGTAAGGCTCGACTGGCTTTAAAGATCGGATTTCAGCTGCAAATTGACCTACGACTTGCTTATCAATTCCAGAAATAGCTAGAGTATTATTTTCTACCTTAACTTCCAAACCCTCTGGCACTATTACATTTACCGGGTGAGAAAATCCCAAGGCCATTTTCAAATTTTTTCCACTAGCTTCCATTCGAAATCCCACTCCATTTAATTCCAAAACTTTAGAAAAACCAACTGAAACTCCCGTGATCATATTGCCAATAAGTCTGTTAGTAGTTCCCCACATAGCGCTAGCTTTTTTGCTACTATTGGCTCTGTCCACTACCACTAAATTATCTTTAATTTCAACTTTAACGTCATGCACAAGAACTAATTCTAATTTTCCTTTAGAACCAGAAACAGTGATTTTGTTAGCAACCATTTCAACTGTTACTCCTTGGGGTATTTCGATTGGCTTTTTACCTATTCTTGACATAAATTCATTTTAGCATTTTAACATTTCAGCATTTTCAGCTTAAATATTTTAAATTATGTGTTAATATGCTTAATTGTTAACGTGTTATATGTTTCTACCAAACCTCACAAATCAATTCTCCGCCCACGCCATTTTTTCTGGCCTCTTCTCCTGTTACTACGCCTTGGGAGGTCGACAAAATAGCTATTCCCATACCATTCTTGACACTTCGGATATTTTCTCTATTTACATATATTCTCTGTCCTTCTTTGCTAACTCGCTTAATCGATCTTATGGCCGGAACAACATCTCCAAATCCTTCTTTATTGATATATTTCAAATTAATCTTTAGCATAGCAAATTTTTCAGCCTTCGCTTCTTCTACTCCCTCCACAAATCCGCTCTTTAAAAGAACGCTAGCAATGGCTTTCTTGATTTTTGAGCTAGCTAAAACAACCTCGCTGTGTCCAGCCATTTGGGCATTTCTTATTCTAGTTAACATTTCACTAATTGGATCTAACATATACTAATTTTAATTCTAATTACATTCGAATTATATACTAATTATAAAAAATTGGATTTGAGTTAATTTGGATATAATCCGCGTCCAAATTCGGATTTACCAGCTACTCTTTCTAACTCCAGGAATCTCTCCATTGCTTGCCAGTTCGCGAAAACAAATTCGACAAATATCAAATTTACGCATATAGCCCCTCTTTCTTCCGCATTTCCAACAACGACGAACTTCGCGTGTAGAAAATTTGGGGGTTTTTAGAGATTTAGCAATTACTGATTTTTTTGCCATACTATTATTTATCTAAATTATTCTTTATAATAAAATTAATTAATTTCTAAATTATTTATTCTCTTGAAGAGGAAATCCCAGAGTCCTAAACAGAACTTCTCCTTCAGTTTGAGTTTTGGCATTAGTTACTACATTCACTTGCAATCCAAAAATAAATTTGGCATCCTCTGCAGAAATTTCCGGAAAAACTATATGCTCCTTGATTCCTAAATTTAAATCTCCTTCTCTGCTCACACTACTCACTTTAACTCCTTGAAAATCTCTAGTTCTGGGATAAACAACATTATTTAATCTATCGATAAAGTCCCACATTCTTCTTCCTCGCAAAGTCACTTTTATCCCGACTTCTGAACCCTCTCTAACTTTGAAACCAGCAATTGATTTTTTTGCTTTGGTCATAAGAGGTTTTTGTCCGGTGATAGCTCTCATAACTTCCACCATTTCATTGATTTTTTCTTTTTCTTTCCCGATTTTTCCAATTCCAATATTAACCACCACTCTCTTTATAGCAGGAATAGATAAAGGATTTTTGTAAGCAAAAGTTTCTTTTAATTTTGGAATTACAACTTCCTTATATTTAGTTTTAGAGCTAACGATTTTCATGTTATTCTGTACTAATTACTAATTTTTACTAATATACTAATCATCCTTTGACTTTATCCTATTTATATATTCGTATTTTATTCGTAATTCGTAAATATTAATCTTAGATATTCTTCTTACATTTTTTACAAACTCTATTTTTGTTCCCAGCCTTATCAATCGCATATTCCACTCGAGTCTCTTTGCTACAATTAGGACAAACTAGCATTGCATTAGAAACATCAATAGGCACTGCAATTTCTACTCGTTGTCCCTTCTCTCCATCTTTCTTTGGTCGAATATGCTTTTTGATTATATTAATTCCTTCTACCGTTATTTTACTATCTGAATTAATAACGCGCAAAACTTTACCACTCTTTCCAGAATCTTTTCCGGCAATAATTTTTACTTTGTCATTTTTTTTAATTCTCATAATTATATAAATCTCTAATCTACACTAATTTTCTCCAATTATCCCCAATGGGATTCGTGATTATTAGTGAGTAGATTCGATTTTTGATTCGTGACTTAAATCCTTACAATACCTCCGGCGCCAATGAAGCAATCTTATTAAATCCTCTTTCCTTGACTTCTCTGGCAATCGGCCCGAAAATTCTGGTTCCCTTTGGCTCTATTCCATCTACGATAACAGCAGCATTTTGATCAAAGCGAATATAGGAACCATCTTTTCTTTTCAAGCTCTTGGTCTGTCTTACGATTACAGCTTTGACCTTATCCCCTTTCTTGACAGATCCTCTCGGCTCAGAAGATTTCACTGAAGCTACAATAATGTCTCCCACGTAGGCGTATCTCCTGCGAGATCCGCCTAAAACCTTGAAACATTCAATTATTTTGGCTCCGGTGTTGTCAGCCACTTTCAATTTTGATTCTGATTGTATCATACTTTTAATTATATAAATCTCTAATCTACACTAATTTTTCTCTAATTATCTCTAATAAAATTCGTGATTATTAGCGAGTAGATTCGATTTTTGATTCGTGACTTAAATCCTCATAGGACTTGAAATGTCTTATTCTTGCTTACTGGTTTAATACTAAAAAATTCTACTTTATCGCCCACCTTATATTTATTGTCTGCATCATGCACATGGTATTTCTTGGTTGAACGATATTTTTTTAAATATTTCGGATGAGTTTTGAAAGTTTCTACAGAAACCACAATGGTTTTATCCATTTTATCACTTGTTACTACACCCTTAATCAATTTTTTCAATTTTTCTACTTTTTTCTCTGTCATAATTATTATTATATATTAGTTTTCTCTCTTATAACTGTTAAAATTCTAGCAATATCTTTCTTAGTATTTCCCAAGGCTTTATTATTCTTGGCCTGCTTAACTGAAATATCGAAAGCTAAACCTTGAGCCTCAATTCTCTTTTCACCAAGATTTTTAGCTAATTCGTTAATATTCTTTTCTCTTATTTCTTTAATTTTCATAATTATATAAATCTCTAATCTACACTAATTATTTCACTAATCCTCTCGAATTTATTCGTGATTATTAGCGACTAGATTCGAGTCTGATTCGTGATTTAAATCATTAGTCTCTCTCTACAAATTTAGTTTTTACACCTAACTTGTGAGAAGCTAGCTCCATAGCCTTCTTGGCTAATTCCTTAGTTACGCCATCCATCTCAAACATTACTTTGCCTGGTCTAACTTTTGAAACATAATGGTCAACAGAGCCCTTACCTTTACCCATCGGCACTTCATCTCCTTTTTTAGTCATTGGCTTATCAGAAAAAATTCTAATCCAAATTTTTCCACCTCTTTGAATATGCCTAGTCATCGCTCTTCTAGCCGACTCAATTTGTCTAGCTGAAATTAGTCCTCCTGTCATAGCTTTAAGTCCATAAGTGCCAAAACTAACCTTACTACCTCTAGTAGTCTTACCCTGAATTGCTCCACCTCTATGGATTTTTCTATGTTTAACTTTTCTCGGCATTAATAACATATATTTACAAAAATTTTAAATTCACAATTTTAAATTTTAAATCAATTTTTATTTTTTTAATTTAAAATTGGGTTATTTATAATTGAATTCAAATTTCAAATTTAAAACTTTAAATTTATTCAAATACTTCTCCTTTATATATCCAAACCTTTACTCCAATCGCTCCATAAGTAGTCCTAGCAGTCGCTTTGGAAAAATCAATATCGGCTCTTAGAGTTTGAAGTGGAATTGTTCCTTTGGATAACCATTCTTTTCGAGACATTTCGGCACCACCCAATCTTCCAGATACTTCTACTTTTATACCTTTGACCATTTTATTCTTATCAGTTTGGTCTAAGGTTGTTTTTAAAACTCTTCTAAAAGCCACTCTTTTTTCCAATTGTTCCGCTACCTGTTGAGCTACAATTGATGCATTGGCTTCAAAATCTTTAACTTCTTTGATATCTATCTTCAATACAGTTTTGGTTCCACGGAAAAATTCTTTTTTGACTGCTCGGCTAATATCCTCAATTCCGCTTCCGCCTCTTCCGATTAAAACTCCAGGACGAGAAGTTAAAATTATTATCTTAATATCACCCGCAGATCTTTCAATCTCAACATCAGAAATAGAAGCCTGCTTCCACTTCTTCATGATAAAACTTCTAATAGTAACATCGAGTCTAAGATTTTTGGCTATATCCTTTCCGCCAAACCATCTTGAACGCCATGTTGTCGTGATTCCAAGTCTGAAACCTTTTGGATTAACTTTTTGTCCCATGTTATTCTGTACTAATTACTAATTATTTACTAATATACTAATTATCAGCTAATTCATTTCTGCCACATTTGTATATTCGTATTTTATTCGTAATTCGTAAATATTAATCTTATTTCTTAATTCTTCTTTTTACAATAAATTTATTACTATATTTCTTCTTGCCTCTGGTTTTCTTTCCGAGAGCAATTTTTCCCCAAGGAGTTTTCGGAGCTTTCAAACCAATTCCCTGCTTACCTTCTCCTCCTCCATGTGGATGATCCACTGGATTCATCGCACTTCCTCTAACTGCCGGACGAAATCCTAACCATCTTTTTCTACCAGCTTTACCAATTTTTTCTACACCATGTTCAAAATTACTAATCTGTCCAATTGTTGCATAACATTCACTGTTTACCAATCTTATTTCTCCAGAAGCCATTTTTAGTTGAGCTTTCTTTCCGTCCAAACCCATCAAGAGAACTTTAGATCCAGCACTTCTGGCAATTTGACCGCCCTTACCTGCAGTAATTTCCACATTGCACAAGGTTGTGCCAACTGGAATATTTTTCATTTGCATTCTATTGCCGTTATCAAAACTAGCAACCTTATCTGCTATAATAGTTTTCCCCACTTCCATTCCTTGTGAAGCAATGATATATCTTTTTTCTCCATCTAAATAAGAAACTAAAGCCAGCAAAGCTGATCGATTAGGATCTTTTTCAATAGCCACAATTTTACCGACAATTCCCAATTTGTCTTGTTTAAAATCAACTATACGGTAACTTCGTTTGTGCCCGCCTCCTCTGTGACGTACAGATATTTTTCCAGCCGCTCGCCCTGATTTTTTATTCAAAGCAGTCATCAAAGATTTCTCTGGTTTTTTCTTGGTAACGCCCTCAGGTTTGATAATGGACATATTTCTTCGTCCTGCTGCGTTTCTTTTGTAAACTTTAATTGCCATAATGATATAAATCTCTAATCTACACTAATTATTTCACTAATATTCTCTAAATATTGATACACTATTCGCGATTATTTGGGATTTAATTCGTATTGATTCGCGATTTATGTACACTTATATAGATTTTCTTTTAAACATTGTTTTATTAAAACCTTTTTCTCGACTTTCTTTTTTCTTGGCATCCACTCGGTAATGACTCTTCTTGTTTAGTTTTAGAGTTGCATCTTTCTTCTCTTCAACCTTTTCTACTGTTTCAATCGAGCCCTCAGTTTTATCATCCTTCTTAACAGATTTAACTTCTTTTTTCTTGGCTGGATTTGCGGAAGCTTCTTGCCCCTCTAGGGTAATATAAACATGAGCACTTCTTTTTAATATCTCTGAAGCTCTACCATAAGCTCTAGGCATCCATCTTTTCATAGTTATTCCTTCTCCCACTTGAATGTCTGCAATCACCAATGTACTTCTGTCCAAATTAAAATTATTTTGGGCATTAGCCACTGCGCTAAGAAGCATTTTTTTTATTGGTTCATTGGATTTTTTGACGGTATTATCCAATCTAAAAATTGCGTCTTCAATATTGCAACCTCTAACTATATCAGCTGATATTCTGACTTTTCTTGGAGATACTCTTAAATTTTTTAATTTTGCTTTAACCTTCATATGCTATAAAATCTAATAAACTTTTATTAAAAATAACCTACGCTTTCTTAGCTGCTTTGGCAGCATCAACTTCTTTTTGCTTAGCAGCTTGCTCCAAATCTTTCTGAATCTTTCCACCATGCTTGAAAAATGTCCTAGTAAAAGAAAATTCTCCCAGCTTGTGTCCCACCATTTCCTCAACTACGTACACACTTATAAATTTTCTTCCATTATACACGCCAAAAGTATACCCTACCATTTCTGGAACAATCGTACAAGATCTTGACCAAGTTTTAATAGCTTCCTTGTCGCCAGGTTTCTTGTTTTTCACTTTATTCAATAGTCTTTCGTCTATATATGGACCTTTTTTTAAACTTCTTGACATAATAATATAAATCTCTAATCTACACTAATTTTCTCCAATTATCCCCAATGGGATTCGTGATTATTAGTGAAAAATTCGAGTCATGATTAGCGAACTATGTTCGCATTATTCGAAAATCTCAATTTTACTTCCCTTTTTCAGTGTTACCACTGCCTTCCTGACAGCTGATTTCATTCCGCTATATCTTCCAAATTTCCTTTTCTTTTCAGGAATATTAATTATATTAACACTTTCCACTTTTACATCATAAAGCTTTTCTACCGCTACTCTCGCTTCTCTCTTGGTTGCCTTGGCTCTTAGGCGGAAAACATATTTATTACTACTCATTAGCTCTTGGGTTTTCTCGGTTATCCAAGGCTTAATTATAAATTTGTAAGCCATCTGTCCATCACCTTGGTGAGTAGCTATATTTTCTAAATCCGCTTTTTTAATTGCTTTCTTGGAAGTTTTCTCCACTATTTCTTTACTATCTGAAACTTTATCTTCCTTAGAAATATCTTTGGCCGCGTCATCTTCAGTTTTCTTATTAAATAAACCCATAAAATTCTAATTATATTTTTTCTCTAAATATTTTACTGATTCTTCACTTAATACCACACTCTTGTGATTCAAAATATCTAAAACATTCAAATTATTAACTGGGATACACTTGACATTTTTAATATTTCTTGAGTATAGGTAGGTATCTTTTTCTGCCTCTGACAAATTAATCAGAATTGATCCTCTTAATTTCAATGAATTCAACCCGGATGCGATATCTCTAGTTTTCTTATTCATCGCTTCAACTTTGTCAACAATGATTAATTTTTCGCTCCTCAATTTTTCACTGAGAGCCATCAGTATAGCTTTGGCATTAGCTTTTTTATTAATCTTCTTTTTGAAATTTCTATCTTTAGTTGGCCCAAACACAATGCCTCCACCTCTCCAAATAGGACTTCGCACTGATCCTACTCTGGCCCTACCTGTCCCTTTTTGTTTCCAGGGCTTCTTTCCGCTTCCAGCCACTTCCCCTCTGCCTTTAGTGTGCGCAATAGCCACTCGTTGATTAGCGTCCATTGAAACATACACCTCATGCAACAATTCTGTGTTTAAGGGTACATTAAAAACAGCTTCTGATAATTCGATATCTTTAACTTTTTTTCCTTCGAAATTGTATACTATAGTTTTCATCTTTTTAATAATTCAGAGTAATAAAACTTTTTCTAAGGCCCTGTAATAAAATAAATTATGTAGTTCGTGTTCAGTTTTGCGTCAGATTTTTTTAAAAAAATTTGAAAGATATCGAGATACCTTGATAATTTTTTAAAAAAAGATGATGTGAAAATGGATGCGAAATGTGTAAGTTATTTTGTTACAGAGCCTGAACCCTTTTTAATTTAATTAAGCCAAGGACAACTGCACGATTCTATTCACTACTCCCGGCACAGCTCCTTTCAAACCAATCAAACTTTTTTCTTTATTTATATAAACTACTTTCAAATTTTTTACAGTAAATTTATTTCCACCCATTCTTCCGGCCATCTTCTTTCCTTTTAGAACATGCTCGGGGAAAGCGCAACCGATAGATCCTGGCGCGCGAGTGTCATGCCTATGTCCATGACTGGCTGGAGAACCGGCAAATCCATGTCGCTTTACCACACCTTGATAACCCTTACCTTTGGTGATACCACTGACAATAACTTTTTCATCTAACTCAAATATATCTACACCAATTTCTTTTCCTATTTCAAAATTAGCCTTGTCTTCTGAGGAAATTCTAAATTCTCTTTTAAGAATTTTCCCTTTCTTATTTGCCAAGCCCAAACATACAGCATTATAACCATCCTTCTCTTCGTTTCTCACTGTTTCAACCTTGTTTGGCAGACATTCTACCAAGGTAATATTCAAAGCGCCCTTTGCGCCATCGTAAATGGTTGTCATGCCAACTTTTTTTCCTATTATAAACTTTGCCATCTTATTTTCTTAAAATTCTTAAAATATTTTAACAAACAAAAAAACTGGTCTTCACAAGCCAGTAAAAACTAAATATTTTCTTAGTTTTTAAATTTTCTGGCTAGTTTAGTATCCTGCATTTTTTTAAATAACGCAAGACTTTAACTAGTTGTATATTAAACTTACATCTTCACTTCGATATCTACTCCGGCCGGTAAATCTAAATTAGTCAAATCATCTATAGTCTTAGCTTTCGGATTGAGAATATCAATTAATCTTTTGTGTACTCGCATTTCATATTGATCTCGAGCGTCTTTGTAAACAAAAGTTGATTTATTGACAGTTACCTTATGAATCTCAGTTGGTAGTGGTACTGGACCAGCTATTTGAGCACCTGAGCGAAGGGCTGTTTCAATTATTTTCTTGGCTGACTGATCGATAACTTTATTATCGTAAGCCTTGATCTTGATTCTAATTCTAGATTGTGCTTCTTCTTTTTTATTCATTGTAGTAATAAATCTACATCAATTTAATTTATTCTCGTTTTTTCAGAGAACTATTCTCCCGTCGCTCGACTCGTCGTTCACGAACG
>DOKP01000036.1:7797-10124 GCA_003510795.1 Candidatus Moraniibacteriota bacterium | reverse complement strand
TTGCTTCTAGAAAATTCTTTTTTTGTAGCGTTTCATGGAGAGGGCGTTGAGGATGACACTGACTGAGGAGAAGGCCATCGCGACTGCGGCGATAGAAGGGCTTAGGAGCCAGCCGGTAACAGGATATAAAACTCCAGCAGCAATAGGAATGCCGACAATATTATAAAAGAAAGCCCAGAAAAGATTTTGTTTAATTTTGTTTAGTGTGTAATTACTTAGATCAATGGCAGTGACGACATCGCGCAAGTCATCTTTAATTAAAACTATTTCTCCCGTTTCCATAGCCACATCAGTTCCAGAGCCCAGAGCAATACCCAAATCAGCCTGCGCCAGAGCGGGGGCATCGTTGATCCCATCTCCCACCATCGCAACAACATTTCCTTGATCTTGCAATTTTTTTACTTCGGCAGATTTTTCTTGGGGTAACACTTCTGCCAAAACATAATCAGCGCCAACTTGGTCAGCGATGGCTTGGCCAACTCGCTTATTGTCCCCGGTGAGAATGGCTACTTTTTTATTCATTTTATGAAGCATCGTTACCGCTTCTTTGGAATATTTTTTAAGCGTATCCGCTACGGCGATAATGCCGATGATTTCTTTGTCTTGGGATAAAAGCATGGCAGTTTTTCCTTGATCTTCTAGAGCAATCATTTGTTCTTCTATCAAATCAGAATCAATTTTATTTTCTGCCATCAATTTTCTCGTGCCAAAAAATATTTTTTTATTTTCTAATTCAACAGTTACTCCATAACCAGGTAGGGCTTGGAAATTTTTTACTTCCAATAAGTTTATTTTTTCCTCAGTGGCTTTATTGACAATTGCTTGAGCCAGGGGATGTTCGGAATTTTTTTCAACCGAGGCAGCGATTTGTAAAACCGTTTCTTTTTGGATATTATTTTTAATTGCAATAATATCTGTGACGCTGGGCTCACCTTTAGTCAGAGTACCTGTTTTATCAAAAACGACAACATTTATTTTTCTGGCAACTTCCAGAGCCTTGCCACTTTTAATCAGAATTCCATTTTTAGCGGCTAGTCCTGTGCCCATCATTACGGCGGTGGGGGTCGCTAGTCCCAGGGCGCAAGGACAGGCAATAATTAAAACAGTAACTAAAATTGTGATAGCAAAAGATAATGGTTGGCCAACGAGTAGCCAAATAATAAAAGCTAAGATAGCAATCCCGATGACAGCGGGAACAAAATAGAAAGAAACTTTGTCGGCCAAAAATTGAATCGGAGCTTTAGAACCCATAGCATCATCAACTATTTTTATAATTTGAGCCAGCATTGTATCTGATCCGACTCGTGTGGCGCGGAATTTTAAGACTCCGGTTTTATTGATGGTCGCTCCAATCACTTCGTCATTTATTTTTTTCTCCACTGGGATGCTCTCTCCAGTAATCGTTTTTTCATCTACGCCACTATAGCCATCAATAACGATTCCATCGACTGGAATTTTTTCTCCAGGCTTAACTAATATAATATCTCCCACAAGCACCTGCGAAATGGGAATTTTTATCTCTGCATTATTTCTGATGACAGTAGCTTCTTTGGGCTGGAGGCCGATTAATTTTTTGATAGCCTGGCTGGTTTTGCCTTTGGTGATAGCTTCCAGATATTTTCCCAAGGAGATAAAGACAAGTATCGCCGCTACGCTTTCATAATAAAGGTGAGCTTCTGTTTCTATCTTTGAAAACATTAATATCGAAATAAATAAACTATAGACATATGCTACGCTGGTACCGATAAATATAAGAGAGTCCATATCTGGAGAAAGACGGCGTAGTCTTTTAAATCCATTTCTCCAAATATCAAAACTGGAAGCGATAACCAAAGTGGCTAAAATAAATTGAATAACTATTTTATAATTTTCGGATATTTTTAGAGTGGGTAGCCCCAGCATTTCGCTTAGGGCAATGTAAATAATAGGCAAACTAAAAATCAGAGCGTAGAGAAAGCGTTTTTTTAATTGGACAGCTTCACTGGGAGTAGTTTTTATATGATCGTGATGATTATGCTCAGACATTTTTTCGTCAGGGTTTTCTTCAGTTCCACTGTAACCTGATTTTTCGATAGCTTTTTTAATTTTATCAGTGTTTGTTTGCTCAGCATCAAATTCGACATAAAGTTTTTCGGAAGCAAAATTAACATTAGCAGAAGTGATGCCAGTTTCTTTTTTGAGAGCATTTTCGATATTGGCCGCGCAAGAAGCGCAATGCATGCCCGATATTTTTAAAACTGTTTTTTTGTTGTTATTCATATTGATTAAATTATGCATTTATTCCTCTCCCTCTTGTACTCAAGGGGGAGAATGAGAGGGGGTTTCTT
>DOKP01000036.1:968-7734 GCA_003510795.1 Candidatus Moraniibacteriota bacterium | reverse complement strand
CTCAGTCCTCCCCTTGCGCCACCGCTATAGCTAAGGCGGCACGCGGTTAAAGGGGAGGAGGCCTGCTTTATTAATTTTTTATATTACTTCAATAGTCCCAGTAACCATTCCCATCCAACAGCTAAATTTATATTTGCCTGCTTTTTTGGGAGTGAATTCCTGGATGCTGGTTTTGCCGACAGTCAAGGCAATTTCTCCTTCAAATAAGCTTTTGGCAATAATAGCATTAGTGCAACCGCTGGTCCCCGTATCAGTAATTTCCCATCTTACTGGCACATTGGATTGAACCTTAAATTTATTGGGTGAGTATCCTGAGCTTGAAGCATTCATCTTTATGACTTGCTTGCCATTTACTATTGGTGGAAGATTTTTATCTGCTATTTTTGGTTCAATTTGAGTCGGACTATTTTTCAAATCAGAAGTAGGAGTATTGGAAGCTGGCGCAGAAATAGATGGATTTTCTCTACTGCCCAAATTACTTAAACTAGAAAATCCCAAGACATTTAATTGCGAATTAATGTTAAATAATGCAAAAAATAAAACTAAAATTCCAGCTACTTTTAAAAATCTATTTGAAAGAATGCTCTTTTGGCAAAATTTAACGCTAGAAAGCCCAATTCCCAAAAGCATCGGCAAGGTTCCCAGAGCAAAGGTAAACATAATTAATCCTCCTTGAAGCACGCTGCCTGATATTAGAGCTAATCCCTGAGCGGTTATCGTGAATCCGCAAGGCAAGAAAAAAGTCAGTGCCCCCATCAAAAAAGGCATGTGGCGACCCTTGAAACGAGATTCATCAGCGATAGTTCTGGTGATGAATTTCGGCATAGTAATTTGGAATTTTCGTAGTGTCTTAATCCCAAGCATTTGAAGCGCCAAGAAAATCATCATTATTGAAACAAGTATGACAAAAATCGGACCCAGTTTAAAAGAAATATTTAATTGATTGCCTATAGCTCCCAATAGGGCTCCGAAAAATCCATAAGCGATAAGTCTTCCAAGATTAAAAATCAAATGAGGTTGAATTTTTTTCCAGCTAGAATCACCAGTTTTATATAAGTGGTTCCATTGTTGAGACATGGATAAAATTATTCCGCCTACCAAAGCGGCGCAACTGGAAATTCCCGCGATAAGGCCAAAAATAAAAAATGTTAGCAAGGACGAGGCGGTGCTCACATTAATTAGCCCTGACAGTCCGGTACTGTTTAATCCCAAAAAGCCCAAGATAATCAATAATCCTATAGTTAAGATTATAAAAAATTCTTTGGGTTTAAAATTATTGGGTTGTTTTTTTAATGATGTATTTGGAGTAGTAGAGATGTCAGAAAAAACATAACCTTCTTTTTTAAAAAGCTCAGTTAGTTTTTGGGGTTCAATTTTTTCTCCGGTGTATTCAATAAGCACTTCTTCTTTGGGGGATGAGGCATCTACTGATTTTACAAAATCCAATTCCAATAATTTTTTTTCAATTATTAATTCGCATGAGGCGCAATGCATTCCTGAGACTCGGTATTTGTATTCTTTTATTTTTTTATCCATATCCATATAAAATAAATTTATTTGTTAAATAATTTGGTGAGTTTTAAAATCTCTTGGGTCATTTCTCGCTTCTTTTTTTCATTGGTAGTATCCATCGCGTGCTTGAAGCAAGTATTTAGATGGTTTTCCATCAACATTTGATGAGCCGAGCGGAGAAGTCCGACAACGGCCAAATTTTGTTGCATAATATCAATACAGTATCTATCTTCTTCTACCATTTTGATAATACGCGCCATTAGACTGTTAGCTTTCTTAAAATTAATTAGCGCTTTGGCTTTTTGATCGGTCATGGTTGTTATTTTAATAATATTAATACCTATACCCTAGGTACAGGTATAGTAGCAAAGAGCTGAATTATTGTCAAGGATTGTTTTTAACTCCTCACCGAGGCCTCACAATAAATGCGAGGGTGTCTTTGCGAAGAAGGTACTCCTGACGCGAAGACAATTTTTGTATAGTCAGTGAGGATTTATGGTTTTGTACATGCTTTGTACATGCTTTGTACATGCTATTTACATTTGCAAGGTTTTGTGGTAGTTTAAAATATGCTTTGAAATGTTTTTGGATAATAATTTTTCAAGAGAAATAAATTCAATCAGAGAAAAGGAGGGAATATGAAAAGATTTATTTTGTTGGTAGTTATGTGCAGTATGGGAATGTTGGCTATAGCGGGATGCAAAAATGCAGAAAACTCCGCAAATGTAGCCCCTAAAGCTGCTGACGTTGAGCCTGTTAACGTCGATCCTATTGATTACGGAAATAATGTTTATTATTTTCCGAAAAATAAAACTAAATTTGCAAATGCATTGTCTGCATTCATAGCGAATAACCCAAGCTTAGAAGTCGTTGCAATGGCCTCAGACGGAACAGGCATGGCACGTGGTCAAATACTTGGTCACGACGTAGGATACTTTGTTGTCTTTAAAAAGAAGTGAGCGGGAATATTTGAGATTAGAGCGATGCCACCCACAAGCTAGCGTGTAGCAGGGTGGTTTTTTGTTTTTAAAAAAGTTGATAAGTAGTGGATTTCAATATACTATTAGAGATATGATTAATTTCGAATTTCAAGTTTTTAATTCCCGCCTGCAAACGTTGTAGCACTGCGGGCAGGTCGAATCAATGTTGAATTTTTAATGAGCATAATGAAAATACTATGAAAAAAGAATTTTATATAACCACTACTTTGCCTTATGTAAATGCAGCTCCGCATATCGGTTTTGCCAGCGAGATTGTTTTAGCTGATGTACGCGCTCGATTTGAAAGAATTTTGGGTAAAGAAGTAATTTTTAATACCGGTACCGATGAGCATGGCTCAAAGATTTGGCAAAAAGCCCAAGAAGAGGGAATAGAGGTGCAGCAATACGTAGATAAATACGCAGCTAAATTTGATGAGCTCAAAGAAATGCTAGAACTCAGCTATACCAATTTCATTCGCACCACTGATGAGAATCATAAAAAAGCTGCGCAGGAATTATGGAAGAGAGTGGACGCTAACGGTTATATTTATAAAAAACAATACAAAGTAAAATATTGTGTCGGTTGTGAATTGGAAAAAACAGATAGTGAATTAGTGGACGGATTTTGTCCGCTACATCCCGGTAAAGATTTGGAAATTATCGAAGAGGAAAATTATTTTTTTAAATTTAGCGCTTTGCAAGATAAACTTTTAGAGTTATATAAAAATAATCCTGAGTTGGTAGTCCCTAATAAAAGATTTAACGAAATAAAATCTTTTGTAGAAATGGGGTTGGAAGATTTTTCTATTTCTCGTTTAAAAACAAAAATGCCCTGGGGCGTACCGGTGCCAGGCGATGACGACCAGGTGATGTATGTTTGGTTTGATGCTCTGACTAATTATATCTCTACCTTGGGTTGGCCTGATAATCAGGATAATTTTGAAAAATTTTGGGGAACAGTTGATGCCCCTAATGCGATTCAAATTGCCGGTAAAGACAATCTTCGTCAGCAAAGTGCGATGTGGCAAGCGATGTTATTGGCTGCCGATTTGCCAACTAGCAAACAAGTTTTTATTAATGGTTTTATTGGAGTAGATGGGCAAAAAATGAGTAAATCAATTGGCAATGTAATATCGCCCACTGAAATGGTAGAAAACTTTGGTATTGATGGAACTCGATATTTACTTTTAACCAAAGGAACATTCGGAGAAGATAACGACATTAGCTGGGAAAAATTAATTACTAAATATAATGCTGATTTGGCAAATGGGTTGGGCAATCTTACTAGCCGGGTAGTAAAGTTATCAGAAAATTTAGATTTAGAAATTGAGAAAAAAGAAAATATTTTTGATGGAGCTAATATTAAATTAGTAGAGAATTTTGATTTGGATAAGGTTTTGGAAAATATTTGGAATATTGTAAGAGAGGATAATAAATACATCGAAGATACTAAACCTTGGGAGCTAGTAAAAAATAATGAAACAGAATTTAAAAAAGTAATGCAAAAACTTTTGAATGATTTAACTTTAGTTGCCCAGATGTTAACCCCATTTTTACCAGAAACTTCCGAGAAAATTAAAAAAGCCTTAGAGACTAAAGGGCGAGTAATTTTGTTTGAAAGGATTAGATAATATTTTAGATTTCTCCACTCCTAAATTTTTGAGTACAAAAATTTATCCGGTCGAAATGACACCCCCGTGTTCTTTGCTTATTTGTTAAAATGTTAATATGCTAACGTGTTAAAATGTTAATATGCTCATCGATTCCCACGCTCATGTAAATTTCAACGCTTTCAAAGATGATGGCGATGAAGTGATAAAAAAATGTCTAGACAATAATGTCTGGGTGGTTAATGTTGGCGCTGAAATTCGCACTAGTGCGCGAGCGGTGGAATATGCCAATCGATATAATGAGGGAGTTTATGCGATAGTGGGTCTTTATCCTCTGCATATAAAAATTGATGATAGCTTGTCAGATATTGTAGATAATGAGGATTTTCATTATCAAGAAGATTTTAATTATAAAAATTATTTGGACTTAGCCAAGAACAAGAAAGTTGTAGCAATTGGGGAGATTGGGTTGGATTATCATTACTTCAAAGAAGGAGATAATGTTGAATTAATAAAAAAAAGACAAGCTGAAATTTTGATCGAACTTATTAGGTTGGCAAATGAAGTTGATAAGCCAATAGTGATTCATTGTTGGGGCGTAAAATCAAGAAAGAAATTTGATCACGCCCGAGCAGATGCCTATAAGGATTTATTGGAAATACTAAAAGAACCCCCCCTCCGCCTTTCAGGCACCTCCCCCTTGAGTACAAGGTGGAGAGGAAAGGATGACTCATATCTCTATTTTCTTTTGATAATCAATTTCGGATCAAGGCAATTAAAATTGCAGTTAGCATTATCTAACCCTTCGTGAAGTAATTTGGATTGGCATTCTTTTAATTTTTCTTGGCAATCTCCTTTTCTTTCTTGAAAGTAGTTTCTATTAATTTCATAGCCGAAGTAATTTAGGACAAATCCAGCGACTACGACAAATCCAACTATCCAAATAATATTTTTTAATATATGAAACATGATTTTCTTTAATTTAAAATCTTACAAATATTATTTTAGCAGGAAAATGGAGGAAAATCAATTTTTATGGATTGATTGGCCAGTATTTCCCAATACACCCTGGGGTCGTCAATAGATTATATGGTATACCTATGCACATAATACTGGAACATATTGGTCCGTCTGATAAAACTCCACATCCTGTTATTTTTTTAGGAATCAGAATGTAAGCTATAATTATTATAAATAGAGATATTAGAATAATCATTTTGAGGTATAATTTTATGGGCTTTTTTAGATTAATAACGTAAACTATAAAAATACTCCAAATTGAAAGAAGCAAAATTATATTTAAACGTGAAAATGTTCCAATAAGAAATAATGAAGCGAAGACTAGGATAATAGCAATTAATGTTTGCATATTTTTTTATTTATTAGAGTTCTTTTGAAAAAATATTAAATAAATTATAGGCAAAATGCCAGCGGTGTTTAAAATTAAAACTGTAATAAACCAGCCCAGCTGATCATTTTTACCCGCTCTCCACATAGCGTATCCTTTCCAAGCAATATCCCAAATAGCCAAAGGAATAATCCAAATTAACATAGGCAAACTAAGCAATGATTCGTTCATATTTTTTTATCCCGTTAAATTGCAGTACTTTGCATTATTTAACTGAAATTTTTAATTTTTTAATTAAAATATAATTTTTCCGCCAGCTTATGAAAAGCGTTTTCTTGTTGGGATTTGTTTAAAAACTTTTTTATTATTTTTATATAAGGTTTTACGAGACTGAGGGGCGTTTCATCTCCTCCAAAGTCAGTCCCAAGCATTACCTTTTCTTTCATGAGAGGGTAATAAGTGAAAACTCTTTGAAGATCTTTTAAACATTGTTTTTGTAAATTTCTCGTTTCTTTGGAAGTGCTAAATTCTACCACAATAGCAGATATGTCGACATAGACATTATCATTGGCAGTCGCAACATTGGTAGTTTCCATATAGTAAGGGAAGCCAAAGTGGGAAATTATTATTTTAGTTTTCGGACACTTTCGCGCTAGCTCGTCGATGTGGATTGGATGGGAGTATTTTAAAATGGCTTTGTTATCCGGATCAAATAAATCTCCCGAATGAAAAACTAATGGTTTATTATACTTTTCGCAAAGCTGGGCGATTTTTATAACTTTTTTTTCATACGGATAAAAATGCTGGTAGCCCGGATAAAGTTTTATGCCTACGATGCGGCCTTCTTTAAGTAGTTCTTCATGTCTAGCCAGTTGCTTCTCTATTTCATCATCCATGTCGATACTGCCCAGTGCATAAACATTGGGATGAGTATCGGTAAATTCTAATAACTCCTCAATGTCAGGTATCTTGGGAATGTCTTTGCTTTCTTTGTTGAAGTAGGGGATGGAAATTATCTTACTCACAAGCTTTTTGCTTTTCTTCTGATATGTATTCCAAAGATGTTCGCTAAAAACATGAGTATGTATGTCTATCATCATAAGGATATATATAATTTTTTTAATTAATTCAATAACGAGAGACCAAAAAATATTCAATAAAATTTATTGAATTGCCTGATTGTAAAGTTAATTTATCAATTAAAGTGTAGCATTGAAACTATTTTTTTTCAAGTTTTTGTGGTTTACTGGCTACTTTTTTGTGGTATCTTAATGTGCGAAGTTGTTTTGAAATAATAGGGGCTTATCGCGAAGCGT
>DOKP01000036.1:428-896 GCA_003510795.1 Candidatus Moraniibacteriota bacterium | reverse complement strand
CGCGAAGCGATAAGCCCAATTTTATCAATTGTTGGGAAAATGTGGGGGCATCATTGCAATGCCCTTCTGTAAAAACAGATTATCTGTCAGATGGTATTGGCCGATTGCTATACAATTCGAATAGCACCCCTAGCAGACCAAATGGGCCAAGAATAAATATAATCGGCCAAGTAATAAAGAACACCTTTTTCCACTTTCTTTTGTAAATCACTACTGCACCAATGTAGATTACAATCGAAATTAATCCACATGCTATACAAGACAAAACTATGTTGTCGATTTCCATTGTGCGCCTCCTTGGGGTAGTGTTTTTCCAACAAAATATTTCGCCTTTCACTGCGCCATTGATTATCTTGTTGATGTAATTATTGTCTAAAATTACCACAAAGTCAAATTGCAGGGTTTGAAAGAGGAAATTTCCCACATATTAATTGAAAAGTCTAAAAAATGAGAAATTTCTGAACCGCA
>DOKP01000036.1:251-371 GCA_003510795.1 Candidatus Moraniibacteriota bacterium | reverse complement strand
AAATGAGAAATTTCTGAACCGCACATGTGAGTGCTGTATGTAGCAAATTTTTTATCTCGATTATTATTAGTCTAAATTTTCTTAGTAATAAAATTTGATTTTTTATTTCTGTTTATGAAT
>DOKP01000036.1:0-162 GCA_003510795.1 Candidatus Moraniibacteriota bacterium | reverse complement strand
GTAGAGCTTGGTAAATGGCCGGCATGCAATTCTTGGAACTCTTTCTTCAGGCAATCATTTGGGCTAATTCTTCCTCGACAGTTTTCTGATCCGCACAAACATCTCCACTCATCAATGAAGACGGGGTCAATTTCAGTGGTTGAATAATCATAGGTAATTTCC
>DOKP01000017.1:5460-5707 GCA_003510795.1 Candidatus Moraniibacteriota bacterium | reverse complement strand
ACAGAAATTACTCAGCGTTATATTGAATCTTTTTCGGGAATGGATAAGTTGGTGAGTGAGTATGCATATCTAGCTAAAAATATAAAAAAAGACGGTAAGCTTATTTTAAATTGGGATAATGANNAAGTGCGAAGTTTAAAAAAATATGCCAAAGTGCCAGTTCTTTATTTCGGAACTAATTCTTCTGAAATTGATGGAGAGATAAAGGAGATTAAAAAAGATATAGATGGAATTGAGATTAAAATGC
>DOKP01000017.1:5175-5395 GCA_003510795.1 Candidatus Moraniibacteriota bacterium | reverse complement strand
AGATGGAATTGAGATTAAAATGCGTTATAAAGATAGGGAGATTAAAACAAAAATAAACAGATTCGGAGCGCATCACGCCAAGGCTAAAATAGTAGGATGGATGGTAGGAGATATCATATAGCATGGAACAGGTAACATATATCACAAGAGGGGGACAGAGAGGTGATAAATATGATGGTTTTTGTATTAGCACTCGCTATTGACGAGTGCTAATTTTTTG
>DOKP01000017.1:0-5012 GCA_003510795.1 Candidatus Moraniibacteriota bacterium | reverse complement strand
ATTTATGCAATTAGATTAATATTTGGGTCATTAGAATACTTATTTGTAAATCTGCCTGCTCGCCTCGCTAAAGCTACTGCGAAGCGGGCTGGACATCTCCCCCTTGATTACAAGAGGGAGAGGATGGTTTTTAAAGCATAAAGTAATATGAATGCCAGGCAAGAAAAAATTTTAGAGTGCATCGTAGAAGAATATACTTCAACCGCTATTCCGATTGGCTCTAAAGTTTTGGTGGAAAAGTATGGAATTGATGCTAGTAGCGCAACAATCCGAAATGAGATGGTGGAACTGGAGGAGATGGGTTATCTTTATCAGCCCCATATTAGCGCTGGTCGCATTCCGACGGACAAAGGCTACCGTTATTTCGTAGAGGAATTAATGAAAGATAAAGTACTAAGTAAAAAAGAACAGTTAAGATTACAAGAAGAATTACTGAAGCTCAAGGCTAAAAACATGCGGCTTTCCCGAACGAGCGCTAAATTACTTTCTGGTCTAACTGGTAACTTAGCGATCAGTGGCATATTAGATAAAGATGAATTTGATGATTTTGGAATGAGCGATTTACTGAGTGAACCAGAATTTCAGAAATTAGATGAAATTTGTCGTCTAACCGAAACGATGGATTATATCGACGAAATGTTTGATAAAATTGTCAAAGGAATCAAAGAAGGCGAAACTAAAATATTTATCGGATTAGAAAACCCAGTCAGTAAAATTTCTAGCTGTTCTATGATTGTCTCGCCTTATAAATTAAAAAATGGACAGCGGGGAGTCTTGGCTCTAATAGGCCCCAAGCGGATGAAATATGCCAAGAATAAATCGTTGATTGAATATATAAAAAAAATGATGGGAGGAGCGAGTGTGATAGTAGTAGCGGGTGGCATTAACGTTTTAATATATTAAAAAGATTGTTTAATTTTAAGTTTAGAATTATTTGTAGAAATTTATTGATTTGTCATTGCGAGTAAATTTTGTACTCAAAATTTGCGTGGCAATCTCTAAATAAATGTAGCCAAGTTTTATATAGACTGCCACAGAAATTATGAGTACATAATTTCTTCGCAGAGACGAGTTTAATTTAAAATTAATTTTATGAAAAATAAAAAAATAGAAATGGAAGTTGAGAAAGGCTGTGATACACAGTTAACTATTAAGGCGGTGGTTTTTAATAAGGAAGGCAAAGTGTTACTCCTTAAGCGGGCCGATAAGGGAGTAAAAAATGCTGGAAAATATGATTTGCCCGGAGGATGGCTAGAGGAAGGAGAAAGTGCTGAGGAAGTTCTGAGAAGAGAAATTCGAGAGGAGACTAAATTGACGGGTATAAACATAGGTGCACTAGTAAGATTTGCAGAATTCAAAAATGAAGAAGGAAAAATTAGTAAATTTAGAGGATTGCGTTATTTGGTCAATTCTAATGAAGAAGATGTCGAGTTGAATCCGCGCGAGCACAGTGAATACGAGTGGCTTGATATCGATGAAGCGATAAAGAAATTAAATACTGGCGATGGATTTGAAGAAGAAAAAATGGAAACTCTCAAAGCGGCTAAAAAATATCTGGAAATGGAAATGGCGATGGATGGCTGGAAAAGAAGTTTGGCCGAATTTGAAAATTATAAAAAAATGCAAGCGGAAAGTCAGAAAGATAGAATCCGTTATGCCACTGAAAATATTGTGATGCAAATAATTCCCGTGATTGATAATTTCCATGTCTCTACCTCGCATATTCCCCAAGATCAAAAAGATGGTGGTTGGGTGACTGGAATAATGTATATTCAAAAACAACTGGAAAATGTGTTGGCAGAAAACGGAGTAGAAGAAATTAATTTAAAAATTGGGGATAATTTTGATACTAAATATTGCGAAGCTGTTTCGGATAATTGTTGTCATGATGAAAAATGCCAAGATGATGAATGTGGAGAAAAGAAGAAATTTAAAAATAGAATAAAAAGGATAGTTTTAAAGGGTTATAAAATCGGAGATAAAGTTATTCGCGCAGCTCGAGTAATCGTAGAATAAAAAAGACCCCCAAGAAGATAGCTATCTTCGAGGGGATCAGGGGAGAGGTAGCAGGAAATGTAGCTGGCAGATTGAATGTTTTTAAGGGATGGGTAGGGGTAGAAGAGAAGTTTCTCTTCAAAAAACATATTCAATGTGCCAGCTACCTAAAGAGTAGACTATCTATGTCAAAATGTCAAGTAATAATTAATAATAAAAAATAAGTAATAAAAGTTTTTAACTAATTAACTTGCTAAGCTAATTGGCTAAAAGCTAAAAAAATATGGGTAAAATATTAGGAATTGATCTCGGAACTACTAACAGCGCGATGGCTATCGTTTCTGGCGGTAAACCGGAAATAATTGAAAACAAAGAAGGAAATCGAACTACGCCATCAATGATTGCAATTAATAAAGGTGGTGAGAGATTAGTAGGACTTTTGGCCAAGCGTCAAGCGGTAACTAACCATGAAAACACCTTGTTCTCAATTAAAAGACTTATCGGAAGAAAATTTGATGACAAAGATGTGCAGGAAGACATTAAATTGATGCCTTATAAAATTTCCAAGGCAGCTAACGGTGGGATTAATGTAAAAATGGGAGACAAAGAATACACTCCAAGAGAAATTTCGGCTATGGTTTTGCAAAAATTAAAAGCCGATGCCGAAGAAAAATTGGGAGAAAAAATCGAGGAAGCGGTGATCACTGTGCCGGCTTATTTCGATGATTCTCAAAGAAAAGAAACTAAAGAAGCCGGAGAAATTGCCGGGCTGAAAGTAAGGAGAATTATCAACGAGCCGACCGCGGCTGCGCTAGCTTATGGTTTCGATAAAAAGAAAAATGAAAAAATTGCGGTTTATGATCTGGGTGGCGGGACTTTTGATATTTCGATTCTCGAAGTGGGCGATGATACCGTAGAAGTTATTTCTACCAATGGAGATACTCATTTAGGTGGAGATGATTTTGATCAAGTGCTTATCAATTGGATTATTGATGAATTTAAAAAACAAGAAGGTATTGATTTAAGTAAAGATAATTTGGCTCTGCAGAGAATTAAAGAATCAGCGGAAAAAGCCAAGATCGAACTTTCCACTGCTCAAGAAACTGAAATCAACCAACCTTTTATCACTACGGATGCCAATGGCCCCAAACATTTAGTGATGAAATTGACTCGTTCAAAAATGGAAGAATTAGTGGGAGATTTAGTAACTAAAACTATGGAGCCAGTCAGAAAAGCTCTTAAGGACGCAAAACTTGAAAATAAAGATATCAATGAAATTGTGATGGTGGGAGGAATGACCCGAATGCCACTGGTACAAAAAAAAGTGGAAGAATTTTTTGGCAAGAAACCAAATTCAAGTGTGAACCCTGATGAAGTAGTGGCCATGGGAGCTGCTATCCAGGGGGGAGTATTGGCCGGTGATGTAAAAGATGTATTGCTTCTTGATGTTACTCCGCTGACTTTGGGAATCGAAACCATGGGAGGAATATCAACAGCGCTTATCGAAAGAAATACGACTGTGCCAACTAAAAAATCTCAGATATTTTCTACGGCGGCTGATAACCAACCTAGTGTAGAAATTCATGTCTTGCAAGGAGAACGTGAAGTAGCGCAAGGTAATAAAACTTTAGGCAGATTTATCCTAGATGGTATTGCTCCATCTCCTCGAGGAATTCCGCAAGTAGAAGTAACTTTTGATATTGATGCCAATGGAATATTGAGCGTAAGCGCCAAAGATAAAGCCACTGGTAAAGAACAGTCGATTAGGATTGAAGCGTCTAGCGGAGTAAGTAAAGAAGAAATCGAAAGGATGAAACAGGATGCCGAGGCGCATGCCGAAGAAGATAAAAAACGTAAAGAAAAAGTCGAAGCGAAAAATATTGCCGAGAGTCTAGTTTACTCTACGGAAAAAGCCTTGAAAGATTCGGGTGATAAAATTAGCGAAGATAAAAAGAAACCGGTCATCGAAAAAATGGAAGCGCTAAAAGAAGTTTTAAAGAAAGAAGAATCGACTACTGAAGAAATTAAAAAAGCAACAGAAGAATTTTCAACTGAAGCGCAAAAGATTGGTGAAGAACTTTATAAAGCGGCTGCACCACAAGGTGATGGTAGCACGCCAGAAAGTGGCGAGGCTAAGCCTGAAGATAATGTAAAAGACGCAGAGACAGAACCAACAAAAGATGGTGAACCAAAAGATGGTGACAAGAAATAAATTTTAAGAGTATCATTAGGGAGCGAGGTATAATACTTCGCTTTTTAATTTCAAATTTCCAATTTCAAATTTCAAATAAATTCCTAAATTTCCAATGTGTTTCCATCCCCCTCTCCTGTACTCGGGAGAGGGTTGGGGAGAGGGTTTGTATTTTTAATCTCAAAATATTATCAATAATAAAAAATAAAAAATTAAAAAGACGACCTTTTTAGGGGTCGCCTCGGGGTGCTTCGTTGAAGCTTTGAGGTCATTGTTGGATCTCAAGATAACTTGCAAATGTCGCGTTGCAACGGCGACAATGGTATCTTTTTTCAGGATTCAAGTGTTCTTCGGGATTTGGGTTGGTTTCGACTGCTCTTTCTCTGCATAGTGGACAAATTATTATGCTAGGTGGTTTTTTTCTGGTGGTGAAGGGCATAATAGCTCTCCTTCTTCGGGAAAAAGTTGAGTTAAAAAGTATGGCCGCATCCGCAGCAGATCCATTCTGGTGTTTTCCAACCATAAAGCTCCATCTTTTGAGCGGCAATAGTTTCTTTAACGGTGTTTTTCACGACTTTTTCATTAAAGTGGCAGTCGGGACATATCGGTACGTCCAATTTTTTTACTACGCTTATACCGATAGAGGCCAGCGGTTTATTTTGTCCACACATTTTCGTCTCCTTATTTTATATGAGGTTTAAGGTGCTAAGTCCAAGCGTTAGTTATGTATGATAGTATAAAACATGTCAAAGCGTCAAGTATTCGTTATTTGCTGTCAACATTATTTAGAAATGACATACTTGGGAATTTTTTTAAAATGTCATAC
>DOKP01000101.1:8871-9685 GCA_003510795.1 Candidatus Moraniibacteriota bacterium | reverse complement strand
CGACTCGGCGCCGAGGGCTAGGATAGTCTCTTTATTTTTTGTAGGGAAATTGAATGTTTGCATAGTGAGAATTTTGGCATGTTAGCATATGGATATATCGACATTCTAACATATTAACACTTAAATATAAATAAAAAAAATTTAGTCTTTACATTTTAGTCATTGCCAAACAAAAAATATTCTGCTAAGATTTTAATTAAGTTAATGGAAATATTGACTGAGGCCAGTTCTTAATGAAATAGTGAGGGTAACTCAAACAACAGGAGAAAGCAAATGATGAGATATGGACGTTTGTATGCAAACCGTATTATTGACGAAAGTTGTTTTGCAGGTATGAAATTGTCTAATTTTACTATCAAGAAAATGACAGAAGTTTGTACCAATGATGAAAGGTATATGCCTTCGGTAGGCTTAATGGATAACAAACAAATCGCTGAAACTTATGCAAGCTTATTGGATGGGTACGGCTATACTCGAGAGATTATGGTTCTAACTGATGGAAAAAGAGCCTTTACATTAGGTGACACAATGGATATTTTAGATCGTGAGAATGTTTTAGTAGATATCGAAAGAATTATACGAGAGAAGGTCCCAAATCCTGTGATTACGGTTCTTTCCATGATGACAGGAGATGATAAAAAATAGTTTTTCCCTAGGAAAGGTTGTAGAAATTTATTTATATATCTGCAACCTTTTTTTATTTCAAAATTTGATTTAATTGTGGTGATAATGCTATAATAAGAGGGATTTTGAGAGGAAGGTTTAAATAATAAAATTCTATTATCTTTTCCTCCTCCCCTTTAAAGGGGAGGGT
>DOKP01000101.1:0-8819 GCA_003510795.1 Candidatus Moraniibacteriota bacterium | reverse complement strand
TGTCAAAAAAAGTTAGTGAAAAAATTAGAAATTAATAAAAAACTTCAATCTTTAACCCCCTCCCTTTGAGTACCCCAGTCAGAATAATATCTGACGGGGCAGGCAAGAGGGAGAGGGTGATAATTAAAAAATTAAAATTAAACTATGAAAAATTTGAGAAAGGCGGATGAGGAAGTTTATGCAGCTTTAGCTGGTGAAACAAAAAGACAAGCCGAAGGATTGGAAATGATTGCTAGTGAAAATTATGTTTCTAGCGCAGTATTGGAAGCGCTAGGGACAATTTTTACCAATAAATATAGCGAAGGTTATCCTGGGAAAAGATATTATGGTGGACAAGAATATACCGACGTGGTAGAAAATTTAGCAATTCAACGAGCTAAGAAAATTTTTGGCGCTGATCATGTGAATGTCCAACCGCACTCAGGTGCGCCTGCTAACATGATTGCTTATAGTGCCGTTCTAAAACCAGGAGATAAGATTTTAGGCATGGATTTATCGCATGGCGGACATCTGACTCATGGTCATCCCGTGACTCTTTCCGCTAAAATTTATAAATTCATTGGTTACAAAACTGACGCTAAAGGAAAAATAGATTATGACGCGCTAGAAAAATTAGCCATTAAAGAAAAACCGCAAATGATCTTGGCAGGCTTTTCAGCTTATACTAGAAATTTGAATTATAAAAGATTTAGACAAATTGCCAATAAAGTAGATGCAATTTTAATGATTGATATCGCCCACATCGCGGGATTAATCGCCGGTAAAGCCATCCCTAACCCTGTACCGTATTTTGATATTGTTACTACCACCACGCACAAAACTTTACGTGGGCCTCGTGGAGGAATGATAATGTGCAAAGCTAAATATGCAACGGCAATCGATAAGTCAGCTTTTCCGGGCTTTCAAGGCGGACCGCACATGAATAACATCGCGGCTAAAGCGGTGGCTTTTGGTGAAGCGTTAAAGCCGGAATTTAAAAAATATGCGACTCAAATAATTCTTAATGCTAAAACGCTGGAAAAGGAATTAAAAGGTTACGGATTTAAAATTATGTTTGGCGGAACTGATAATCATATGGTCTTGGTGGATGTGTTTGGCAGTAAAGGCGTTACCGGCAAAGAAGCGGAAGAAGCGCTGGATAAAATTGGAATTACGATAAATAAAAATATGATTCCGGATGATCCCAGAAGCCCGATGGATCCAAGCGGAGTGAGGATTGGTACGCCGGCTCTAACTACGCGCGGGATGAAAGAAACGGAGGTGAAAAAAATTGCCAACTGGATAAATGCCGCCATTGAAAATCATAAGGATAAAAAAGTTTTAGATATTATTAGAAAAGAAGTAGTTAAACTTTGCAAAAAATTTCCTTTGAATAGATAATTTTTTAGTTTGTAGTTTATAGGTTTTAGGTGTTAGGATTTACTTGTAATTTAGTGCTTGAGATTTTCCGCCCTTAGGCGGATTACGGGATGTAGTATAGTGGTAGTACGCAAGGCTGGGGGTCTTGTAGTCCGAGTTCGATTCTCGGCATCCCGACATGAAAATAAGGTAACTAATTACCATTTTTCAAAGATAAAATATAAATAGCCTGTCTTTGCGAGTCGGTACTCCGACGTGGCAATCCAGAATGATACAATTTAAAGCCTAGATTGCCACGTAACTTCTGAGTACAGAAATTACTCGCAAAGACGGCTAAGATAAAATTTATGAGTAATAGAAAAAATAAAATGAAAGGAATAATTTTAGCGGGCGGGACAGCGACGCGGCTTTTCCCAATGACCGCTACAACCAGTAAACAACTTTTGCCTGTGTATGATAGGCAGATGATTTTTTATCCGCTTAATACTTTGATTACGGCGGGGATAAAAAATATTTTAATTATTGTCGCGCCCGAGCACAGTGGACAATTTTTAAATTTATTAGGCTCACTTTTCCGAAAATATGATATTCATATTTCTTTTGAGGTGCAATCAGTGCCTCGCGGTTTGGCCGAGTCATTGATATTGGGAGAAAACCATATCGGTGATGATAGTGTGGCTTTGATTTTGGGAGATAATATATTTGAAAACGATTTTTCTGCTCAGATTAAAGCGTTTAAGTCCGGTGGACATGTGTTTGCCAAAAAAGTATCTGACCCAGAGAGATTTGGCGTAGTGAAATTTAATAAAAATAATCGAGCCGTAGAAATTATTGAAAAACCCAAAGAATGGATTAGTGATTATGCCGTAACCGGACTTTATCTGTATGATAATAAATGCGTAGAAATGGCAAAAAAAATGAAACCCTCTGAGCGGGGAGAAATTGAGATAACGGATATAAACAAAGCATATTTAAAAAAGAGAGAATTGGAAGTAACTCTATTTGACGGAGAATGGTTGGACGCTGGGACGCCAGATTCGCTTTTAGAAGCCAGCATGATCGTCAAAGAAAAAGGAATTTCCAAAAATTTCCATCCAATTTTAGAAAAAGCGATTACCGAATTTAATGAGGAATTGAAAGTGCGGTCGAAGAAGAGACTAGCGTAGCAAATAGTAATTTGCTAAATTTCAAATTTCAAATTTTAAATTTTGAATGAATTTTGAATGAATAAATGATTAAATTTAAGAAAATAAAATGGCCGATTGTTCGTCTTTGCGAGTTTTAAATCATCTTTGGAGATAATTTAAATTCCGACGAGGCAATCTAAAAATATAATATTCCCTAGACTGCCACGCAAATTCTGAGTACAGAATTTACTCGCAGAGACGGGATAACAGCTCATTGATGTTAACTAGTTAAATAAATAAAAATAATTAAACATTAAAAATTATAATTTGATTCGAAATTCAAAATTCGAAATTCAAAATTATTCTAATGATTATGCAAAAAATAAAAAAAGCCATTTTGCCCGTTGCTGGATTTGGAACTAGATTTCTGCCAGCTACTAAGGCGCAACCCAAAGAAATGTTACCGGTTGTCGACAAACCAGTCATTCAGTATCTCGTCGAAGAAGCAGTTTCGGCTGGGATTGAAGAAATAATTTTTGTAACTGGAAGAGGCAAAAGAGCTATCGAGGATCATTTTGACACTTCTTTCGAACTTGAATATAATCTAGTTGAAAAAGATAAAAAAGATTTATTGGAAGCAGTCCGCAGAATTTCGGGTTTGGCTAAATTTTCTTATGTTAGGCAACCTCAACCCCTAGGAGATGGACATGCGATTTTACAAGCGGCGCATATTGTAGGAAATGAACCAGTCTTGGTAATATTTGGAGACTGTCTTTACGATAGTGAAGTTCCTGCTTCAGCTCAACTCATGGAAACTTTCGAAAAATATGGCGACCCAGTAATTGGACTGAGTGAAGTGGAGAAAAAAGATGTTTCAAAATTTGGAGTAATTGACGGCGTGAAACTGGACGCACATACTTGGGAAATTAAAAAAATGATTGAGAAGCCAAAAGTTGAAGAGGCTCCAACTAATTTAGTGGCGGTAGGAAAATATATTATCACGCCCGAAGTTTTTAAAACTTTAGCAAAAATGAAAACTGGCAAATCAGGAGAAATTCGCTTAGCGGACGCTTTTGATATTATGCTGGGTGAAAATAAGCCATTGTATGGAAAAATTTTAGAAGGAGCTTGGCTGGATACGGGAAATAAACTTAATTTTATGAAAGCTGCTATTCATCTGGGTTTAAAGCATCCTGAGATTAGCGAAGAATTAAAAAAATATTTAAAAAGTTTGTGTCTCTAAAATAAAAATGAATCAATTAAAAATACTGGGAGTAAAAATAGATAATCTTTCTAAAAAAGAAATTATTCTCAAAATAGAAGATTTTTTAAATGAAGATAAACTCCATCAAATAGTCACTGTCAATCCGGAAATTATTCTAAAAGCCAAAGAAGACGGCGTTCTTTTTAATATTTTAAATAATGCGGATTTGTGTTTGGCGGACGGCGCCGGAATTCGTTTTGCTTTCTGGAGATTTGGCAAACATCTTCGAACCAGAATGACCGGTATTGATCTGATGTGGAAAATTTTAGAAATTGCCAATGAAAAAAAATTATCTGTTTTGTTGGTAGCCAACAAAGGAGGGCTAAGCACTTGGCAAGAGACTCGGGAAGCTATTTTAAAAGTTTATCCGGATATAAAAATTAGCGGAGTAGGTATTGATCCCTCAGCTGGACATTTTGATCGAAGCACGGAATTGGCGAGCTTAAATATTAAAGAAGGGCACACTACTTTTGATATACTTTTTTGTAATTTTGGAGCGCCTTATCAAGAAAAATTTATCGCTAGTCTAAATCGTTGGAGCAATTGGGCGAGATTAGCAGTGGGAGTGGGTGGGAGCTTTGATTTTATCACGGGGAAAATAATGCGGGCGCCAAAAATTATGCGAATATTTGGTTTTGAATGGTCTTGGCGATTTTTGCAAGAACCGCGTTATCGAGCTAAGCGAATCCTGAAAGCAGTGATAATTTTCCCGCTGAGAGTTTTGCTTAATAAATAATAACTCGAATTGCGAATGAAAATCGAATTTGCGAATTTCTAGTTGCAAAAGTTAACCCCCCTGTATGTCATCCCAGAAAGTAAAATTTCTTGTTATGTCCGTCTTTGCGAGGAAGGTACTCCTGACGTGGCAATCCAGAACAATGTTTTAATATCAAGATTTTAATTTTTCTAGACTGCCACGCAAATTCTGAATACAGAATTTACTCGCAGAGACTGATAGAATAAAAAAATGAAAATAGAATTCGAAGCCACTTTTACGAACATAGATAAGGATGAAATTAGAGATAGATTAAAAAAATCTGGCGCAGTCTTAGCGCGAGAGGAATTTTTGCAAAAAAGAGTGACTTTTAATTTTCCTACCGGACACGAAAATAAAAATGGCTGGTTGCGAGTGAGAGATGAGGGTGATAAGATAACTATGATTATTAAAATTATTGACGGTGAGAAAATTAAAAATCAAAAAGAAATAGGTCTCACCGTGGATGATTTTTCCGAAGCAGTGGAATTTCTAGAGACCATTGGTTGCCGGAAAAAATCTTATCAAGAAACCAAAAGAGAACTGTGGATTTTGGACGGCGTGGAAGTAACAATTGACGAGTGGCCATTTCTCGAACCTTTGGTGGAAGTTGAAGGAAAGTCAGAAGAAGCCGTCAAAAATGTTTCAGAAAAGTTGGGTTTTGATTACGCCCAGGCATTTTTTGGCTGTGTCAGCCCGCTGTATGCTAAAAAATATGGAGTGGCAGAAGAATTTGTAAATAACCATGTGGCAGAAATAACTTTTGAAGGAAAAAATCCGTTTAAAAAATAATGAGATAAAACTTTTGAGAGAATTGTGCAATAATTAAAAATGAACATTATGGAAAAAGTGTATAAAGAAATAATTGATTATATTTTAGAATCTGGAAAAAGAATTGTTAAAAAATCAGGAAACATCAAAGACATTGGTGTTGCTAAAAAAGATTTAACGGAAGAAGATTTAAGAATTGAAAGAGATTTAGAAAATATAATTAAAAAACATAATCCTAATCACGAATTGTTTGCGGAAGAAGAGCACGATTCATCTCCAAACGCAGAAGACATTTGGGTTGCTGACCCAATAAGCGGAACGAGCTTATTTATTCACGGAGAACCTCATTACGCGCTTGTCATTGCGCATATGAAAAATAATGTAGTGCAATTTGCTGTGGCTTATGACCCATCTGCAGACGAATTATTTACTGCATATAAAGGAAAAGGTGCATTTCTAAATGGTAAACCCATCGAAGTCTCAAAACGATACGATGTAAATAAAATCAAAGTAATATTTGCTCCATCATCAGGATGGAAAGATGAAGGAAAAGTAAAAGAAATTACCGAAGCTTTAATTAAATATAGTGCGTATAAAATAAGATGCTCCTTTGCCTTAAGGTATTGCTATGTTGCGTGTGGTAGATATGATGGAATTATAGCTTTGACTAAGGATGTTTTTCCTGAAGTAGCAGGCGGGTTTATCATAAGAGAAGCTGGCGGTATTTTTAAAAATGACAAAGGAGAAAATATATTAAAATACAATGATAGAATTTTTGTTGGCGGAAATAAAAAAACATACGAAATTTTAAAATCAGTAATTGTATAAAAAATAACCTAATAAAAATAATAAAAAAAATATGCCAGTCTTCGCGAGAAAATATTGTACTCGATATTTTCGTGGCGATCCAGGAAGGTTAAGGTCTTGATATTAAAATGTTGTTCTGGATTGCCACGGGAGTACCCTCGCAAAGACGAATTATGTTAAAATGAGGAGTTACAATAATACAGTTTGATATTTAATATAGTATATGCCAGAATATATATGCGTATATAATTTAGTAAATTAAATTTATGAATAAAAATTCTTGGTTTATCAAAAGAAATTAAGAAATTTTTTTTAATTAGTTTTAATTTTAAAATATGAATTGGAAAGAAAATTTTGAAAAAGGAAAAGAACTTGTTTTGGCTACTTCTTCGATCGATAATGTACCAAATGCCAATATTGTTATTTCATTGGGGTTCGTAGATGATAAATTATTGGTGGCAAATTGCCAAATGAATAACACTATTAGAAATTTAAAAGAAAATAATAAAATATGCGTGGTAAGCGGTTACTATAGAATTAAAGGTTCCGTGGAAATTTTTTCTTCCGGAAAATATTTTGATTTATGTAGTGGTGATTCTGGTGACTATGAAGTTAGAAATGCTATTTTAATAACTATAAATGAAGCTTTTGACTTAGATAAAGCAGAGGGAATTAAAATTAATTAGTTAAGATAAATCTATGGGTATTAGTGTTGAATTTAATCCAGATCTGGCTTTGCGAGATATTTCTAGCTATAATTCTGGGGAAAGAAAAATTGAGGAATGTGTGCCGGAAAATTTGGAAGAAGGAAAAATTTACGAATTTCTTAAGAGTGGACAAAGATTATATTATTTGAGTGATAGTAAATTTTATGGCAATGGTCAGCTTCCCTTGATGAAAACAAAAGGCAACGAAAATTTATCGCGACCATTAGCTAGTATAAAAATTTTAGAAGCTACGCATTTTTTAGAAAATGGTGAAGTATATACCAAAGGAAAATACCAAGTCATAACAGTATTTGATGAAAATGATAAAAAAATTCATTTCGAAGCATGTAAAATAATAAATTAATCCCAGTTAAATAGTGCGGGTTACCGCAATTTAACGGGACGAGTATATGAAAATAACAATTTTAGGAAGTAGCGCATTTAGAGAAGAGAAAGTCCGATTATATGATGAGCTTAACAAAATGGGTCATGAGCCGATTATTCACCCTCATTATATCGAAAGTGTAAAAGAAGGAAAAACTGAAATAATGGATAGAATTAATAAAGGCGAGCATGCTCAATTAAAAATAGAAAATGATTATATCATGTGGTATTACAATGCTATTGTCAGTGGCGATGCTGTACTGGTAGTTAATATAGAAAAAAATGGCCAGAAAAATTATATCGGTGGAAATGTTTTTCTTGAAATTGGTTTCGCTTACGTAAATAAGAAAAAAATATTTATGTATAACGATTATCCGCTAAAAGGAGAATGTAAATATTTAGATGAAATAGAAGCCATGCAACCAATTGTAATTAATCAAGATTTAAGTAAAATTATTTAATAAAATAATAAAATGCCTAAAATTTGTGATCATACAAGTGTGGGAATGCTGGTTTGGAAAGAAGAAAAACTATTGCTGATAGAGCGAAAGAAATTTCCGTTTGGTTTTGCCCCACCAGCTGGACATGTAAATGGAGATACTTCTTATGAGGAGGCTGCTGAGAGAGAGCTAGGGGAAGAGGTTGGACTGAAAAGTTTAAATTTAGAAATGTTAGTTGAGGGGAAAAAAGAAAATTATTGTCGGAGAGAAGATGGCAGCTGGCATTATTGGAAAATTTATAAAGCTGAAACAAAAGGAGAAATCCAAAGAAGCTTGGATGAGACAAAACAAGCAGTGTGGTTGTCCGTAGATGAAATAAAATCATTGAGCCAAAGAACTGAAAAATATCTAGCAGGTGACATCTCAGAGAAAGACTGGCAAGATAAGCCAGGAATAGAAGTTGTTTGGTGCGAGTGGTTCAGAAAACTAAAAATAGTTTAAAAAATATTATGAAGATAATGACATATTCAGAAGAAATTGAGGCGGTAATGCCGGTAGTAATAAATAGTGATTTAAGTTTGATAAAATAAGTTGACTATTTTGGAGTTAAAAGTTAGAATTTATAAGGGGAGATGGTTGAATTGTTTAAATATTATGGATGACAATGAGATTTCTCCACTTCTAAATTTATGAGTACATAAATTTATTCGGTCGAAATGACACATTTTGAATTATTGCATTATTTGAAAATTTAAACATTGAAAATTCATTTGAAATTTGAAATTAAAAATTTGAAATTTACCCAATAGGGTGTATAGCTCAGCTGGTTAGAGCACTCGCATGACATGCGAGGGGTCTCTGGTTCAAGTCCAGATACGCCCACCCTTAGCAACCCCCTCTGCCTATCGGCATCTCCCCCTTGAGTACAAGAGGGAGAGGGTGTTTGAAATAATATTAATGTTAAAAATTAATTATGGAAAAAATAATCTTAGGAATTGCCGGAGAAATTGCTGCGGGCAAAGGAACTGTTGCGAAATACTTAGTGGACAGTTGTGGAGCTTCAACTCATCGTTTTTCTACTGCTCTTCGAGATGTGGCCAAGCGAATGTATTTGGAAGAAAGTCGAGAAAACTTGCAAAAAATTTCTACTTTGATGCGAGATAATTTTGATGAAGATATTCTATCTATGGTAATTTATAAGGATGT
>DOKP01000061.1:4157-4702 GCA_003510795.1 Candidatus Moraniibacteriota bacterium | reverse complement strand
CGACAAGCTTTAGCGAGGCGAGTGTCACTGTAGCCATGACAGAGAGGGAATGTATTTATTGGCGGAAGTCTAATTTCCAAATAAAAAAGGAACTCCTTTTAGTTAAAAAGGAATCCCCTCTTGCAAAAAATGTTTGGCTCCCTCGGATGGACTCGAACCACCTACAGCGTCATTATCGGTGACGTGCTCTACCCCTGAGCTACGAGGGAACGCAAAAACATTTCAAAAAAATTTGGAGCCACTTATTGGACTTGAACCAATGACCCCGTTTCTCCGAAAAGTCCCCATCGAGAATATTCTACCAATGTAAGATCTTCGAATCTATCGTTTTATCCTCTAAAAAAAAGGATAAACCACCCTTTATCAGAGGGGTGCTCTGCCACTGAGCTAAAGCGCCACACAAAAAAGCATAAAATAGAACTAAAAAGATATTAGCAAATTAAAAAATTCCTGTCAACACTAAGGATTGCCACAAGCTATTACAAAGCTGCTCAGATAAAAAAAGACAATGCATTTCAGACCAGATCTCTCCATGCATAAATTTC
>DOKP01000061.1:0-4012 GCA_003510795.1 Candidatus Moraniibacteriota bacterium | reverse complement strand
AATAAATTTATGTACTCATAAATTTAGTAGTGGAGGAATCTCGCATGCAATATTTTTACAATTCTTGCAATTCTTTCATCAATTTCGCGTAAAATCTCAAATTGTGAATTGAGGCCAAGCGCATGCCGAGTGGATCGCCTGATTTAAAAAGATGATATAGATAAGCCCGAGTATGATTTTGGCACAACTCGCAATCGCAATTTTTATCTACCGGCGCAAAATCTTTTTTAAACTTACTGTTTTTTATACTGATTGTTTCATAAAATTTACTTTTGGTATTTTTTTTGACATTTGATTTTTTGTCATTGGAAATTGATTTGAAATTTTTAATTTGTAATTTGACATTACTTTTTCGTAGAAAAAGTTTTCCATGACGGCCTTCGCGAGTCGGAATCACGCAATCAAACATATCCCAACCCATCGGATAGCACCGCACAATATCTTCGGGCGTTCCTACTCCCAAAGCAAAGCGCAAAGATTTTTCCGGAATAAAACTGGCGGTCGCGCGCAAAATTTCTTCTAAAAAAACACCCTTCTCATCTACATGCCGAGCTCCAAATCCATACCCATCCCAATCTCTCCCTACCTCCTCACCTACTTCAATTAGTCCATCGGCGCATCTTTTGCGCAAATCCACATGTTCCCCGCCCTGCACTACTGCAAAAATAAGTGGCCTATTTTTATCTGTCAGTTTTCTCTTTTTAATCTGCTTATTGTATTCAATCAAACATCTCTTAGCCCATCTAATTGTCCGCTCTACCGCCAGCGATATTTTTTCTTTAGAATAATGATTGGGTGGCGGATCATCGAAACAAACCATCATATCCACACCTAAATCAAACTGGATTTGGATTGATTTTTCGGGCGTGATGGTATGTTTTTCTCCACTGGTAGGCGAACGAAAAATTACTTCATCATCAGTAATTTTACCCATCTTTGGATTTTTGTGAATCAACGAAAAAACTTGATAGCCTCCGCTGTCTGATAATAGTGGCTTGTGATAATTCATAAATTTATGCACCCCGCCCGCTTTTTTGATTATTTCCATCGTCGGTTGCAAAAACAAATGGTAAGTATTGACCACCATTGGGACAATGCCGGTTTTTTTGATATCCTCGTTATTGAGAAATTTCACAAAACCTCGAGTAGCATCTGGCATAAAAAACGGAGTTTTTAAACTTCCGTTTTTTGTGTTTATTTTTTTGTGCCTAAAATTATTCATGTATATTTTTAATTTTATCGGTAGTTCTTATTTATTTCAATGTCTTCATTGGTAAAAGTATCTTTACCAGTAATTTTTATTTCCTGCTTAATCCTTAAATCTCTTTCGTTTTGGTTGGCTTCGGGAACTACACCTAATTGAAATTTGATCTCTCTTGGACTGCTCAGGAAACCAACTCCATTTTCTAAATTACCGATATTCCAAGTTATTTCATTGGTTCTTTCATTAAATGTGATATCTTCTCCTTGGGGAAAAACAACTCCTTTCCATTTTAACCAGGTAGGGATAACCGCATACACTTTGAAATCTGAAACGGCATTGGAAACGTTTTTTATCTTCCAATTAACAGCATACGTTGTTTCCTCCCCATGTTTAGCTGGAACTGGCCCATAATTCTTAATATCATTATCTTCATAATTAATCAAGTTTTCAAAAATAATTTTAGAATTTAACTTAGACAAAACAGCACTGGTTATATTTTTGCTATTTCCCAAAGAATGATAGGCTACATCCGAGCTATCAATGGTTGCCAAAGCTTCGATAATATAATTTTTATCTTCTGGGTTAACAATCGCTAAATCTTCTTTGAGCGGAATTTCTAAATCAATCTGGCCACCATCTCCCGGTTCCAATCTGCTTAAGTGTTTTAAATCAGAAACTTTCCAAGTAAAATCCTTTGTTGTACTATTATAAGCGCCTCTTTCGAGCCCTATTTTGGTATAATCAATAGCAGGACTATCTATTTTTAATTTAATAACGACATCCTTAAACCCAATATTACCCCTATTGGCATAAGTAATTTTATAATTCAAACTTCTTCCCAAATTAATATTGACTGCATTTTTTCCGTTTACTTTCAAATCAATAGCCAAGGGTGGGACTACTACCTTAATCACTTCCTCTGATTTTCCGTAAACAATCTCCTCTCCACCATTTTCATTGCTATAAATAATAGCTTTTATTAGTTTGACATCATATTGCTGACCATCAACTTTACTTTTAATTTTTATACTGCCTCTGGCGCCCACGTCTAAATCTCCCACATACCAAACATTATTCCCGCTTATCGGAGTCGGCATGCTATTTTGGAATATTAATCCTTCAGAATATTCCAATTTAAGATTTAGATTTGCTAGATTCACACCTTCCTTGTTTTCATAACTGATTTCGTATTCAACTACGGACTCATCCAGCGCTTCTTGGGGAGTTTTTATGGCTAACTCAACTGGGGAGCTGGTGATTCTTACGCCGAACTGCGAGGTGGCCTCGAAAAAACTATTAAAGTTTTGTGGCTTATATTTTAAAGTTGGTTGCAGATAAACCATGTAATTTTCGGCCGCATAAAACTTACCCGAAATTTCAATTTCTCCACTAGCAAAAGCTTTAATTTTCCCAAGGCTTATTTTGACATTTCTATCATTTTCTATTTTTATATTTTCATTTTCCTGGGGATAGAAATTCTCCGAATGATTCAAATTTATTTCTACGTTCTCCAAAGAAATTCTGTTTGAGTTTTTGTATTTAATTATATATCTTGTGTTTCTGGCGCTGTCTGCAGTTTCCGGACCTTCTACTATAATATTTACTTTATTTTCCGAAAAAGCTGTTTGTTTGAATTTGGTTATTCCGATATATCCTAGCGCAAAAATAATTACTATTCCCAAAATAATCGCACCCAAATAAATAGCCGTTTTTTTATCATTATCCAGCCAATTGGCACGGGTTTCTTCCCAATTGGATTTTTTTTCAACGAAATGAATTTTATTTTCGTTTGATTTTTCTAAGTCAAACTCGCTTTCAGAATGTCCTCTTCTTTCAATATCTGAGTCTGAGCTATCGTATAATTTTTTTTCGGTATCTTTTATTGACATAATTTAGCAATAAACAATTTTCGAATTGTTTATTTATTTTTTCTTTAAGTTTGGTTAAATTAACTCTTCTGAGTTTTTATTTATTTAGCTCGCATTTTACATGCGTTCGTTTATGATTGAATTTTAACAAATAAATTCATATTTAACAAATCCATTTTATAAATGTTCGCGATATATGGCTAAGTTCCTTTGACTCCTTGTGATTTATTTTTAATTTAGAAAGATTGCCAATTTTATTTTGAAAAAAAATTCTAATGATTTTTATGGAATTATTACTTATGGGTAAAATATTGCCCGCATTGCTTCCACACGCTTCGCAAACCGCTCCGCCACAGTTACAATCAAAAAAATTCCTGTTTTTGGATAATTTACCTCCGCATTTCACACATCTATTTATTTCTATTTTATACCCCAGGGCATCTAGAAATTTGAAGATGAATCCCTGAGTTATGAGATTTATCTGAATCTCATTTGTATTATCGTTCATTTTATCTAAAGAATTTAAATAATCCAAAAATAAAAAGAAAACATCTGCATCTTTTTCTTGATCATTTATTAAGCGATTCAATGTTCGAGTAACTTTAAAAACTTTTTCCAAACAGCTTAAATTACTCCTAAGATTCTTAAAATTATTTTCCACGATAGAGCTGGCGATGTTGCCCAGTCCTTTATTTTTCATCACGGTCAAATCTATCAAATAAAAATTTTCCAAATGTCCAGCAAGTTTTGATTGCGCTTTTCGCACCCCTCTGGCAATGGCGGAAATTTTTCCTTGTTCCAAGGTATAAAAACTATAAATCCGATCGGTTTCGCCGATGTCTTTTTTATTTAAAATTATGCCTGTGTATTTATATTCCATATCTCTGTTCCCCTCTCCCCCTCCTTGACCGCGTGTCGCCTTAGCTTTAGCGGTGGCACA
>DOKP01000012.1 GCA_003510795.1 Candidatus Moraniibacteriota bacterium | reverse complement strand
AGTAACTCCTCACTGACCTCTCTCTTATATCTTTTTTTCCCCGTCTCTGTGAGTAATTTGAGTACTCTCAAATTGCGTGGCAGTCCAGTGCCACCAAAACCATTAGAAATACTAGATTGCCACGACGGAGTACCGTCTCGCAAAGACAAACCTATTTTTATAATTATCGTTGAGTCGCCTCACAATCAAAAATCAACAAACTTTTCCCAAGAAAAATTTTGGGCATATTTTTTTGCCTTTACGATATTTAAATTTCTCAACTCTTCATCGTTTAAAATTTGTTCAATCTTTTGCGCCACATCTTCTACATTTTCCGGATTAAATAAAACTCCTCCGTCTTTAACAATTTCCCCTAAGGATGATCTGGTCGAAGTTGCAACTGGAGTTCCCACGCTCATCGCCTCTAAAAGTGGCATGCCAAAACCTTCATACAAAGATGAGTAGACAAAAACACTGGCGTTTTCGTAAAGAGCCGGCAAATTTTCTTGAGGCACAAAACCCAATACTTTAACTTTATTTTCTATTTTTAATTCTTTAACTATTTTTTCCACATCGATAATAAGCGGCGCCAATTGAGGCATTAACTTTCCTGAAATTACTAAATCGGGAATATTTTTATTTTTATCCAAAAGCAATTTATACGCCTGAATTAATGTATTAATATTTTTACGCTTATCCAGCCCTCCGCCTGAGTAAATATAGCCGGGAGCTAATTCATATTTTTTTAAAACTGCTTGGCTACCAAAATCTGAAACTTCTTTTTTATAAATTGGATCAACATCGATATATCGCACGCTAATCTTATCCTCATTAATTCCCAAATATTTTACTAAATCTTTTTTGGTGTTGTCACTCACGGCCACAATTTTATCTGTCTTTTTTATGGCTTCTTTAGTCAGATACCAATAATATTTTTTTCGCCAATTATTAATATATTCCGGAAATAATTCGGGGATAATATCGTGCACCACCATGGTATGTTTAATTTTCTCTGATAAAATTGTCGGCGATTGATAAAGAGAAATAAAAGCCTCGCAATTATCTTTTTTAACTTTTTTGGGAAGCAGACATTTTTCCCATAAAACTTTACGAATTAAATCATCTCGCTTGTAACAAGGCAAAAAAATTCTCTTGGTAAAATTATCAGGCAAATCCAAAACAAAATCTTCTTCAAGATATAAAATAAATTCATCTGTTGTGTTATTTTTACTCAGAGTCCTAAGATAGTTAAGCGTAACCTCTCCCATTCCACTGCCTAACTTTCTAGTAAATGATGCATTGATTCCAATTTTCATATGTTTACATTATAACCCAATAAACCTATTTTTGAAAATTAACACCACCTTTTGAGATCACTTTTTATTATTTTATCCTAAAACCACCGCCATGTCATCTCGACTAAATAAATTTCTGTACTCGGAAATTTGTGCATGGAGAGATCTAAGATTTTAATTATATATTTCCTTATTATATGACATTTTAGATTCCTCCATTTATAAATATTTGAGTACAAATATTTATCCAGTCGGAATGACAAAACAAGACCTTAGCCATTGACCAATCTTGTCTATTCTTCCATACTTTATTTAAATAGTTATAAAAATACTTTTATGCAAAATAATATTAAATTAGCCCTCGCTCCAATGGCCGGATTTACCGATAAAGCAATGCGTCAAATTTGCCAAGAGCTCGGCGCTGATATCACTTGGAGCGAAATGGTGAGCGCTGAAGGAATTTTTCGAAATAAAGAAGCGAAGAATAAATCCTTAGAATTAGCCGAAAAATTTAATTCAAAAGAAAAAAACTACTGGGTGCAAATTTTTGGCAATAATCCCCAATCCATGGCAATATCGGCCAAAATGGTCCAAGAAAAGATTAAACCTTTGGGCATAGACATTAACCTAGGCTGTCCAGTTAAAAAAGCTCAGAAGGCCGGCTACGGAGCCGTACAGATGGGAAAAATTGATGAAGTTCTCAAAATTATTAAAGAAATAAAGGAAGTTACCACCCTTCCGCTTTCGCTAAAAACCAGACTCGGGCTAAAAAATTCTGAGGAAATTTTGGACTTTGCACCGCTTTTAGAAAAAGCTGGGATTAATCAAATAGTGATTCATGCCCGCACTTTGCCAGGAATGTTCCACGCGAAACCCGACTGGAAGATTGTCAAAGAATTAAAAACTATTTTAAAAATTCCTATCATTTACAATGGCGGAATTAAAACTCCCCCTGATGCTAAATTTTATTTTGACAAAACCGGATGCGACACCCTGATGATTGGCCAAGCCGCTATCGGCAATCCTTGGATTTTTCGAGAAATAAAAGAATTTTTTGAAACTGGAAAATTTTCTCTACCTACCCCAGCAGAAAAGAAAAAGATAATATTAAAACATGCCAAACTCATAAAAAAATATTATGGAGACAAAGGTTTCATAACTTTTCGCCCTCAGCTAGCCGCCTATCTGAAAGGCTACCCCAATGCATCCGAGCTTCGCCACCAAGCCGTGCGGATTAACAAATTGGAAGATGTGAAAAAAATAATTTCAAATTTTTAATTTCAAATTTCAAATAAATTCATAATACTAAAATGGTTTAAAGCTCCGAATGTTTTTGTAGTAATTTACTGCTACGCTTTGAAGTGTGGAAGTAAAAAATAAATATCCAAAACGCCTCAAAAAAATTTAGTCATTTACTACCGTACACTAGAGTACGGTAGTAAAATGCAAAAAGTGATTTTGATTAAATTTATAAAATAAAAAAGGATTTGCGGAAAGTTATCTCCGCAAATCCTTTAGACCAACTTAATGAACTATTTACCCAGGTATTGGAAACATTCTCACCCATTCTTCTCCAAATTCTCCTAAGCCACTTTGAGAAGACGTTTCAAGAAAAATTCTTTCGCTTAAAATCGTTAAAACATCTTCCTTCTGTTGGGGTGAAAATCCCTCATCCTCCATCTCTCCCAAAATCTTTTCGACGAACCTATCGACTTCAATATTATTTCCATCCGACATAGCTCATCTCCTCTAGTGAATTAGTAATCTCGATATATGCCTAGTGGACAACGCTCTCCGTTGGGAGCCTCTTCTACGCTGAGAATTTCAAGCTCTTCACTTTTTTTGCGGAGATAGGCGATTCCGGTTTCTGTCGCCAACGCTTTGAGTCGGCATCCGTTTAGCACAGTGCTGATGGCACTATCCGAGCCCAAAGCTGCTATCCAGCTTTTGGGAGTGTGCTTTGTTTGTGCTAAATATTCGAGAAAATCTACAAACTGAGCCTCTAATATCTCAAGCTGATTTTCTCGGATAATTTTCTTTCTACTGTTTATAAAAACCTCCATATTTCTTCCCTCCCTGTTTGAGAATAATGGAAACTACATAAAACAACTAAAAAAAGCAATATCCAGTATATTCCAATCTTAAAATGTCCACTTTTCATTTTCTACAATAATGATATTTTTTTAAAAAATTAACTTTTAAAAATATTCTTTTTCTCTATTCTCATTTTCTCTCCCGCTTCAATATCACTTTCAGCATAAGCTATTTTATCTAAAATTTCAAATGTGATTCCTTCTCTCAAATATAGATGTGAATCTTTCAATGACTTCAATCTTT
>DOKP01000011.1 GCA_003510795.1 Candidatus Moraniibacteriota bacterium | reverse complement strand
AATCGGTACAGTCATTCGACCAATACGATTCTGAATAATACAGGTGCAGTTATTGTTGGTTCAGGAGGAACTACTACATCGGCAACTGTGATATAGGCAACTTTTGTTACAGAATCAGTTCCTAGACTGTTGCTGGCGGTTAAGCTGACTGTAAAAATTCCAGAGGAAGAATAAGTGTGACTAGGATTACTTCCTGTGGCATATTGTCCATCTCCGAAATTCCAACTCCAGCTGGTGGGGTTATTGGTTGAGTGGTCAGTGAAATTGACAGTTAAGGGAGTATCTCCAGAAAACAGACTGGCAGAAAAGTTGGCTATGATGGGCGGTCTGATTATCAGCTCAACTTTGCCATATTCATCTTTGTCAGATTCAGAAGAAATATCGTGGTCACCATCATCTTCTTCTACGTCAACAAAGAAGTATATTTTAATAAAACCATTCACTACTGGAAAACTTTTACTCCTACTGCCACAAAACAGTGTGACTGTCTGTCCATCAGAAGATACAGCAATTGTGACCGGGCTCATACTCTTTTCTTCCCGCTCTCCTGGGTCGATATCGAAAGGACTATCCTCGTCAATCTTGGCATCATCTTTATCGAAATCCCTTTTGTTTTCAACTCGATAATCCGAGTCTACATCATGAGCTTCTTGAGAACTATTGTTTGTGACTTCCATTCTACCTTCAACTTGAAGACTTTGTCCCCAATAAAGAGCTTTAGATATCTCTTTGACCCAACTCCCTCCCAGCTCTTTTAAATCAAAACTATTGATATGGAGGTCGGGGTCAGAATCGGAAGATGTAGGTTCGGGGTCGTTGGGGTCAGGACTTCCAGACCCTCCGCCAGTACCACCAGCTTCCAAACAATATCCATTGCTTGAAACATGAATTACAGACCCTTGCTCAAAATCGTAGAGAGTCCAATTACTCCCGCCCTGACAAGACACATCATTACTTGATGGTGTCCAACAGACTCCCCAAATGGAATTGATGCTGTCGCAGTACAGATTTGTTCCGTGGTCGCGTCTGTATATGAAACCTTTGAGAGTCCAACTACCCTGAATGTTAGTTCCTCGATTAGTATTTCGATGATAAGTGTTACCACTTCCTTTATAGTAGGTAGCATAATTGACACCAATCGTAAAACCTGTACTGTGATATGCATCCATCTCCGACACGTTAAAAGACCCGCTTTCACTAAGACTTTCAACGTGAGCAACGTGTCCTGGACTAGAAAACACGGCTATGGCACCAACTTTCGGTTCCAAACCAACATCAAATCCAAGATTGCTAGCGTTAGTGTACCAATATCCAGCATCTCCAGTAATGCCCGCTGACGCCAAATCTGGACGCATGAATGCTGCCCACCATGTGCAGTTACCAGAATTATATGGCGAGATATTGCATGCAAAATGACTCGTAGTGGATGTATATCCGTAACAAGTCAGATTTGGGTCACTGGAAAAGGCATCAGTTCCATGTAAAAGCACAAATACAGTTGCTACCCAAATAAGTATCTTTTTCACTTTTTACACCTCCCTTGATTAAATTATTGAGGAACTACTGTTTTTAGAGAAACAGATTTACCGTTTCATAAATTTCACAAAAAATATTTGTGAAATCAAGAAATGGAAATTCGTTTATGATTTATACGAGTAACTTTCAGCAATTTTTTCTAATACTTCAATCAGATTTTTACTATTTTTTTGCGTAGTCCACGCTGTAAATGTAAGGGCAATTTCTTCATTAATAATATAATAAGACTGCTGTCTCATCCCGGAATCATTAAATATTGTAGTGCAGTATGCTCTTAAGGGCAATATTCTATCTTCAACAACAGTACAATAAACAGAAGGATTATTCTCCTTAGCCAGGCTCAATGTAGAATTCAAACTATCCAAAGGAGATCCTGCATCTGAAGTTGACTTTCCTTTCTCTGAAATAACAATTTCAGTATTATTAGAAATTATTAAGGGAGAATTTGGCCCTATATCAGAAAAAATTCCAATGTCCGCATGTTTATTTATATCAAAAACTGGATTGTTTGTAATTACCTTAGAATATCCTTCGCGTTCAAGATGACTTGATTCTAGCCAATACCATTCTTTTGGAAATTTGATTGTAAAAAATTCAGTTTCTTTTGTCTGCCAATTATCTACATTCAAATCTATATCAACTACAAATTTTTGGTTTTCTTCTTGGTTTTGTTGCGGGCTTCCTTCTGCAACAATATTATTTTCTATTTTTTCTTGCGGAACACCCTTGTTGCCTATTTCTTTATTTTTCACAATCCAGAAGCCAGCTCCAGTTATCAATATAAGTAAAATCGTAGATATTAATATGATTATTGATTTATTTTTCATTAGATTTATAGATAATTTAGTTACTTTAACTTGTTTTTAAGTTAGCACCTATATGCCTATTAGTCAATAAAACTACACAGTTGTAAAGAGGAAGTGTAAATGTCTGTTTTTGCAGGGAAGATTCATTTCCAGGGAGTGATTTTATGCATTTTTACCAGTGGGTAACTTTCCTTGACTTTCTGTGTCACGAAGCTAATGTGTTAGTACATTAAAAATAATATATATGGAAAAACAAACAATAAAAAATCTTAGTGAAGAATATCTAATGTGGCTACAAGTAGAAAGACGTTTTGCTCAGAGTTCCATTGTCAGTTATAGGTCCAGACTTAAATGCTTTGTCCGAGATGTGGGAGACATAGATTTAAGCGAATTTACAATGGAACATATATTTAAACTCAAGCAAATTTTATATAAGCGTGAGAACTCAGAAGTATTCATAGGAGTTTGTCTAGCTTGTATTAAAGGGCTATTAAAATATTATCGTGACCAATATTCAATTACACTAAAAATTAATCCAGACCTAATAACAATTCCCAAGCGTCCTCGAAGAGAGGTCGTTTTTTTAACCTCTGAAGAAATTCAAAGATTTAGAGACTCGATAGATATTAATCCAATTTGTGGTTTACGGTTTCGTACACTAACTGAAGTTCTTTTGGGAACTGGTATGCGTATTTCCGAAGCACTCTCCCTAGATAGGACATCAATAGATTTTGAAACAAAAGAAGCATTGGTGATAGGAAAGGGCTCAAAGCAAAGAACTATATTTTTTAATGAAGAATCTATAATGTGGATTAAATTATATTTGGAAAGACGCACTGATAAAAATCCAGCATTGTTTATAACCACTGGCAAAAATCGGTTAACAAACCAAGATAATACTAGATATTTCAAGCGTCAGAGAAAAATTGCTGGGATAAATAAGAAAGTAACTCCACATTGTCTGAGACATTGTTTTGCCAGCCACTTAGCGTTCAACAACTGTCCATTTACAGAAATTAAGACCTTATGTGGCCACGAAAGGCTTGATACAACAATTAAGTACTACATTGGGCTTACTGATAAATCTCGAGCCAAACAAGCTCACGAGCAATATTTAAAATATTAGTGATTTTATAAAATAGCATTGAATTGTGCGTTTCAGAGGAAGTATATTCCAATCCCAAAATGTCCACTTTTCATTTTCTACAATAATGATATTTTAAAAAACAAATTAACTTTTAAAAATATTCTTTTTCTCTATTCTCATTTTCTCTCCCGCTTCAATATCACTTTCAGCATAAGCTATTTTATCTAAAATTTCAAATGTTATTCCCTCTCTTAAATATAGGTGTGCATCTTTCAATGACTTCAATCTTT
>DOKP01000028.1:12665-12916 GCA_003510795.1 Candidatus Moraniibacteriota bacterium | reverse complement strand
ACAGACGAGGCACTGCCTCGTCTCTACAAAGACTGGATTTTGTCTTTTCTATCAAAAATGTTATACTCAATTTATGAGAATTACTAAATGCGATATTTGCAATAAAACAATAAAGAAAGATTCAAAAAGCATCTATATAGGAGTAGGAAGTATTTTTCTTAACGCAATTGAAATCTGCGAAAACTGCGGAAAACCTGTTCTAAAATTGCTAGAAGATAATAAATTAATCAAATTTGAAGATAAAAAATATG
>DOKP01000028.1:12432-12569 GCA_003510795.1 Candidatus Moraniibacteriota bacterium | reverse complement strand
GAAACAACTATCGATGACTTGGCTATAATGATTCAGAAAGGACTGCTAGAGCTTAAGTCAGAAATCGCCGAAGCGAAGAAAGAATTAAAATCTGAAATTGCCGAAGTGAAAAATGAATTAAAATCAGATATTAGTGA
>DOKP01000028.1:12082-12283 GCA_003510795.1 Candidatus Moraniibacteriota bacterium | reverse complement strand
ACATATAGAGTCGAAAAACTGGAAGAAAAATTTGTTTAATGCAAAATATCATAGTAAACAAAAAAATCGGAATCAACATCCGATTTTTTTTGTTTACAGCGTCGACAGACCCTTTCATCTAAATTATTTTTTTTCACTTTAATAGGCCTTATAACTTTAAAAACTCTTTTAAAACCCTCCACCCTCCTGAAGATTGAATTG
>DOKP01000028.1:0-12024 GCA_003510795.1 Candidatus Moraniibacteriota bacterium | reverse complement strand
TCCTGAAGATTGAATTGTCCCCAGTCCTTGGGTTAGTTCTTTATTATATTTTTGAATAACCACTATGTCTTAAATGTTTGACCCAATATCAAATCCAACGTTTTAGCTAAACGCTCAGAGGAATTATAAGTACAAATGATTATAGATAATTTCATTTTTATCGTTTTATTTCCTAAACTTCACTAATAACATCAAACCCTTTATAACTTCCCACAACAGAATAGCCAATAATTTTTATTTTATTATTATCACCGACTATGTTCCTCATTTTGCCAGCAGTCTCATTAAGAGTAGCACCAGAACCAGTAGCATCATCTATGATTAAAACATTTCCAATGATTTTTTGATTAGGATTAACAGCTATTGTTTTTTGAGCATTTATAATTCTATCTTCCAATTTTCGCAATGTTTTTTGTGGAATCTTTGTAGGACTTGGTATTTTTACAGCCTCAACCGCAGACAACTCTAATTTGAGTCTTTTTTTTAAAACATCGAGAAATTGAATCTTCCTATCAATGGTTGGCGGAATAAAACAAATATATTTTATTTCATATTTTTCAATTATATGAGAAATTGCCGACTTTATTGTTTTTGCAATTTCGGCTATTAATTCCTTGTTTTGCGAGGATTTTCCAAGATAAACCAATTGACCCAATTTTGTTTTTCCAAAATGATCTATGGTATAAAAATCACTAAAAAAAATTTCATTCAAGTACAATTTATTTTTTGCGGATAAAATTCTTTTTTTAGCAGAAATTAATCCATCTTTTTTTATTTTCTGTACTATTTTAAATTTATTACAAAAAATATTTTTCTCTTTTTGAAAATTAAATAAGTTTTTCTTACACCAATTTTGGAACCCCTCCACTCCTCTTGTAATTTCACCACTCGGAGAAACGTAGATATAATTATTTTCAATTATTTGATCCGCTTCGTCTGAAACAATAGCTTCACCTACCTCTGCATCATTATATACATAGAAAATCCTAGGAATTTTTCCAGTTTTTTTTATAAATTGTTCCTCTTGTAACTTCAATAAATGTCTATACACTGTTTTAGCTGAAACACCTGCCATATTTATTATTTCCGATGATCTAACTGGTCCGTACTTCTTTATGATGTTCAATATTGATGTTGCTTCTTTAGAAATATTATTCATATTTTTATCTTAAAATTACCCTTATATTATAACAGGTGAGTATTAACCCGTCAATACTCACCCCCATATTATAACCCCTAAATTATGCCTAAAAACACGGACGTTTTGACCCCATATCGAATCCAGTGCTTTCGTTAAATGCCCAGCCGAATTATAGGTACAGACAAGGCACCGCCTCGTCTCTACGATAAATATCTTACTTTATAAACTTTCTAAAATATTCAATAGTTTTTACCAGCCCCTGCGCTAACTTAATTTCAGGATTCCATTTCAATTCTTTCTTGGCTATAGATATATCCGGTTTTATTTGTTTGAGATCATTTTAAGGAAGTTTTTTATAAATAATTTTACTTTTCACTTTCCAGTCTTGCTTTCAATAAAAAAATAGTTTCGTCTTTAAGTTTTGATCGCGCCCAATCTTTTTGAGATTCAGTATGCATTTCACCTAAGCCATCCAAAATATGACGATTATCCATCTTATCTAAAAGCTCTATGCATTTACTTATAAGCTTATCAAAAGGCATCTTGGCGCGAGCTTCCACTAAGTCTTTATTTATCGACCAATTATTTTTTGCAAAAAAGTAAACATCATAAACATCGCGACTTGTCTTGCCTATTCTTTCATACATAGCCATTAATTTATTAGCAAACATATCCTCCTTGGTCATAACTGCCATCGAAATACCCAGCAATGTCCTCAATTCATATTTAGAGCCAAAATCTCTCCTATTCACTTCAATTTTAATATTTTGAGATTTTAAATCATATGAAATTATTGTGAGCAAATTAAATCTTTTAATTCTCGAATCAATTACTTTCCCATAAGCAGAAGCTATTTTTTGAATTTTTTCAAACACCACCTGCTCCTGATTTTCATCCAAAAGATCAAGGTCGATATCAACCGAACTTCTGTTTAAATCATAAAACATCAAAGCTGCCGTACCACCTTTAAATCCCAAGTAAGGAGAAATTGTGGTATCGGAAAAAATGTCTTTTAAAATCTGCAATAAAATATTTTTATGTTTTGCAAAATCCATCGTCATATTATTTATTATTTTTATAATGATTAAAATATTCTTCAACTTTTTTGTTCATTCTTTTATTACAATATATAGGCAAAATTTCAAATACCTTGTCCCAGTCTAACGCACCCAAATGATCAAAATGGTAATCTTTGCTTACATATATACGATCCAAAAAAGCCCGCTCCTTTGTGGCAATGGCAACATCATTTACATGTGTTATTCCTATTGTGTTGCTTAAAACATAATCTTTTATTTTAACAACAGATAATTTTTGTTTATCTATCTCAATTTCTCGAGTGACATAAGAAGCCACAAAAATATTCCCATAATACTGAAAATTTATCCCTTCGCGAGTCAATACGGTTTCAAAACTAATATACGAAGGAGTATAGATTCGTGTAGCTAACTCAAAACGATCATAATTTTTATCTTTGGCATAAATACCCCTGCATATCCTAATCAATTTTTTATTTTTTGCATATTGGCTCAATCTGACTCGAACCGCTACACTAGCTGGTTCTCCCCATAATAAAACAATGTCTTTAACAGAAAAAACAGTTTTTGGAGATCTTAACAAAATTTCAATATATTCTCCTTTTTTTAATTTATTATTCATATTTTTACTAGAAGTGAGCTTAAAACTTACTTACAGTAATAATTATATACTAAGTTGATAAATAATGCAAGCTTTTTATGTCATATCCTCAAGGCTCAACCTTAAAGACCCCAAGGTTGAGCCTTTTTGAACTTTCCAAATTTTTTTAAAAACTGCCACCCTGCCGAAGCTTGAATTGTCCCCAATTCTTGGGTTAGTTCTTTGTTATATTTTTGAATAACTTTTATGTCTGTAATATCCGCCATGGATATTTTTTGCTTTTTGCCAATTTTTCTTTTAAAATCATTTTCCGAAATTATTTAATCATTTTATTTTTATCAACCAAAATAATATCTTTTCTATTTTGAGCTATTTTTTTCATTTCAGAAGTAAACCCATTTTTGCCAAACAAGATAAAATATTCTTTTCGGGTCTCCGTTCCCCATTGGACAAAGGTAGATTTTTTTTCAAGGCTCCTAAATATATCACCCCCTACTGGTCTTGATGACCATTTACATTCTGCAAAGACAATCTTATTTTCTCTTTCACTAGTGCCGACAATATCAATTTCATTTTCATTATCCCACCATCTACCAACTCTCTCAATCGGAAATAAGTTTTTTTCAAAATCAAAAATCAGTTCTTGACAAATTTTTTCATAGACCAGTGCTTCAAGCGTATTGAATTTTTTGTCCAGTTGATTAGAGACATAGTCAAATCTTCCAATCTCCAGATCGCTTTTGAAAGGAAACACAAACTGAAACCAGAAGCGAAAAAAATTATCCGATATTTGATATAATCCTTTTCTTGATTTTTGATAATTTTTTTCCGTCACTGGCACTTCTTTTTCAATTAAACGAAGTTTTTCCAAGACAGATATATATTTGGTGATAATATTTTTTTCAAGACCTGTTTCATTGACAATTTCTCCAAATTTTCTTTTTCCCCATGAAATAGCTTTAAGGATTGCTAAATAATTTTTAGGTTCACGCAATTCTTCTTTAAGCATAAATTCAACTTCATTATGCAAAAATTCAGTGTGCGCAAATATTTTATTTTCAATATTTTCTTTAATCGTTTTTTCACCCTCAATTTGTAGAAGATAGAGAGGCATCCCACCTGTAATTGAGTATATTTTTAAAAAATGCTCAAATTTTTTCTTTGGAAAAAATTTCCAGCTATTGGCAAATGACATTGGATCAATAAAAATTTGGCCAGTCCTTCTTCCGAAGAGTGGTGATTTATGGATTAATGTTTCCGATTCCATCATAGAAATACTAGAGCCCAGTAAAATAAAAAAAACATTACTCTTCTTTAGATATTCGTCCCATCCTTTTTGAAAAATAGAGCTTGTAGCTGGGTCAGTTTCTACCAAATATGGATATTCATCGATAGCTATGGCCAGTGGTCCGGTTTCTTTTTCTGAGATGTACTTAAAGAATTCCAACCAATCGCTAAAACCATTTCTTACCAAAATTGCATCATTGAAAAAATTACCTACTACCCTACCCAACTCTTTTAATTGATCAATATGATTTCTTTTATCGGCCAAAAAATATATAGAGGGTTTATTTGCCAGGAACTGCTTGACCAGCTCAGTCTTCCCTACTCGTCTTTTTCCGTAAATGACGAAAAATTGAGCACGTTTAGTGTTCCATTTCTCGTTTAAATTTTCCAGCTCTTTAGTTCGATTGATGAATCTCATTTTAGTTATGTTTATTGTCTTATTAGTATACTTAAGATTAGTATACTCCAAAGTACACTATTTATCAAACGATCTTAATGCCACATTAATAGCTCTTGTCATATGGGATACTAGCCACCATTTTACACCTAACTCCAATAATGTGTCGACCTTTTTATACTTGGGTATAATAAATACGGTATATAAACTATTGGCAAACAGACTAGAAAATGCTATCTTTTAAATAAGAACAAGGCACCCGGGACAAATCCCAGAGGGAAAGTTAGTGATAACTACCGGACTGTCTGACCATCCACTAGGCTTGGGTGGTTTTTATTTTCTTTCGAGCTATTTGATGAGCTGGTCCCAAGAAGTTATATTTAAAACTCCCGAAAAAATACAGAGCGCGATCATCGCCCTCTATAAATAACTTTTCAAATAAACGCAAATCTATATAGCGCTAATTTCTCTTAGTATTCAGATAGTATTTTTATTATTTTATTTGAGAGTTCTCCAAACTCCTCCTTTGATTTTTCAATATTTTCTTTTGTCCCAAGGTGAATTTCCGCTATGAGCTCTGGACTGAGATCAAATATTGCCAACCCTAACTCCTGGCATTTTGCCGGGATAGTTCCGTAATCTTGAATAATTTGAATTGGAGCTTTCCAACTTTTTTCAACAAGTCCATTTCTGCCATGTTTTTCAGATAAAAAAGTTTTTACTTTTTTGGGAATTTCTTCAATCCAATGACGATGATCTTTAATTGGTTGCTTGCCATATACATTATAAGAATTTACGATGTAACCGATAAACAAACCATCCCCCGAGAGTACAAATTTATTTTCAGTATTACCCGAAAGAGCTCTGCCAGTATTTTTCCAATTTTGCTTCCATCTTTCAAGCATACTGCCCAGGTTTTCTATCCCTTGGACACTAAATGCATCTGGCATCATTGGAACTACAAAATAATCTGCTCCAAGAAAAATAATTTGATTAAGCAAAGAAAGACTTGGGGATGTATCGATGATAAAAATATCAACTTCATCACTTAGGCCTTTTTCTCGTAAAAATCTGTCTATCGCACTAGTTTGAAAATAGCCCAGCTGTTGTCCGGCAGCTGCTTGTCCATAGGCGGCTACTAATATATTCTCATAAAGTGATAAATCAACACTACCTTTCATTAAAAATAAATTTTCATCACTATTTGCAATAGAAATAAATGGCACGCTCAAGTCAATGTCGCTACCGCCTTCAACCACTCCCCTTAAAACATCATAGATATCCTTTTCACTTGAAGAAAAAATAGTTTTCTCATATCGATTATCTCCCATAGCCAACCGGGAGAGATTACATTGCGGATCAAGATCAACTAATACAACTTTATAGCCCTGCTTTGCAAAAGACATCGCACAATTAAAAGCCAGCGTTGTCTTTCCGACCCCACCCTTATTATTGGCAAATAGAAGTTTTTTTGTTCGAGTGAATTTCACCCTGCATTAACTTTTAATATTACTATTATTTTAGCAATATTAAATGTGTGTTAATTATTAAAATTTATGTCCCGCAACTACTAAATTAAGAGTTAGCGCGGGGTTCATATTTATAATTATACTAAATTTTTCATAAATTACAATGAGAGAAAATAATTACAACAAACCTTATCAGTGTACTTACGATTAGTATACTCTAAAGTATACTAATCGTAAGTAATTTAACCCTACCCCACCTTCTATAACTAATATTTTTATACGATATCTGCCGATGACGGTCCCAAGAAGTTACTATAACTAAATTACGATTTGATTATACCGTACTTATACCATATTGCCAGTTACAACGTTATGAATCGTTTACATAAATGCAAACCTACTGCGTACAGACGAAGCCACTGCCTCGTCTCTACGATAATCAATGACTAGCTCTCCCAAAGCTCAACCTTAAAGACTCCAAGGTTGAGCCTTTTCGAACTTTCCAAATTTTTTTAAAAACTGCCACCCTCCTGAAGATTGAATTGTCCCCAATTCTTGGATTAGTTCTTTATTGTATTTTTGGATAATTTTTATGTTCGTGATGCCTGTCATAGATATTTTTTATTTTTTAAAACTTTCTAAATATTCAGGTAATTTCAAAATCCATTGAGCTTGCTCGGGATAGAAAAGGAACCTTTCTACATCCTTGACGGCTTGTGGCAAATCACTTTTTTTAGCTTGCTCTTTTAAAAATTCAATCAACTCTGTGCGGTTTTTAATTTTAATTCCTTTTTCCTTAAAAATTTCATAATTGGGTTGGATATTTTTTTGGCTCAAAAACCAGACTAAATCATAAAAGTCACGACCTTTCTGATAGGGACGAAAAATAATAGCCAGAATTTTTTGCGCGAAAAGTGTCTCTAGCGAATTAACCATCATTGGGAATCTCTCATTAAAACTGTCGATAAACATTGTCTCTGTTTTGATATTTTCATATGGGCTAAAATCAATTTCAAATTTAACTAAAATCTTTTGATCTTTTAAGGCACTTAAGCCGAATTCTCGCAAAACATTTCTAAACCTAAAAAATATAATATAAATATTTTCTGTTGTTTTAGTTGTCGTGTCGACTTGAAAGCCCTGCAATTCTAGTTTTTTGCTAATTTCTCCAGCCAATTTTTCCAAGCTAAACTTTTCTTTTTTAATCAAATCAAAATCCAAATCTTCCGAAAATCGATTGATGCTGTGCGCGAAACGCAAACAAGTACCACCTAAAAAGGACAGGCTATCGTTATAAGAACTCAATGAAAGTGCCTTTAAAATTTGTGATTGCAAATACTCCAATAAAATATTGCGCTCTTGCCAAGGAATATTTTTTTTCTGGGCATATTTTCTAAAAAAATCTTTATTTGGTAACATAATATTTAATAAAATTATTAGTTAAAAACGATACTTTCTTATTATTAAAAACCTCTGCAAAAATGCGTAATTTCTTTGCGTCAAATTTAAAATCCTCATCAAAGCGATACCCCTTAAATTGTTCGTAGTCACCACTTAAAATATTTCGATTTAAATATAAAAAATCAACCATCGCTTTTTCAGGCAACGCTAAATTAAAAGAAATTCCATCTTGAATTCTTGTCTCGAATCCACCAAAAGCTTCTTTTTTAATTTTCTGATAACTAAAATTTCCCACTGGAGTAGAAAATTGCTTTGTTTTTCTAGTTGTTACTGAGGTGATAGTAAAAACAGCCTCTGGAATAATTCCATAAAAGCTCAGCGCCATCTCCATACTGACATATGAAGGTGCATAAATTTTTGTTGCAAAAGCACGCACATCAATTTTATTTCGCACCTCACTTGTAGCGTACAATCCTCGTCTCAACATAATCAAATGCCCTTTATTGACCCAATTTTTCAAATTAATAAGAGTTGTGCCTGTAAATTTAGCACCCAAAATTAACCGCAATTCCTTTGTTTCGAAATAAGGCAATTCTTCAATTTTTTTCTTGAATTCAAAAATATTCATTTCTTTTATTAATAATATTTTATCAATAAAGGAATTGTATCACAATAATATCTTTTTGTCAAATCAGTTAAAAAACCTTTAAAAACAAGCTTTTTTTCAAGAATATACAAGACTGGGCACTGCCTCGTCTCTACAGTAATCAATAACTAGCTCTCCCAAGGCTCAACCTTAAAGACCCCAAGGTTGAGCCTTTTCGAACTTTCCAAATTTTTCAAAAAACTGCCACCCTGCCGAAGTCTGAATTGTCCCCAACTCTTGGGTTAATTCTTTGTTGTATTTTTGAATAATTTTTATCTAAATATCTAAATATTCTCTAGACATTTAAAACTAAAAGAGTTAAAATTATAATATGATATCCAATGAAAATATTAAAATATCTCAAGAAGCGAAAGTTTTTATCAAAAAAGAAAAGGCTCTTTTGATTAATGTTTTTGCAGATATCGAAAAATATCCACCCACTGAAAAACCATTTTCATTTTTCATGGCTGGCTCTCCGGGATCTGGAAAGACAGAATTTTCACAAAGATGGATAAAAGAAATGAAACCAGCATCTATAGTTAGAATTGATGCAGATGAAATTAGGAAAATCATTCCGTATTATAACGGAAAAAATTCTGACATCGTGCAGGGTGCCGCATCATTGGGAGTTGAAAAAATTTATGATCACGTACTAAAAAATAACCAAAACGCACTAATGGACGGAACTTTTGCTAATTATACTATTGCTAGTGAAAATATAAGACGCTCACTGAAAAAAAATAGAAAGGTAGGCATATTCTATATATATCAAGACCCCGTTATCGCTTGGGATTTCACAAGAAAGCGCGAGCAACTCGAAGGGAGATACGTCCCAAAAGAAGCTTTTGCAGACGCATTCTTTAAAGCAAAAGAGAACATTCAACTTGCCAAAAAAGAATTTGGAAACAGTATAGAACTTAATTTAGTCGTAAAGGATTCCAAAAATAAAGATGCTAGAATCGAATTTGACATAGCTAATATTGACAAATTTATAAAAATAAATTATAATAAAAAAACATTAAATACAACATTATGCTAAAAAAAATAACTTCCAACACTTCAAAGAAAAAAACGGTTAAAAAGGATTTAAACTTCTTCGATTTATCGTCATCTGAAAAAAGAAGAATAGTTGAAAAGGCCGCCCGGCTTTCCGCGCAAGATCAGCAAAAACTCTTAAAAGAATACGAAAGAAAATTCGGCGCATTGCAAACCAACACTTGTAAATAAAAAACGATGTTAAAAAAATCGGAATTAATATCCGATTTTTTATTTTAATAAGCATTCATTAAGGTTTACCGAGGACGGCGCTGGGGAATTCAATCCCATGCTTATTTCTAATAGTATACAATAATAGTACACTATCGGAAATGAGACGTTAATAAATTGACTTTATTGGCATCTAATATTTTATACCATTTTATTGCATCAATTCAATCTATTTTATTTCAACACTAAAAATTCACCTACTTTATAAACTTTACAACCTTAAAAACTTTAAAAACTATTTCAAAACCCTCCACCCCGCCGAAGCTTGAATTGTCCCCAGCTCTCGAGTCAATTCTTTATTATATTTTTGAATAACTTTTATGTCTGTAATATTCGCCATGGATATTTTTTGCTGTTTGCCAATTTTTCTCCTAAATTGATCTTTGTGAAAAATAAAATTTAAAGTTTTATAAATAATTTGCAGAAATTTCCACTTGCGTGAAGCGTAAATAGCATCCAGTTCCTGCCAAATTTCCTCATTATATTTTTTAAGCAATTCAATATCAGTGACACCCCAGAAAGAAGATTTATTTTTTATATTTTTTTGATAATAAATATCTTCTTCGTCTACTGCCGATGAATTTTCATACCACGGCAGATGTCTGGTCACATAAGGAAAATCGGTGCGGATTGAACGCCACCACTTTTTTTGAGTTGGATAAATACCGGGTCGGTATAGGGCAAGGGTCGTATCAATAGAAGCCTCAAAAAGACCATCAGCTAGTTTATTTTTCCAAAATTGGCTCTCCCACTTTATCACATTCTCTTTATAATTATATTCATTTGGAATATCATCAATTTTTAAAGCAAAACCAACTTTGGTAAATTTCGGATATTTATCTAAGATGCTTTTAAAATATTCTGTCACATCCAAAGGGCACGCCTCTACTGGCAAAATATCAAAATCAGTTACGATATAATATTGGCTATCGATAATATCTTTAAATTTCCCACACTCCCAAACAACTAAATGTCCGAAGTTTTTTTCTAAACGATGCACCGTGTGCTGAGAATTTCTTAGATAATCCAAAAGTGGCGGATAAGTAGAATTATTATCCACGATGTGAATCTTTTCAAATCCCGCTCGCTCTAACCAATCGATAAGCTGAGTCAAATATTTCAATCGATTGAAAGATATGATAAAAACATTTATATCTTTATTTTCCATAATTTTATAGAATTTTACTTTTTTTATTAGATTCCCTTTTCCAAGGGAATGACAGATCTCACGGTTTTGTCATTCCGACCTTGTGGAGGAATCTAGAATATATTATTTACTTAAGATTTCTCCATTACTAAATTTTTGATTACAAAAATTTATCCAGTCGAAATGACATGCGGATTAAATTCCCATCCTCTTTTTAATAAACCTCACTGGGTTGGGAATTTTTATTTTTGACTTTATCCCTAGTTCTCGACGCACTCTTTTATTTTCCGCTTCACATTCTTTATCGCAAATTGAGCTCACTCCGTCCATTACAAAATTAACTGTAACGTCATCAATTAATTTTACGCGCTCTTTACCAAAATAAAAAGCTTTCAGACAAAAAAGATAATCCGCTACGATCTTATAGCGCTCATCATATAATCCAAATCGATTATGCAATTCTTTTTTATAATATAACGCGGGATGTTGCATTGGCTGTGTTGGCAATATTTCTGGCAAAGTTTGAAAAAACTTACTTTCTTTTATATCTTTGTCCCAAATCCGGGTTTTCGCATAAATCGCATCCGCTTCAAGATTATCTGCCATAGCTCTAAACACTTTTCCTAACGCACCCTCTTCTAACCAATCCCCTGCTCCGATAACATTTAAATATTCTCCCTGTGCCATTTTTACACCCTTATTCATCGCTTCATATATTCCACTATCTTTTTCGCTTATCCAACGCAATTTTCCCGCAAATTTACTTTCATAATCTTTGATAATTTCCACCGTCCCATCGGTTGAGGCTCCATCAATAATCACCACTTCAAAATCTTCCCCATTTTGGGACAAAATTGAATCCAGCGTTTTTTCCAAACGCCCAGCGGAATTATAGGTACAAATGATTATGGATAACTGCATAAAATTTGAAATTAACATTAACTCCTCAGTATAACCCTTTGTGTCAGGAAAACAAAACATCCCAATCAACTCTATCATATGATAGATACACTCACCAGTCAAAATTAATATTTTATCTGGCTGATAATACAGCCGCATATCTCCAAGAAATATGCGGCCAAGATTCATCAATTTTTTATCCTCCCATCAATATTCCCTTCTTAATTTTGGTTTCCGGAGTCATCAGTTTCCCCATCATCGAAGCGATTAGATTCATTTCGGTAATCGATGGGTTTACTGCGCTTCCAGGTTTAAACAGATACGTCGGCGACAATGGCGACTGCGTTCCGTCTGCATAAATAGCTGCTAGTGTAAAAGACGTTTGCGTATTTTCAGGTAGTGCCAAAATCACTGTGCCAACTGAAATGTCTCCTCCTTCCCAGGTGATTGCCGGCTCTCCCGCCTTAAACAATCTATATCCGAAAACTGTCTTGTCGGATGGAGCTGAAAATGCCCACGTTACTTCAATACTATAAACCGTTTCCGCCTTAACATTGTCCCAGAGGCCCGCCAACAACAAAAGAACTGCCATCAACCAAATTTTTGTCTTCATAGTTCAATCCTCCTTGTTGTATTTGAAACAAAAACTCTCCCAGAAATCTAGCTTCTTTATAACATAAGCAAATCGTTTCGTAAAGAAATGTTTTAATAACTCCTCACTGACCTCTCTCT
>DOKP01000023.1:2651-2800 GCA_003510795.1 Candidatus Moraniibacteriota bacterium | reverse complement strand
TTTTTTATTCTTTTTTATGTGCTTAAAAGATTTGCCTATGGTCCAGTTTTGAAAATGCTTGATGATAGAAGTAAAAAAATAGAAAAAGGCATGAAAGACGCAGAAGCTTCCACTAAAAAATTGGTAGAGATTGAGGAAAAAGAAAAAGA
>DOKP01000023.1:2400-2594 GCA_003510795.1 Candidatus Moraniibacteriota bacterium | reverse complement strand
GAGATTGAGGAAAAAGAAAAAGAAGTTTTGACTAACGCCAAAAAAGAGGCTCAAGAAATTATTAAAAAATCCGAAGAGCAAGCTTTGAAAAACAAGGATAGTATAATTTTAGAGGCTAAAGAGCAAGCCGATGTGATGCTAAAAAAGGCTGAAAGCAAGATTGAAGAAGAAAAGAATAAAATTATGGCGGAAGT
>DOKP01000023.1:0-2253 GCA_003510795.1 Candidatus Moraniibacteriota bacterium | reverse complement strand
GATAAGAAGATAATTGAGGAAGTAATTAGATAGAGAAGATTTAAGATGTACGATTTAAGATTCATGAATAAAGAGAAATTAGAAAATTCTTAAATCATAAATCCTAAATCATAAATCTTTGTAAACATGAAAATATCTACCAAACAATATGCTCAAGTTTTATATGACTTAACTCGAAAAAAGAGTGAGGCAGAAGTTAATATTGTGGTAGAAAAATTTGTTAAAGAATTAGCTAAAAATAATAACGTTAAATTAGCTTCAAAAATAGTAGATAAATTTCAGGAGATATATAATAGGGAAAATGGAATTATAGAAGCCAGTGTGACCAGCGCAGAAAAATTGGATAAGATTCAAATGGAAAGAATCGAGAAATATTTATTGGATAAATATAAGGCAGAAAAAGTTATGTTAAGTAATGAAATAAGAAAAGAAATAAAAGGCGGAATTATTTTGAGAGTGGGAGATGAAATTATTGATGGAAGTGTGACTAATTTATTAAGGAGTCTGAAAATAAAATTGCTAGCTTAATATAATTTATATATAAATTCAATTTAAATTTAATAAAATGAAAAATCACATAGTAGAACAATTAAAAAAACAAATTGAAGGTTTTCAAGCTGAAACTAAACTTGAAAAAGTGGGAAAAGTTTTGGAAATCGGAGATGGCGTGGCTCGAATTAGTGGACTGTCTGAAGCGATGGCTAGCGAAATGCTCGAGTTTAGCGATGGCACGATTGCGGTAGCTTTAAATTTGGAAGAAGATCAAGTGGGAGCCATGATTCTAGGGGATTATAAAGGAATTAAAGAAGGCGACGAAGTTAAATCAACCGGAAAAATTTTATCTATCCCCGTAACTGAAAAAATGATCGGTCGTGTGATTGATCCATTGGGTAATGCAATTGACGGCAAAGAAGAAATTAAATCTGATAAATTTTATCCAATTGAAAAAATCGCTCCTGGAGTAATCGAAAGAAAATCAGTGCACCAACCAGTGCAAACTGGAATTAAAGCGATTGATGCGATGATACCAGTCGGACGCGGTCAACGAGAACTTATTATCGGAGACAGACAAACCGGTAAAACTGCGATTGCTATCGATACTATCATCAATCAAAAAGGTCAGGATATGATTTGTATTTATGTGGCGATTGGACAAAAAGAATCAAAAATTTCTAGAATCGTAGCGGAGTTAGAAAAAAATGGAGCGATGGATCACACGATTGTTATCGTAGCCGGAGCTTCTGACCCAGCCGCTTTCTCTTTCATCTCTCCTTATTCCGGAGCCGCTATTGGGGAATATTTTATGGATCAAGGCAAAGATGTACTAATAGTGTACGATGATCTTAGCAAACATGCTTGGGCTTACCGACAAATTTCTCTTATTTTAAAACGACCACCAGGGCGAGAAGCTTATCCAGGAGATATTTTTTATTTGCATTCCAGGCTTTTGGAAAGAAGTGCTAAAAGAGATGAAAAATTCGGAGGCGGTTCAATTACAGCGTTACCAATTATTGAAACTCAAGCTGGGGATGTAAGTGCTTACATTCCAACCAATGTGATTTCAATTACTGATGGACAAATTTATTTGGAAGCGGATTTATTTTATAAAGGACTTCGTCCGGCATTAAATGTGGGACTAAGTGTTTCACGCGTAGGATCATCAGCTCAAATCAAAGCCATGAAAAAAGTAGCTGGGAAACTGCGTTTGGATCTGGCGCAATTTAGAGAGTTGGAAGCTTTCGCGCAATTTGGTTCAGACTTGGATGAAAAAACCAGATCTCAGATAGAAAGAGGAAAAAGAACTATTGAAATTTTAAAGCAAGATCAATACGCTCCGATGTTGGTAGAAAATCAAGTGAGTATAATTTATGCTTTGATTAATGGATTTTTAGATGATGTGGCGGTAGAAAAAATTTCGCAGTGGGAGGAGGGTTTTCATAAATTCATGAAATCATCCAAAAAAGAAGTGTTGGAAAAAATTGTTACGCAGAAAGAATTAACGGAGGAGATTGTGAAAGATCTGGAGAAAGCAATAGTAGAATATAAAGAATCGATTTAAGATTTACTAATTACTAATCAATACGAATATACTAAATTAATAAGCAAACACTAATTATCTTTACACAAAAACTCATCAAACAGAGCCTCCTCCCCTTTGACCGCGTGTCGCTAAAGCTTTAGCGGTGGCGCAAGGGGAGGATTAAGGAGGGGTTAGAATCAATATGTAAAGAAGAAACCCCCTCCCAACCTCCC
>DOKP01000024.1 GCA_003510795.1 Candidatus Moraniibacteriota bacterium | reverse complement strand
TTACTCGCAGAGACGGGGTAAAAAAAGACATAAGAGAGAGGTCAGTGAGGAGTTGCTCCGCAAAATATTGACAAAAAGGCAAAAGTGTGCTAATATTATATGTTATCAGATATATTGCCATTATTGCGTATTTACCGGTATTTTTATGCCAATAAACGCAAAAATAAAGCATTTTGATAACGAGAGGCGCAATTAAACGTGAGCCTCTAAACGGGCTCTTTGACAACTAAATAGGAGAAATACCATGGCCGATAACAATAAGAAAGATGATTCCAAGAAAGAGTCGCCAGCAAAAAATATGGCGAAGGCTGAAAAGTTCGTAGAGAGCCTTCAATTTATTGGAATCTTGGGTGCCATAATCATGGGACTCAGGCAACCACCCAAACCGGGAGAAGCTGTAGTTGGAGATAAACAAGTTCCAAACTGGCTTCTATCCGCTTTTCCCCAATTCACTGCAGAAGATGAAGTCGAATACAATCTCATTCTCTCATCGTTAGCTGACGCATCAAAAATAGCCCTCAAGGAATTTGAGTTCTTACTCAAAAAAGAGGGAATTTTCGACGAAGTGAAGTTCCGAGTTTTGTTAGTAAAAATTCGGCGAGAATTCCTCGACAAAATGAGAAATCCTATGCCGGAAAATAAATCAACAACACTAACTTTTGGCGCATTGCAACTAAACGATGCAGTTGCTGATTTTTCGAAATTGCTCAATGACGAAAAAGTTGCAGGCAGAACGCCCGAGCAAATTTTCTGCAATCAAAAACTGATCGCCGACAACTTGAAACTTATTGAAAAAAAGAGCTTCTTGAAAAGGCTATCGGAACACAAACTGGAAACAGCTTGTGGATTAATTTTTACCGTACTCACATTTATTGCAATTCTCAAAAAAATTCTTTCTTAATGGAGAATCGATATGAACTGGTTGACAATTCGTACTTGGGCTATGGCAAATCTTCGCACTGTAGTTTTTGGTGCAGGAATTATCTTGCTTTTGGGATACCTCCTCTTTGGAGGAAGTTCTCCTAATCCAGATATTCCCGGCGGAGGTTTTGGAACGTTAATTGCAAGCGCCCTTCTTTTTTGGGGAGTTTACAAAACCACAGGAATGGGATCAAAAGCTCTTGGTGTCATAGCCACCATACTTTTAGTAGTATGGGCATGGCCGAGAATTTTCCCATTCTTAGATGCTTGGGGATTTGTTCCTAATCTCATCTTTATTCTCGCCATCCTGGCGTTTATCTGGATGTGGAAAAGTGGCAAAGGATTATTTGCTTGGCGAATGTTCCTTTTCATTTTTTTGGTTGTTTGTTGGATTGGTGCCAAGGGTGTGATATTTAAGGATAGCTTCAACGCTTTTCTGTCATCCACTGGCATTGAATTCAAAATACCCGAAATGCCTGAAACAGTTAAAAATATTACTACTGGCTTTTCTGGATACATGAAAAATTTTTCCGCTCAAAAGATTTCACAATCCAAAGAGCGCTTGGTAAAAAACGGTTCCACATTCTATAGCTATGATGGAATTAATTTCACCAAAAAAGATTTTTCATCCGAAGAAGAATTCATCAAGGTTTTCATTCTTGGTGAACCAGTTCAGAAAAATGGATTTTCTTATAACAATGTCCGCATCGGTGATCCAGCTACAGGAGAAGACGCCTGGGTATATTCAGGAATTCTTCTGATATCCCCCACTGCCTCAACTCCGCCACCAGCGTCAAAGACTGGTGGAAATGCTCCTGAATGGGAAACAGTAGGAAACTGTCCAATCCATTTTAGTGGACGAACTTTCTCAACCACTGTCGGTCCCGATGGAGAAAGAGCCAATACCGGGGAAGTTTATACGGAGTGTTTTCTTGAAAATGGTTATGATTATAAAATAACTTTCTCAGGGGAATACACCAAGAAACTTATTACCCAAGAACATAAAGTTTCTTGGCGAGGATTCAATCCTCAAAGTCAAGGAATAGCAAAGCCTTTCCCTGATTACGATTTCGGAGCATTAATGCTTCGGATAGGAAACCAGGTCGGCATCCATCCAGAAAAAGGTAAGGACTTCGTCGTCTTTGCCCCAATGGATTCGGAAAAAGTTTTTGCCGAAATTAATGTCAATCGTGATCCAGAAGAATATCACGATTCCAAAGGTAGTAAACTCAAGAACTCAACCCTCTCGATAAAAATTGAGAGACGACCGTTATGATCAGGCAGGGAGCTCACACAACCGTGAGCACCCTGCTTTTTATTTTATAAAACAAAAAAGCGCTATTTAAAAAGCGCTCTTATGCATATTATTTTGAGATTGCCACGTAAATTTTGGGTACAAAATTTACTCGCAAAGACGATTCATAAAAAGTTTCTAAGAAAAGAAGCTTGCCACTTGTTTAACTATGACCAAAGCACCCAAAGCTACCACAATTCCTATAATTGCCCACTTGGTCATTTTTTTGGCAGTTTCAATTTGTCCTTCATTTCCCGCCGCTGTAAGATAAGCAATTCCCGCCGCTACTAGCATAATAATCCCAAATACTCCCGTAACACTAAGCAAAAAATTAAGCACGTTAAGAGCAATAGTCGCAATACTTGGAGCTGAATCTATAAGATTTTCTTCACTGGTACTTCTTCCTAAAACGGTATAAATTTCCTTGAGAAATGATGGCGTCGCTATTCCAATAGCGAGTCCTACTACGGCTGCCCATATTGCCCCTTTCCCCAAGGTCATGTTTTTTTCATTGCCGGCTGAAGTCATATAAAGAAGTGCCCCTACTACGATAAAAACCATTGAAATCACCACAATCACTCCTTGCAAATGAACCAGTAAGGCGGCCAATATTCCATCCACTGTATCATATGCTAGTGGATTAGTAAAAGTTATGTTTCCGCTATCGCCAGCCGCTCCAGCTGAAACAAAATTTGGAAAAATTCCAAAAATAAAAAAACCAAGAGTCAAACTTATTAATATTTTTTTAAAACCTAAGCTTTTCATTTTTTTAATTTATATAAATTACACACTTTAATATTTTAGTTTATTTTCAGCTAATAAATTTATTTTCAGTGTTTATTCTATTTTTTCGCTAACTAAGCATGCTTTGGATAAATATCAATATCACCATTCCCATTAACGCCACTATTACCCCCACAATTGACCACATCATATTGCGCTTACCCATCTCCATCATATTTTGATCTCCAGAAGCTAGCATATATTGCATCCCCGAAATCACAAAAGCAATAATAGCGATAACTCCCACAATTCCCAACAACCATTGCATCACATTATTAATCACATCAGCCAAGGGATCTTCCCCTCCCGGATCAGGAAGATCCGTGCCGGTTGGAATACAGACTCCAGAGGAGCCATCCCAACTTCCCACTTCAGGACAAGTTACAGCCGAGGCGTTTCCTACAGAGAAAAACAAACCGATAATCAAGAATATTAATATTTTTTTATTTTTCATAAACAAATTGAGAAAATTAAAAACCACTCTGTTGCCACAACACTAACCCAATAAATAATCCACTTCTTGAATTATCACATAACCCATCAAAGCTACAATCACTCCAATGATTGAGTAAGTCATGGCGTTTTTGGCAGTTCCCATTTTGCCCTCATCACCGGCAGCGATGAAATACAAAATTCCAGAAATCACAAAACCGATGATTCCAATCACACCTACAATTCCCAACAGCCAGTTCATAATATTTATAATTATACTGCCATCTGCCAACTCTCCCATAGGAAGACCCGTGTTTCTAGGATAGGCATATTGAGCTAGAGCATCGAAGGGGATAGTTAAAAAAATAATGCTCAAAAATCTTGACAATATTTTTTTATTTCTAAACATAAGAATTAATTGAATAAACTTATACCGCATTGAATTAATTTTGGTGCGGTACTAAAAATTACTAACAGTACCACCAAGCAAAGCATCAGCAGCCTTGATTATCACGTAACCCATCAAAGCCACGATCACTCCGATGATTGAGTAAGTCATGGCGTTTTTGGCAGTTCCCATTTTGCTATCATCACCAGCAGCGATGAAATACAAAATTCCAGAAATTACAAAACCGATAATTCCAACGATGCCCACCAACGCCAATAACCAATTCATTACGTTTATAACGACTTGCGTAATTGTATTATCTGGCAATTCTGCCTTACTATTAACGGCAGCTTTATCCCATTGCGCCAAAACGCTAGCTGGGACTGTCGCAACCAATAGCGCAAAACTATACAAAAAATATTTCATATTTTTATTTTTTTAAATTCTAAAAATTAATTAAGTCCACTAAAAAGTACTGCTAGTACCACCCAGTAATGCATCAGCAGCCTTGATTATCACGTAACCCATCAAAGCCACAATTACACCAATAATTGAGTAAGTCATAGCGTTTTTGGCAGTTCCCATTTTGCTATCATCACCAGCAGCGATGAAATACAAAATTCCAGAAATTACAAAACCGATGATTCCAATCATTCCCACTAAGGCTAACAGCCAGTTCATTACGTTTGTAACTATTTGGGTAATAGGTTGGTCTGGCAAAAGTGATGCATCTGCATTTGATATACCTTCATTGCTCCAACTCGCCATCGTAATCATAGGTAACAACAAAGAGCTGGCCAGAAATCCATAAATTATTTTTTTTGTTTTCATTTTTTTTATTTTTTTTGAGACGGGGTTATTTTAAAAATTTAAAATAGTTAAAATAACCCCAAAAAATTTATATTAAACTAGAATTCAGATGATTTTCCTTGCAACATAGAATCAGCCGCTTTGATAATCACTACTCCCAGAAGAGCTACAATTACACCCACGATTGACCAGGTCATTGCTTTCTTGGCGGTTCCAATTCTATCTTCATCGCCAGCAGAAGTAAGGTAAAGGATTCCGGCAATCGCAAATCCGATTACTCCTAAAAATCCCACCATTCCCAAAATCCAAGTCATAAATTGCTTTACAATCGCAGTAATACTTCCTTCCGGTAAAGTTGTGTCAGATGGCGGAGTATAAGCCATTATCATAACAGGAGCCAATAATCCTAAAGAGGAAATTGAATAAATTATTTTTTTTATTTTTATTTTCATAAGCTCACCTCCTTTCAATTTTATTTTTATATTTTTATTGTAACAAAATTCCTATTTGAGACAAAATAATCATCGTTCCCAATCCTACTACTATCCCAACGATGGAATAGAAAAAAGATTTCTTGGCTAATTTAATCCTATCTTCGTTACCTGCCGCAGTAAAATATATTATAGCCGTAATCGCTAATCCGATTATAACAAAAAATCCCAAAACGCGCAACATAAAATTTACAATACTTCCCCCTATTTCTGTAAACGTCGGAGCATTCGCGATAACTTGAGCTTGAGCAATTTCTATTATTTTCATATTGATTTAGTTATTAGGTGTTAGGTGCTAGACTTTAGTTTATAAATGTTACTTTACAGATATGTGGGTTTTATTTACTTTATAAAAAATGAATCAAGCATATTAATTTATAGTTTTTAGATCTATAAAAATATTTCTATATAACCTGTTAACTGCAAGCTACAAACTATTTAAATTATTTTCCCAAACAACTATTTTGACGCGCTTGAACATCTCGAACATAATCTTGAGTTTGTGCGAATCCGACTGGATTTATCGGGCACTGCCAAGCTGGAGTCGGAGGATTGGGACAGTCTGATGATAGCGCAAAAGGTTGCTTAGTTTTATCAGGATTAATCCCATCGCCAGGACCAGCATTATAGGCCGCTATCTCATCATCTGTCCCTATACTATATCCATATTTTGAATTATAATTTTGAATTATTGACTTATAATTATTATAAACTTCTGCAGCTTTCTGAATACTAGCATCTGGATTTGCGCGCAAAGCTTCACAGGTCATATTAGCGGTAGAAGGTTTCATTTGCATAATTCCGCAAGCGCCATGACTACTAGTTGAGATATCTTTATTGCATCCACTTTCTGTCATAGCAATACCCACAAGCAAACATTTTTTATTAATATCTCCACCTGAAGCAGTATCAAAAGCTTCTTCGTGTGGTAGGCATTCTTTGGGGATTACTCCTGGCAAAGGACAAGTACGCGAAATGTCATCCGGATCCGGCTCACTTGTGCAACCAGCTGGAGCCCCCGTAGCTGTCCTCGTTTGCGTTTGCCCTACAGTGCAAGGAGTTGGATTCCATTCTGCATAAGTAAAACTAGTACAAGCGCTTGGATCATAAGTACAAGATTCTTGCAATGACCCTGGTGTTCCACCCGAGCAACCGCTAGGACGCTGAGAAGCTATAACTCTGGTTCGCGTACCATTCGGTTGACATACAGTCCAACCTGAATAAGTAAAACTTGTACAAGTTGTCGGTCCACCGGGGACAGTCCCATCATCTCCAGTCCCTCCCCCTCCCTCACATTGAAAATCATACCAATTTGAAATTCCTAATTTCGCATCTCCAGAGCCACCTTTATATATTTTTGAAGTCAGTAACCACAATGCAGTATTTACAATTACCCA
>DOKP01000094.1:16229-16633 GCA_003510795.1 Candidatus Moraniibacteriota bacterium | reverse complement strand
AAAAATAAAAACAGGCGCTAGACCTGTTTTTATTTTTTGATCTTTTTGTTTGTCAACAATATATATAATCGACAACTATGCAATTAACAACCTGTTGGGAAAGTCACTCCCGTTGGTCTAAGTGTTGCGGCAGCGTTACAAGCAGTAATTGGATGACCCGATGGAGTTAAAGAAACATCATAATTTCCCATTGTTCCACAGTCAGCAGTTATAGTTACTGTTGGCGCTGCAGTACCAGCTAGATTAGTAAACGTTGGCCAAACTGCTCCTACTGCCTGAGAACATACATCTGTAGTTCCATTTCCATCGTAATCAACTATCGTAGCTCCTGATGAATCACAGCAAGTCAATAAAGCAGGATTTAAACTGGATATTACTGATTTATATTGAGCTGCTCTAGCTTT
>DOKP01000094.1:0-16172 GCA_003510795.1 Candidatus Moraniibacteriota bacterium | reverse complement strand
TTATATTGAGCTGCTCTAGCTTTACCTCTAGCACTATTTAGACTTACCAATACGATAGAAGCTAAAATACCGATAATAGCAATTACAATCAAAAGCTCAATTAAAGTGAAACCTTTTCTAATTTTATTCATTTGATTTCACCTCCTTCCATTTTTTTATTTTTATACTTAAACATTTCTTAATATTAAAAAATAAACGATATAATTAACAGCCTGCTGGGAAAGCTACTCCAGTTGGGGTGAGAGTTGTCGCAGCATTACAAGCTGCTATAGGATGAGCATCTACTGGAGGAGTAATAGTCACGCTGTATTCACCCGTAGAAGTACAATCAGTATCAATTCCATATGCGGCATCTGCGCCTAACCCCAGTTGTAACGTTGTTGGCCAACTTGAATTACCTGGATTAGAACAAATTTCATTTCCACCACCAGCATTGGCCGCGTTAATAGTGCTTCCTATTTCTTCGCAACATGTCAAAAGTGACGGATTTAAACTTGATATTACTGACTTATATTGAGCTGCTCTAGCTTTACCCCTTGCACTATTTAAACTTACCAATACGATAGAAGCCAAAATTCCAATAATTGCGATTACGATGAGGAGCTCAATTAAGGTGAAACCATTTTTGATTTTATTCATTTGATTTCACCTCCTTTCATTTTTTTGTTTTTATCTTTAAACATTCTTATTATTAAAATTTTATTTTTATTTTAGCTAGCTTTTCACAACAAATTAATTATAGCACGAATGGGATTGGGAACACAACATTTCTTAGTACAATTTGCTATTACTTAGTTAACGAGTTATTAATTAAATTTCGAATTTTTAATTTTGAATTTTGATTCAAATCTTAATTTTTAATTTTTTAGTGTTGAAACAATCTTTCCAAATATTAACGTGAGTTCATGAACTTCTTTCCATAATTTTCTAGCTTCTTCTTTGTGTTCTGGACAAGCTACCGAAATCATATGCAACCAATGTTTACTTTCTTGAGCTTCTTTTTTGCAAATATATATTTTATTTCTAAAATCTTTCTTGGAACAAGCTCCGTTAGCTTCATAGTAATTTGCTCCAACGCTTGTTGCACTTCTTACTAGTTGTGAAATTAGGGGTCTAGAAATTGTATCTTGTTCTATTTTTCTGCAAAACAATATAGTATCTTCACCAAATTTTGAAGTCCTTTCTTCAAGGTTATATTTTGTATTGTTTTCAATCATTAATTTAATTTGAAATTGAATCGAAATTCAAAATTTGAAATTCAAAATTAATTTAGAATTTCTGTATCACACTATAAATCGGTAGCAGTATCGAGAAGGCAAGAATTGCGACACCGATACCAAGTCCCACAATCAAAATCGGCTCAATCAAAACTGACATATTTTTAACCATTTCATCCATCTCTTGTTCATAGAAGTTACTTACGCTTTCCAAAGATTCGGAAATTTTACCTGTTTTTTCTCCAATAGTAACCATCTTTGACATAACTCCCGGGACATAATCCGAATAGGTCAAAACCGTACTGATATTTCCACCGGTTTTTACCTCATCTGCGCAAGCCAAAATCATTCTTCTGTAAACATCATTATTTACCACCTCGCTCACCGTCACCAAAGATTGTACGATCGAAACACCGCCCTCCAATAAAATTACCAAATTTCCCGCAAACCTCACAATGTACAAATATTGGAACATTTTTCCCAAAACCGGCAAATCCAGCTTTATTCTGTCCCATTCTTTCTTGCCAGCATCCGTCTTGATATAATAAATAACACTAAAGATAACTCCAAATATTACCACCAAAACAGCCCACCAATAATTCTCCATAAAATGACCCAGCTTTATAACCAGCATCGTATGCCAAGGAAGCTCTGCATCCATATCCGCCACAATCGCAGTTAATTTGGGAATTATGAACGTCACACTGGCAAATCCTACTACAAAAGCAGTAGCCAAAACAAAGGCTGGGTAAATAAGAGCGCCTCTGATTTTGGCGGTTATTCTATAATTTTTTTCCATACTGATAGCCACATTCTTGATGGATGACTCCAAGTTACCAGAGATTTCTCCAGCCTTTATTACGCTAGTTACAACTGTCGGGAAAGTATCTGGATACCTGGTTAGAGCTTGAGAGAAAGAAGAGCCATCCTCTACGTCATTGGCGATATCCTTTACGATGCTTGATAAATATTTACTTTCCGATTGATCACTAATTGCCCGCAAAGAATAAACCACTGGAACTTTTGAACCTATCAAAGCTTGAAGTTGCCTGAAAAAAACCACCAGATCCTTGGTTGAAGCTTTGTCAAAAGTCTTTTTAAAATATTTCCCAAACTGATCATCGCCCGCATCCCTTTCAATTGAAACAGGAATCAATTTATTTTCCTGAAGAATTTGAAAAGCTAATTCCTTGCTGGCAGTTTCTATTGTTCCGCTCTTAGCTTTTCCGTCCTGATCTTTGGCTTTAAATACAAATCTCATATATTTTTATACCAAATAAACTAAATCTGTTCTACGGCGTTTGTCATCTTGAGCGGAATTGAGCTCAGCAGAGCGAAATGCAGTCGAAAGATCTGGGTTCAGATTCCTCGATTTCGTTCATCCTCCTTGGGGTCGGACTCGCTTCACTCGGAATGACATCGTAGCAGTATTTAAATTGATTTAGTATTATTTGTTTTTTATTATTGTTTTTAAATATTCTCGATTGCTTGTATACGTAAAAGCTTCATCTATAGATATTATACCCTCTCTCACCAATTGACTCAAGGACCTGTCCAATGAAATCATTCCTTCTTTCAAACTAGTCTCTATGACAGAGTCTAGCTGATAGGATCTATTTTCTCTTATTAAATTAGCTACGGCATGATTTTTTAACATTATTTCCATCGCCGCCACTCTTCCTCCGCCTATTCGGGGAATTAATCTTTGCGTAATTACTCCCAGCAGAACATTGGCCAACTGTGATCTGATTTGATTTTGTTGATGAGCAGGAAAAACGTCCACTATTCTATCCACCGTTTGAGCACTATTATTGGTATGCAAAGTGGCAAAAATCAAATGTCCGGTTTCCGCGGCAGTCATAGCTGTGCTGATAGTGTCCAAATCCCGCAGTTCTCCAATCAAAAGCACATTGACATCTTCACGAAATATCCCCCGCAGTGCTACGGCAAAATCTTTTGAATCTTCGCCGACTTCCCTTTGATTGATAATGCATCTATCCTGCTGGTAAACATATTCGATAGGATCTTCGATAGTTAAGATATGCTTATCTTGGGTATGGTTGATATAATCAATGATAGCAGCCAAAGTCGTTGATTTACCATGGCCCACCGGACCGGTTACCAAAACTAATCCTTGTGAATATTTAGTGAAATCATAAAGATTGGTATTTACTTCCAATTCTTCCAAAGTTCTAATTTTACTCTGCACCAAACGCATGGCTATGCTCAAATTCCCTTGTTGGAAGTAAACACTGGTTCTAAATCGAGCTTTTCCTTCAAAATTATAAGCAAAATTAACCTGGCCCTCTTGCAATAATTCTTTTTCATAATTTTCAGTAAGTAATATTTTCGAGAATTCTTTGGTTTTTGGAGCAGTTAAAACTTCCTCCTCAAGCAATGGTATTAATTTCCCATCCACACGAATAGTGGGGTGCCGTCCTACTACCAAATGCAAATCTGAAGCGCCCTGTTGAGCCACTGTCAGCAAATGACTTTTTAGTTTTTGTTCTATGTGGAGTAAATCGTTCATTGGTTTATAATTACTATTGAGTTATAAATATCAGAATTAAAAATATTATTTTTTAATCAGAGGAATTACTTCTTCCAAAACCTCTTTGGGGGTAAAGTGCGCCTTGATCAAATATTTATCAGCTTGGTCAAGCAACTCTTGTTCAAGATCATCTTGAGCAGAAACATTTGTCAAAAAAACCACCGGTACAGCCTTTAACCGCTCATCTTGCTTGATTTTTTTAAATACTTCCTTGCCGTTTTGATACGGCATCATTATGTCCAAAAGTATCAAATCTGGAGTAATATCTTCCAACTTTTCCAACGCTTCCATACCATTGGTAGCTAAAATAACAGTATAACCATTCATTGAAAAAATACGATTATAAATATCCCGTATAAACTCATCATCCTCTGCTATTAGAATACTGATATTTTTTTCTTCCACTTTTTCTACTTCCATATATTTATTATTTATAAACTATTTAATTATATTATTTCCGGTTCTCGTCTTTGCGAGAAAGTTTTGTAATCAAAACTTTCGTGGCAATCTAGAAATATTTACAGGGCTATCCTTGAGATTGCCACACAAATATTGAGTACAATATTTGTTCGCAATGACAGCATGCTTAATTTGAAATTTAAATTTGGGATTTTATTTGAAATTAGTCATTTAGTATTTGAAATTCAATGTTTTGTACCCAAAACATTGTCCCCCTATCCTTTATCATCTTCAAATTCTCCCACTGTCAGACTGCCTCCTGTCATTCTCTCCACTTCCGATACTGAAGTTAGTCCCATCGCAGCCTTTAGGAGACCGTCTTGCCGCATATTTAGCATTCCTTGCTTTTGCGCTACCCTGTTTAATAATCCATCATCTTTTTCAGTTATAACTTCTCTCAATTCATTTGTTACATCTACGCATTCGTATATTGCCAACCTTCCCTTGTAGCCGGACTTCCCGCATTCATCACATCCCACTGCTTTGAAAAATCTTAAATCTTCCGGTTTCAAAGAAGAGAGTCCATAGCTCGCCGCTTCTTGCGTATCAATATTTTTTAATGAATTCAAAACCTTTTCAAAAACCGTCTTGGGCAATTCAAATTCCTTCTTACAATTATCGCATAATTTTCTCACCAACCGCTGAGCTGCCACAGCATTAATTGAGGACGAGAGCAAGAAAGGCTCCACACCCATATCCACCAACCTGGGAATAGCGCTGATGGCACTATTGGTGTGCAGGGTTGAAAATACTAAATGCCCTGTCAGCGCGGCATGAATTGCCAATTCAGCCGTTTCCCCATCGCGGATTTCTCCAATCATTATAATATTCGGATCTTGTCTTAATATAGAACGCAACCCATCCGCAAACCCATAACCAATCGCCGGATTAATCTGACTTTGGTTAACACCATCCAATGAATATTCCACCGGATCCTCTAGCGTAATAATATTTCTCTCTTCTTGATTGATAATTTTCAAAAAAGAATACAAAGTTGTAGATTTTCCGCTTCCTGTCGGACCGGTGATTAAAATAATTCCACTCGTTTCTTTTATTTTCTTGCTTAAAACAGTATTATTTTTGCCCATTAATCCCAACTTATTTAAATCAAAAACTCTATCATCTTTAGTCAAAATTCTCATCGCTATCTTTTCACCGTTTATCACCGGTAGCGTGGAAACACGAAAATCAACACTATCTGAATTAGCTATATCATTTTTTTCAATCCTAAATCTCCCATCCTGAGGCTTTCTGGTTTCATCTATTTTTAAATTAGATAATATTTTAATGTGCGATATAATCGCCATTCCCACATTTTTAGGCAAAACCAAGGAAGAATGCAACATTCCATCCACCCTGAATCTCACTCGATATTCGTCTCCGATTGGCTCTATATGGATATCACTCGACTCTCCCTCTAACGCATGGTTTATGATAACTTGCACCAATTTTGAAACAGGAGCATCCTGAATAATAATTCTTTCTTCGCCTCGCTTGTTTCTTTTTTTTATACTCAATTCCCTGTCTCTAGTAGCACTTTCAAATGACTCCACCACTTCTTCAACTGCTTTTTCAGCCGACTGATATCTTTTTAATATATCTGCAAAAGCTTCTTCAGACGCCCAATAGATATCAAAAGGAATCTTGTTCCTTTCTACCAAAAAATTTAAAACATTTCTAGCTTCCAGATCCTGAGGATTTGCCATAGCTACCATTATACTGCCGCCATCCTTGCCAAAAGAAAACATTTTGTATTTCTTGACTATTTTTTCAGGTATTATTTTTAAATATTTTTTTTCTATATTTTCCGGAGCTTTAGTCAAATATTTTAACCCCATCTGCTTAGCTAGCTCTTCCGAATAAATTTGTTTTTCCTTAACCATTTTTTTTGTTTTTAAACCAATCAATTTAGCCAAATTACTGTTATTCTATGCTTAAATTGATAATTCATTAATATTTTCTCTAGAAATACTGCTCGCAACTATTGCACGGCCACACCCTCTTTCAAAAAAGGATTCTGCACGCCAATTTCGCCCATTTCGCTTTGCTTGTAATTTCCAGTTAAAATATTCCTATAATTATCCACGTCATAAAAATTAAATTTATCCGCATTAAATAAATCCTCCTTAAGCAAAGAGCTAATTTGCTTATCTGAAAATACGTAATATCCAAAACCCACTACGATATCAGCAGTCAAAGAATCCGCTGGTGCTTGCTTATCCTCATCGGTGCTAGCGGAATCCTTTTTCTTATAAATTTCGAAAGTTTGAATATTATTAAGAAGACCCACTTTATTCAAAGACGTTGCAAATCGTTTAATTTGTTCATAATTACCGTCTATCTGCAAAGTTGCTTCAATAAATTTTATTTTCGCCCTAGCTAAATCCTCCAAAGAAGCACCACTCTCATCTAGGCCCGGCACCACAACGGCTCCATTCTCGGAAGCAACTGCGCTAGTCTCAATTGGCTTATCCATACGCAAAGGAAGCGCTAATAATCTAATAGGATCCTCAGATTCTACTTTCTTGTACTCTATTTGCATCTCTTCCAAAAAAACACCCTCAGAAAATGCTATGTTATTTATATTGCTAACCACATCTTCATCATTACGATAAGCGGGGTAGTATTTATTAATTAATGCTTCCAGGTCAGAATTTTCGCTGAGAGATTGAGATAATTTTTCTATATTTTGCTTTTTTGTTTTAACCGTAAGCAACTCGTCATTTTCTTTTTTAATTTCATTTCTAATATTTTTTATGCTACCGGCATCTTCGCCAAACCAACTCGGATAAATATATCCGATAATAAGCACCAACGACATAGCTACGGAAACCGGCACTAACAAAATTTTTAATTTCATATTTTTACTTGCCCTGTTAAATCATGGTACTCCATGCTATTTAACAGGGTTGCCCGTCAAATTGCGTAACTGCATATTCAATCGGGTTTTATTTTAGTTATTCACTTTTTTTTAAAATTCTTGTTTATTTTTTAAAAACGGCTTCTAATTTAAAAACCGCCTGATTATTTTCGTCTCTTTTTGATTCGGCTATTTTAACATCTTCAAACAAATCGCTTCTTTTAAGACTTAAAATCTGGCTAGCTGCTAGTCTGAAGCTATCTGCCACGACTTCCATTTCTATTTTATTGCCAACACTGTCATAGTTTAAACTATTAAGGAAAGATCCTTTGACTATTAATTTTTCTACTAAGGCAAATATATCTTCGGGATTTTTTTTATTATTTAAATTAAACATTGAGCTCTCTAATCTTTTTTGGAAATCATCTAACCTATTAACTTCCTGTATATCAATAAGCGCAATCTCTTGATTTTTAATTGCATCTAATTCTATCTTTTTGGCAACCAGACTATTGCTATATAAAATAGTTGCGCCATATGTCGCAGATACCGCCAGAATTAAAATAATTGCTATAAAATAGGTACTGTTTAAAAAAGACTTTCTTCTATTTATCATCAGATCTTTTTCTGCAGCCTGATGAAAATTTACGTCGACCATTTTTTTGTTTTGACACTAACGCATTTTATAATTTGGAAGAATTTATAACTACCTAAATTGCATTAGCATTAATTATTATTATTTTTATTTAAGTTTACTTTAAATTAATTTTTTAAGTTCTTTATTTTTTTCATTATAACACTTTATAGTATTTTTAGCCAACTATGCACCATGCTTTTTTCGATAAATCTCTGCGCCCTTAATTGCCAAACCGGTAGCTACCGAAAATTTCGGAGATATATTTGCAATATTTGTCTTTATTATATCGCTCTCTATAATAACTTTTTCAAAAGGATTTCCCATAACAACACCATCCCCCAATGTTTCTTTAAAAATATCCACAATTCCCAAAACGTCAGATCCGCCACCCACTAAAATAACTTTATCCAATGGTTTGCTTAAATTGTTACCCACTGAAACTAGCTCTACTAATCGCTTGGCTTCCTTGGCTATTAAATTCAATATTGGCAAAACGATAGCTTTTCCCTCTTCTTTTAAGTAATTATTCTTTTTTTTAAATTCCTCAGCTCTGTCCCAAGACACATTTAAATTGGAGGCTATGTTCTTAGTAATTTCATCTCCTCCAACATTTATATTTCTATTAACTCTAATTACACCTTTATCTACCAAGATGATATTGGTTATTTTCGCTCCAATATCTATTATCAAAAATTTTCCCAAATCATCTCCGACAAGCGATCGTGTAGCTGAAAAAATATCCAATTCAAGGGATGCAACTTTCAGTCCGCTCCCTTCCACAATTCTTTCATATCGGTGTACATCATCTTTGGGAGCTGCCACCAAGAGAACGTCTACTACTTCTTTTTCTTTTTTTCTTAGAAATTTTTTGCCCGCAACACTGCCATTATCATTTTTTTCTATTCTTTTGGAAACAATATCCGAGCTAAGATAAACTTCATCTAAGGAAACTGGAATATATTTGCTTGCCTCCGCTCTTATCACATCATCCAGGTTGTCCTCGTGAATATCATTAACTGAAATCATAGCCGACAAACCCTTAAAGCTCCCCATGGCTATATAGGCGCTCTTACTTTTTATGCCCATTTCTTCAATCAGTTTTTTTAATAATTGAATCTTTTCTATTTCTTCATCGGAATCATTTTTAATTTCGAAGTCCGACACTTTCTTTTTTTGAGGAATTTCTATCCACCCATAATTAGATAAAAAAGAGCTGCCATTTTTATATTCCAATTCTACAATTTTTATTGATGAAGTGCCGAAGTCGACACCTAGAGAATAATTTTTATTAATTCCGGGAATGCTAAACATAACTATTTTATTTTAGTTTTTATTAAGTGATATCTGTTAAATTTATTATACCATATTTTAAAAAAAGTAAAATAGATTATGCCGTAACTTCTCACTGACCATATTTATAGTTCTTATTTTGTCTGTCTCTGCGAGTAATTTGAGTACTCTCAAATTGCGCGGCAGTCCAGGAAACTATATTATTATAATATTAATTCTGGATTGCCACGACGGAGTACCGTCTCGCAAAGACAAGCCTATTTTTGTTATAAAGAGGTCATCAGTGAGGAGTTACATTGTATTACAAAATACGCGCAATAAGAATTTACCAATGGAGCGCTTGCTAATTCGGAAAGCACAACGACCTAGCTGATTCATCATTCATTACCGAAAACTATTCCAAAAAATTTATCGGTTTTTAGATTATCTTCGAGGCAAAGACTCGCATATCCTTCTTTGGAAGAACAATCTTTGAGATTAGCACTCTTCCATTTTTCTTTCCAATTTTTGGGATAATTCAAGATAAAAGCAAACTCATCGCCTAAACTTCCTGATTGTTTTTGACTAAGCAGAGAATACGAACTAGCTTCCTTGCTCCTGTCTATTTTAAAGGGTAGCAAATATTTATATTTAACAGTTACCTCTTCCTGCGGACTGACATATACCCAATTGGCGAAAACGGTTTTGCCTGATTCTGTATAAACTCTGGTGCCGGTTTTATCATCAAGTTGCATCTGCATTTCCTCATTTTTTACATCCACATCTTCTTCAAATTTAAGAGATTTATAATCTAAAATATCACTATTTATTTCCCTCGTTTGCCCGTCAACCTCGATTAATGTGGAGCCTTGGGGTACATATACTCTCATATAATCAGCGTTAACCTTGTTCCACCATTGGAATTGAGAATTTCCACCGGTATGCTTTCTAGTAATTGATACTGTGCTGGTGATTTCTCCTTCAGATGAAATATCAATTTGCTGATTGATTTTTTCTTTAACCACCCCATCTGTTTTGTAACCATTAATGTTGGTATTTATTACGCTCAAATAATCATTGGAAGTTTCTAATATTTCCCCCGACCATCCCAGATTGGAAACTATTTTTTGTAAATCGCTGTTACTGAAATAAAGCAGAATGTGTTTCTCAGCCAAAGCATCGCTAAAAACATTTAGAGTCTCCGCTAGCACCTTTACATCTTTAGAATTGAAAATTCTATCCATTAGCAGCGGGGCTAAATCAGACAATATTTTTTTCGGACGATTTTCCTCTTTATCATAACCTTCTTCTACTTCATGTTGGACATTTTCGATAAAATTATCTCCCGTTAAGACCACTCCGTAATCTTTCATGTCTATCGGACCGCTAATATTGAGAAGTTTCTGCATAACAGTCGGGGTTAAAGTTACCACGCCATCAACCGTCGGCCCGCCAGTTTTCTCATAAAATAACATGGCTTTTCGGGCGGAAATTGGAAAATCAGGAAACCAATTGCTGTCATGCAGACTCCAGGCAGTACTTATTTTTTGAATTGGTTTGGGCGGAATAATCTTATCTGTCAGTTGCCCATCTGGATTAAAAATTCCATCAATAAAAAAATTTCTTATTCTCCCAGCGCTATCGATATCTAAAACTCCATAACTGCCGATAAATCCTCCAGTGGCTCGCATTTCTTGATTATTTTGAAACAAAAATAAATATTTTCTTGGACCATTGGCCCCGATTAAATCCGCCAACAATTGGTTATTGGCAGAAAAATCACCCACTGCCTGAGTTATTATAGGCAACTTATTTTTTAAGGCCAGTATTTTTTCTTGATTCTCCTCGGGGATATCAGCTATTTTGACCTTGTCTAAATTATCTCGGGCTTGGACTAAATAATTATTTACTTCATTTAGATCCTTATCGAAAGAAACAAAAAAATCCAGCAATGAAAAATTTTTATTCTTGTCAGCAGTGCCATCTTTCAAACTATTGATATCGTTGGCTATCTGACTAATTTTTTCCCCCGCCAAAGAAAGATTCTTGCCAGCTTCGATGGCATGGTAGCCTGAAGAAAGTTTTGAAGCACCGGGAACAAAACGAGAAATGGAAATTACACCCTTGCCCAAGCCTTCGAGCGAAGCAGAAATTTCTGCAAAATTTTCATAAGCTTCACCGAATTTATTTTCTGACATTGAAAAATTCCGCTCTTTGACTCCACCCAAAGCTATATTAATATTATTATAAGCCTCCTTGCTTACGCCCAAAACTTTTCCCTGAGTTTTTATTCCCTTTTGAATATACATCGCACCCAAGAAAACCACGCAAAGAACAATTGGGGATAGCACCATCCAAGAAAATAAAAAAAATCTCTTTTCTTTTTTTATAACAACACTCTTGAAATCTTGATCTAAATCCTTATAAATATCCTCACTCGGAATAAATAAACTCTCTTTAATGGAATTATCAACATAGTTTATCATTGCTTTCTGGTCACACTCTTTTGCAATAATTTCATCATCTATTTTGAAAACTTCTCCAAATCTATAGACTTGGCACTTGATTTCATTGTCAAAGCAAGCTTTCCGAGCTCTCTCCTGAGAAAAATTATTTGTATACCTGCGGTTATTTTGTTTTATATCTTTCATAATATCTGAAAATTTTTATATTTTTTCATATATATCCAATGTTTCTCTAGCCATTTTTTTCCAGTCATACTTCAGCACTTGCTTGTAGCCTCTGTTTATCAATTCATTTTTTAAGCTAGCATCCAAAAACATTTTCCTTATCGCTTCAATTATTGAATCAATTTTTTTTCCATCAAAATAATAAGCACTCTTTCCTAATATTTCCCGCATACAACCATGTGCGTTAGTAGCTACAGGGAGACCTCTTTCCATCGCCTCCAGTGGTGGTAATCCGAATCCTTCATAAAGTGAAGGGAAAATATAAGCAGTTGCTTTTTCATATACCAAGTCCAATTCATTGTCCGGGACAAATCCTGTTAAAATAACATTTTCCATTTTATCTGCGCTAATCCTCTTTGCGAGCTTGCTGTAAAAGTAATCTTTTTTGCCCACCAAAACTAAATACGGAGATTGCGCAAAATCTTTTTCATCTTTGGATTTATTCAAAAAAATCTTCCAAGAATCGACTAGCCTATCCAAATTTTTATGCGGATAAGCATTGCCCACGTAAACCAAATACGGTTTGATTATACCATATTTTTTTAAAATTTCCTCATTGCCTTTTGCGGAGACTTTAATTTTGTTTTTTAAATCACACGCTTCATAAGTTACTGCCACTTTGTCTTTTGTCAAAAATGGGTAGTTGGCCAAAATATCTTTCTTGCTAAACTTGGAGACGGTGATTATTTTTTTTGATCTGCGCACCGCACTACCAATAGCTAATTTATAAGCCAAAAACTTAATCCAATAAAAAATAGGATTAAGTTTTGTCCCTTTAAGAGTGGGGAAATGCAGTAGGATTAAATCATGGATAGTAATAATAAATTTCCTGCGATAAAGAATCGGCACATTGAAATGAGGAAAGTGAACAATATCTAGATCGTATTTATTTAAAAGTTTGGGCATATTTATCTGTTCAGAAAAAGTATACCAGCGGTAATCAGCTAAGACTTTTTTAAAATTTTTATTTCTAGGTTGAAACTCATCAAAATTTTCTTTCAATAAAAAAACAAAGTATTGATTCTCCTTATCAATCCTTTCCAAGTTCTCTATTAATTTTTGCGCGTAGCGACCAAGTCCTTTCCCTACGCTGCCATAAAACCTGGCGTCAATTCCAATCCGCATAAAATTAAAATAATTTATTTTCTCAGATACTCCTGGATACTGCTGGCTGCAATTGCTCCTTCTGAAGCCGCGGTAATTATTTGCTTGAATTTATTTGAGCCGGTAGTGATATCGCCAGCTGCCCAAATACCGTTTGCTGAAGTTTTCCCATCTTTTTCTATTTTTATATATCCATCTTCATCCAATTCAACACCCAAATCTTTCACAATTTCTGAACTGGGGATGAAACCTATTTCCACAAAAATCCCATCCAATTTTAGCTCATCAGAACCTTGATAAATATTATCCAAGATAACCGCTGAAACTTTATCCTCCCCTTTTATTTCCTTAACATTGGTATTGTAAATTATTTCTATTTTCTTATTTTTTTCTGCCACCACTACCCAAAAATTTTCTGCTTTCAATTTTTCTCCCCTATAAATAAGATAAACTTTTTTAGCAATATCGGCCATAAAAACTGAGGCCGAAACCGCGCTATCGCTTCCGCCTATTATTCCGACTGTTTTATCTCGATAGAAAAATCCATCACAAGTTGCGCAATAAGACACGCCTTTGCCCAAAAATTCCTTTTCGCCTGCCACTCCCAATTTTCGATGCTTTGAACCAGTCGCCACTAAAATTGTTTTGGATTTCAATTTGTCTCCGTCAGATAATAAAACATCAAAATTTCCATCCTCACTTCTGATTATTTCATCTACCAGATATCCGATAATTTCAGTGCCAAATTTTTTAACATGCTCAGTTGAATTTTTGACAAACTCAAAGCCGGAAATCTCTGGAGAACCTAGCCAATTGCCAATTTCATGAATTTGAGAAGTTAGTCCCCCTGGCACTCCGCCCACTACTGCATTTTTTAATCCATAACGCGATGCATAAAGCGAAGCATTCAGTCCAGCTGGACCAGCGCCAATGATAACTAAATCGTAGGTATTTTTTGTCATAATTTCAATATAAAAACTAAGCGTAATTTTTTATAAGCTCATTTAATAATTCTATTAATTTGTTAGTTACATCGCCCACTTTTCCATTTCCAATCATCACATTATCTACGTTTATAACCGGCACTATTTTTTTGTAAGTAGCCGTAACGAAAACCTCTTCTGCAGATAATAATTCGTCTATTGTAATATCTCTTTCTTCTAAAATAAAATTATTACTTTTTGCAATATTGATAACTAAATTTCTAACTGTTCCTAAAAAAATATTTTTCTGCGGAGTCACGATAATTCCGTCTTTAACTATAAACAAATTGCTTGTCGAACATTCCAAAATGTTTCCATCTTTTTTATAAACTATTTCCTGCGCGTTACTGTTTGTTTTCTCTTTTTGGTTTTTTATCGGGGCTAAGTAATTCAATGATTTTATTTCTGGCAAATATCGTTGATATTCCAAAGATATCAATTTCCAACCCTTTTTATAAAACTCCTCAGCCACAGCAAATTTATCCAAATCATCCACTAAAATCAAAAAAGTTTCTTTGTCTTCTGATTTATAAAAACCGTTATCTGACTTCCCGCCAGTTAAAATTGTTTTTATCGCAGCCTCTTTTAAATTATTTTTTTCCAAAAGCACATCGACAACATTTTTAAATTCTTCTTGGGAAATTGGAATTTTCAAACCCAGCTCCCGAGTTGATTTCTCAAATTTATTCCAATGCTCATTAAAACAAAAAAGAGCTCCGTTGGCAGTTCTCATGGCATCAAATATTCCATATCCCCGCATAAAACCAAGATCGTAAGGGCTGATTTTCACTTCATTTAACTCGACAACTTTTCCGTCATAATAGCAATATTTATTCATACAAGATTAATTCTTTAAATTTTTAACTGCTTTTTTAAACTTATCACCTCTATCAAATTCATTTTCAAACAATCCGAAACTAGCCGCTCCAGGAGAAAGCAAAACAATATCCCCGCTATCGGCAACTCGAGTAGCTTCTTCTACCGCCTTGTCCATTGAATCGAATATTTCAAATCGCTTATGTTCTCTGTTGGGGGTATTTTTTGTTAATTTTTCAATTAATTTCTCTGTAGCATTGCCTTTCAAAAAAATTATGCCTTTAATTTTTTCGGAAATAACCTTGGCAAAATCAGAAAAATCAAGATTTTTATCCGACCCTCCTGCAATCAAAATGATGGGTCTATCAAAAGAATCAATAGCCACCATAGCTGCATCTGGAATTGTAGCGGCACTATCATTATAATATTTAACCCCGCTGATTTCAGCCACAAATTCCAATCTATGGCTAACTGGGCTTATTTTCAGAACTGCCTTTTTAATTTTTAAAAAATCAATTCCCAAAGCAAACGCCACTCCGACAGCCGCCAAAAGATTTGAGACGTTGTGTTTGCTGAAATTTATAAGTTTATCTTTACTCACAACTTTCCTTATGTCAATACCGTCGTTTAAATATATTTTTTCATCTTCATAAAAAACCGATCTGCCACCATTTTCTCTTTTAAAAGAAAAACTTAAAATTTGAGATTTCACGCCTTGCGCAATTTCCCTTACAATTTCATCTTCACTGTTAAATATAAACCAATCATTGGGTTTTTGATAGCGACAAATATTCTCTTTATCTTCAATATATTCCTTCATCCCGTTGTAATAGTTCAGATGATCTGGAAAGATATTTTTAAAAACCGCTATCTGCGGACTTAATTTAGCTCTGCCCAAAGCAGATAATCTCCAACTGGATAATTCAAAAACAACAATTGAATCATTCCTTAAACTTTCCAATTTATCCAAGACAGACTCCTCGCCCACGCCCACTTTGATGGGATTTAATCCGGAATTTTTTAACAAATCAAAAATCATTGATGACGTTGTTGTTTTTCCCTTGGTACCGGTTATGCCGATTATTTTATTTTTGCAAAGCTTAAAGAATAAACTAGAATCCATTTCAACTGAGATTTTATTGTCCAAAGCTTCTTTGATATATTTATTACTCCAAGGAATCTGCGGATTTTTTATAATCATATCCACTTTCGTAAAATCTTCTATCCGATGATAGCCTAAGACAAATTCTATATTTTTAATGCCTTTTAGCTTTTCGATAGATCGGCGCAATTCTTCCTTGCTTTTTATATCAGTTATTATTATTTTTTTAGCCCCATGCTTGGCGATAAATTTAACCACACCTAGCCCCCCGCCCAAAAGACCGAGTCCAAAAACTGTTATTTTTTTATTTTTAAAATAATTAGTATTCACGTTTTTTGCAATTTTTAAAACTTACACGCTTAGCTTTTTATACCAGATTAACTTAATTGCTTCTATTATGTCATTCCGAGTGAAGTGAATCCGACCCCAAAGAGGATGAACGAAATCGAGGAATCTAATCCTAGATCTTTGCGCCACCGCTAAA
>DOKP01000097.1 GCA_003510795.1 Candidatus Moraniibacteriota bacterium | reverse complement strand
AACCATATATTGCGTATGACCCGTTTTTACAATATCATCCTTCAGATGCAAAAAGATTAAGTTGCGATTAAAGCTTTGCTGAAAATCCACTTTTTTTATTCCGAGTATTTTTTTGTTTTTAGCAAAAAAAACATTTATCGCTTGGATATCAAACTCATTTTCCGAAAAAAAATCCAAATCTTCCGACAAGCGATGTTGCAAATAATATTCCGCCAAGGCGGTTCCGCCAGTCAAATAAAAAACCTGGCAAATTGCATTGTCGCTACTAATTTTCTCCAGAATATTAATTTGATTATCACTTAGAATTGTTTCGGCCATAAAATCGTTTTTAAATACTTCTTTTTATTGAGGTCCAAACTAAGACTACTCCAATATTTTATCAATTTTTTGCGGCTAAGCCTTTTCCCTTCCAAGCCAAAATTAACCATTTGCTCTAAACGCCAAATAGCGTATTGTTTCTTGTCTTTTTTTAACTCAGTTGTATCAGTTGACCAGTTATACATACTTTAATTATACTCTATAATAGTCCTAAAATCAATAGAATGTAGTCATTTTTTAATTTTATTTTTTGCTAAAATGTTAATATAATCTACTCACACCAACTCGTCCCACCCATCGAAAGTCCCAAAGAATATCGGAGGATTAACAGTGCATCCGTCGAATTGGAAGTAGCACTGCAATCCACGTCCCCAGTCGTCGCACCAATTTGCCAAGCCGTGCCGTCCATCGAAAGTCCAAGAGAATTTCGCAAAGTAAGGAGTGCGTCGGTAGTATTAGTGACGGAAGAATTGTCGACGTCAGAGAGAGTGATTCATAATCACCTCTAGATTCTCTCTCGCTCGTTCTTTCCTTAAGAATGCTTCTTTATTTAAAAATTTAAGAGCCTTTTAGCCTCTTCTAAAAAAATTTCCGCTTTTTTCACTAATTTTTTACAATTTATTTCGCTAAAATCTCCGTAATAATCAGCTTCTTCCCGTAAATTTTTAGCTTCAATTAAAGATTCGACCAGCATCACATCCAATTTTCCAGTTTCACAAAATAATGTCCTGATCGATTCGATTAAACAAAAATGGCTTTTTTCTCGATATTTTTTATAGTACAGCAAAGCTCTCGCACTATGAAACATCGAATAATATGCCTGGACAATACTCCAACGAAAATTTTTCTCTTTGAAGCTTTTTGCAGACATTTTTAAATCTTCACTAGCTAACCTCAATTCTTTTTTAGCTAATTTTGGACCTGGAGAAAATGTTTTTATCTTGCCTCGTTCTAAACACTTTTTAAATTCTTGAGACATAATCGTATAAAATTATTCCATTATTAATTTCTTGATAAAATTCCGGCTCAGCTACTTCCATTTCCGACCATTCGCTGGGAGTTTTTATTATAGCGTTTACCGCCAATCCCAAATTTATATCTTTCAAAACTGCGCGAATCTCATTTTTTTTACGAGACATTATAAAAAGATCAATGTCGCTTTCGGCTGTTTGCTCTCCTCTGGCTCCCGACCCAAAAAGAATTATTTTTTGGGAAAACTTTTGCACTTTTGGCAATAAGTTATTCATTTTTTCTAAAACAACATCTATTTTGATTTTTTTTATCTCGGAACTTTTAGTATTTATCTGATAGAATTTCATGTGTCCCTTGGCTTTCATAAAAATCAACTTCTTTTTAAAAAACTTCCTCAGGATAACGCTGGCCGAAGCTTTACTGCATCCAATTTTTCTCGTGATTTCTCCGCCGTAGAATTCTTGTTCTGGATAATCGGATAATAACTGGATTATTTTTCGTTCTATCTTGGTCATATATTTTATCCAGTCACTCGCGAGCGACTAGGTTTGTTGAACTTAAGTTTAATTTATTTGAACTTAAGTTTATTTTATTACATGCGTCTATTTTTGTCAAATATTCTAATGCTTTAATATTTTTATACTTTTTTGTTTTGATGTTTTAATGTTCTAATGTTTTAATGTTATTTTGCTTTCATTGTTCTAATGTTAAAATGATTTACTCGCACCAACTCGTCCCATTCATTGAGAATCCCAAAGAATACCTTAATATTAACAGAGCATCAGTGGAATTAGAAGTGCCGCTACAATCCACGTCGCCAGTCATAGCAGAAACATGCCAAGCCGTGCCGTCCATTGAAAGACCGAGGGAATTGCGGAGAGTGAGGAGGGCATCGGTAGTATTGGTGACGGAAGAATTGTCGACGTCGGAGCGGATGATTATTTGTTCACATTCATCATATATCTCACAAGGAATTTCGTTTTCAAGATATTGCCAAACATATCTTGTGAGCGTCAATGGTTTACCATATGGATCAATAATATCTTCAGCAAAACCTCTTTTCCCATCGGGAATATTTGGATTGATGCCATCAGCGTTGTAAGATGCAAAATCATTTTTTATTTGATCTTCATACGGAAACGGCCATAAAGATACATTAGTATTTATATTATAGTCATTTTCCCCATACATTGTGCCAGAAGTTCCAATCTTATTTGAGACATTGGCTCCCACATATCCTCCGTCAGACGCAATACCTTCGAAATCTGAACCAGATTCAACTCTAGTAATATATTTTAAAGAGTTATCCAGAGGATTTATTTCATTTCCGTTTTCATGACTGTAATCATGTATTCCAGCTACACTTCCTAAACTATAATTATCCGTACTGCCTGTTAGTCTATTTATATTGCCATAGAAAGCATTATAATCAGAGAAAACCCCACCCCTTATGCCCGAACCATCTCCCAAACGACTTCCTCCCATAATGACAGAGTTTGCAATATTCAAATTTAAATCTGAATTTATTCCATCATAAGACAAATCTCCGCCAAAAGTATTTACAGACACAGTGCTATGATTAATACTGCCAGTGTAATTCTCTAAATTATTTCCTGAAAATCCCCTTGCAGTATCCCAAGCAATACAATTTAAATAGTTAGAACTCCTTGAACCATCCAGCAAAAATCCAGGCCCAGGCACCCCCGCGTAAGAAGGATTTATATTATGCATATCTATATTTAAAGCAATACACCCATTATAAAAATTATTCTCAGTATATTCTCCATCATAAAACGCGTGAGTAGCATAACCCCCAAGATAATAGCTAGCCAGACTTATGAAATAATCTTGGTCCGAATCTAATGCTATACAATTTTGCCATTCAACATTCTGACTAGCATAACTCATAAAATGAGCCGCGGGATATGGAGCTGTCCCATCTGAAAGACTGCCAGTAACCGCATCCAAGCGAGATACGAATCTTCTCACAACAACATCGTTGCTTGTCTGAATATTTAATGAGTATCTGCCACTACCCCAAGCATGGCAATCTTCGAATAAATAATTACTTCCGCTAGAAGCCCAGACAGTCGAGACTCTGAAAGAATTTTCTCCATTCATAAAAGCGCATTTAATGAATTTAGCATGATTCCATTCATAAATATGAACAGCAGTATCGTTTGAGTTAATCCATTTAAGACCTTTGAAATAGATATACTCTCTAGGAATCCATGTATAAAACATGGATCTGATATTTTCTCCATCAAAAATAACATTAAAATCATTTTCAGCCCTGATTGTTGTATACGCATTATTATTCCCGCTTGGAGGAAGAATTGCTTCGCCAATTGCATTTTGACTTCCGACGTATGTTCCGTTCCTAATAATTAATTCGTCTCCTCCTAACATCGACGAAAAACATTCTTGAAGATTAGGACAGTCATCAGGCATATATAAAGTTGCCGCTTGAGAATTTTTTGCCGAGCTAGAAAAGATAAAAAAAGATATTATCACAAAAAAAATAGATTTACAAAACTGATCCATAAAAAGTTTTTGAACTTATTTTTTACACTTGATTGTTCTAACACTAAAATGATAAAACATTAGTATGCCCTACTCGCACCAACTCGTCCTGTCTCGCTTTGCTCACCAAGGCGGACTCGCCTCGACAAGCTTTAGCGAAGCGGGCCCGTCCATCGAGAGTCCCAAAGAATATCGAAGAATTAACAAAGCATCAGTGGAATTGGAAACTTCGTCGCAATTAACATCGCCAGTGGTCGCTGAATTTACCCAAGCCGTGGAAGTCATAGCAAGTCCAAGGGAATTTCGCAGAGTGAGGAGGGCATCAGTGGTGTTGGTGACGGAAGAATTATCAACTAATACAAAAATCCAAACAGCCACAAGGGTATTTTATTATTTTCAGCTATTTCCATGTCATCCAATACCAAATAAGCATTACTAATTTTAGAAATTTTCTTAAAATCCTTTGATCGGCCACCTATCTCTAAGATTATTTTTTTATCTTTTAGTTTTAATAAAAAATCCCCCCTGCCCTCGCTAGCATAAATCTTTTGCTTGCAATTTTGCAGTTGATTTAGAATAAATAATTCCCGCAAAACTCCGGGATTCTCATCCAAGCCCAATTCTTTTTTTAGATAAACTGCCACATTAGTATTATCCAAAAAAACCTTGGCTGATTTACGAATTAATTTATAGCCCGTCTTATTTTTTAGTAAATATCGCACCAGTGAAATACGGTATAAGATATCCATATAAGCCTCCGCGGTTTCAAAAGCTAATCCAAGATTGGAGGCTAATTTATTAACGTTGATCTCACCTGGCGGAATACTAGCCAAAAAAGCTAAGATTTTTTTAAAGTATGGTAAATTTTCTGTTTTGATATTATTCAAATTAGCAATGTCTTCATAAATTGTTTTATCTAAAACATTTTTCATCTTCAATTCATAAGTGTCACTTGAACCTTCCAAAAAGTAAGGGTAATATCCAAAAGATATATATTCTTTAAATAATTTCAATACTTCAATTTGAGAAGAAATCTGGACAGAATATTTTTTATATTTAGCCAATAAATCTTCCGGCGAAAATGATTTTAAAATTATTCCATTTTTAAATTCAACAAATTCCCGGAAAGATAGGCCGTTGAGCTGGTGCAGAACCGCTCTTCTTGACAAATCATAGGCTCCCGCCAATACGTCCAGTGATGAGCTACCGGAAAAAACTATTTTTATTCCGGATAATAAGTCATACACATTTTTTAATTCCTGGTTCCAATTTTTATATTTGTGAATTTCATCAATGCAAAAAATACGAAAACCATAATCACGATAAAGCATTTCTACCGTTTCTTTTAAGGTATTTTGTGAAAAATAGATGTCATCCGCAGTCAGATAAATTACCGTTTCCGGACTATTCTTTTCTTTTAAAAATTGAAGCATTATTGTGGTTTTACCCACGCCTCGCTGCCCGATTATTCCGATCATTTTCTGAGAAAAATCTATTTTTTCGTATAAATATCTTTTCTTCGTTGTTTTTAGGCTTTTTAGCAGATTTTGGCTGTTTTTTATCAAATTTTCCATATATATTTTTTATTCAATTAGAGTACACTCGAATTATATCACATATATATTTAGAGTCAAGTCTAATTTTAAGGTATCCCATTTGAGCACTCGGAGCCCGAGTTAATTTCCCTCGCACCAACTCGTCCTGTCTCGCTTTGCTCACCAAGGCGGACTCGCCTCGACAAGCTTTAGCGAAGCGGGCCCGTCCATCGAGAGTCCCAAAGAATATCGAAGAATTAACAAAGCATCAGTGGAATTGGAAGTCCCGCCACAATTCACATCCCCAGTCGTCGCGCCAGCTTGCCAAGCCGTGCCATTCATGGAAAGTCCGAGGGAATTGCGGAGAGTTAAAAGTGCGTCAGTGGTGTTAGTGGCGGAGGAATTTTTTGACTTAGACTTTTAGAGCCTAATGTTTGCCTAAGAGTTTTTTATTTTTTATACCTGTTATTTTTTTTATTTCCTCATCAAAATCATTCTCTGTAAACTTTGCATTACGCTTTTTGTGAAAAGCTTCATATTCTTTCTCGGCTTTTTCTAAAGCTTTTTCATGAGAAACTTTACCGGCATGTTTAAGTATCTCGCGATCATTAATTGTCAGGAAATCATTCAATTTTTTGATCCAATCTTTCATATACATCGGCACGCGACGCATAGCTTGGCCCTCGGCGAATACCAGATATTGTTCGACAAGATTGTTGAGCTCTAGAAGTTCTGATTCGCTGAGATAATTCTTAGCAATTAATACGTCATCCTTACGCGGTTTTGTCGCGCGCCATGAGGTCAGTCCCATATTTTGCTTGGCGCTATCCGCCCTTGAGACAATGATTTCTGGTGCGGTTTTCCCAGTGATTGCCCAATGCACCTTATTTTGGACAGTTTTAAAAAACAAGATGCTTTCTTCGCTAGTCGGATCATAATCAACGCTAGTTGCATAAATGTCGGTGATTTTACGATAAAATCTTTTTTCACTGGTGCGAATATCAGCAATTCTTCGGGTCAGTTCTTCAAAATAATCAAAAGGCAGATCGGGATTTTTGAGGCGCTCGTCATCCAGCACAAAACCCTTTACGATATATTCACCTAAGCGTTGCGTGGCCCATTGGCGAAAAGCAGTAGCAATTGAGCTTTTGACGCGATAGCCGACTGAGATAATCATATCGAGATTATAGAAATCCACATCCCTAGAAACCTCGCGAGTACCTTCATTTTGAACTATTCGGAATTTCCTAATAGTTGAATTTTCCTTTAACTCAGCCTCTTTGTATATATTTTTAATATGTTCATTGATTGTCGGAATGGTAACTTGAAAAAGTTCAGCCAAAAGTTTCTGTGTCAACCAAACTGTCTCGCCATCAAAACGCACATCGATTTTCGTTTGGCCATCTTCGGTTTTATAGATGATAATTTGGGAATTTTTAGGATTATTTTTCATAAGTTTAGATTATTATTGAATTATTTTCTATTGAAATGTCTCAATGTTTTTTGTCTTAATGCTCCAATATTAATATGTTAAAATGTTAACGTGATTTATTCACACCAGCTTGTCTCCCTCATCGAAAGTCCGAGAGAATATCGAAGGATCAAAAGTGCATCGGTTGAATTAGAAGTCCCACTGCAATCCGCGTCGCCAGTAGTAGAAGAAACTTGCCACGCCGTGCCATTCATGGAAAGTCCGAGGGAATTGCGGAGAGTTAAAAGTGCGTCAGTGGTATTGGTGACGGAAGAATATCTACAAGGATTAGCCTCGAAATATTCTATTCCAATAAATACTTTTCTAATTCTTTTTTATCTTTAAAATGTTCTCCTGTTCTATCTATAAAATCTTCATATTCTTTTTCATCTTTAAAT
>DOKP01000059.1:280-16439 GCA_003510795.1 Candidatus Moraniibacteriota bacterium | reverse complement strand
TACTAATCCGGACAAGTCGGGAAGAAAATTGAGTTCTTTACATCGGAGTTTTAGTTGAATAACGAAAGGGAGAGATGAATCCAAAGGATAAAAAAGAAGTTTCTCCACTTCTGAAAGCGTCCATAAAAAAGGGGCTGAAAGGGTTTTAGAAGGGGAGCCTGAAGGGGTGGTTGAAAGAAATTGGGAATGAAAGCTTGAAGAAGGTGTTAAGGGGGCCCTTTCATCCCCTTTTTCCCTTTTTAATCCCATTTTTTCTATAATTTCCGGATAAACGCCACGGATAATATCATCACAATCCTCTTCCAATTCAGCCACAGCTCCGATAGAAAATCCAAGAAAATCAAAGTATTCTTTCGTGGTGTTTCTTTTCCACCCTTCGACTATATTTTGCTTTCCGCTTCGCGCACTACGATCCATTTGATCAGCAAGAGATGAAAGGGTTTTAGAAAAAGGGAATAAATGGGTTAAATGGGAGCAGGCCATTTGAAGCTCTTCGGCTTTTTTGTAAGCGAGGAGTTTTTTGTATCCATATGGGTCATTGTAAGATTTTAACATAAATTATTTTACATATAATTAATTAAAAAAACACTCTTTTTCTTCCCCTTTCTCTCCCTTTTTATCCCCCTTTTTTATCCCCTTCTACCCTTTCTCGTTCCCATTCCCCCTCTTCTTCCCTTTATTTTCATTTTACACCCCTTATTCCCTTTTCTTCCTCTTTTCCCTTTTTCATACCCCTTCATCTTTTTTATGTCCTATTCGCACCAACTCGTCCTGTCTCGCTTTGCTCACCAAGGCGGACTCGCCTCGACAAGCTTTAGCGAAGCGGGCCCGTCCATCGAAAGGCCAAGGGAATTTCGCAGAGTAAGGAGCGTCAGTGATGTTGGAAAAATTGAGACGAGAGAAACTAGCTAAAGTTGATCAAGACGCAGTTTCAAATTAAACAGTAGATCCCTCTTTAATGTCGCTTTGACCGAATCTTTTTGTGCATCATCTAACACCTCGCCAAGGCCGTCTAGCATATTTTTTTGCGTAATATTTTTCTCAACATATTTTATCAAAAAAATCAAATATTCCTTTAAGTTTTTACCCGTTCTTTCTGCTATAATCTCTTCGTTAATATCCCATAAATTTTTGAGGAAAAAATTTATATCATAAAAATCTCGATGTGCAGTTTTTTTTCTCTCCGTCGCCGCCACCAATTTATTGGCGAACATATCTTCCTTTGTCATAGACAATACAGAAAATCCATACAATCTCTTTATTTCAAAGTTATTATTCTTATTTCTAAGTGAAATTTCAATCTTTATTTTTTGTTTTCCTTGTTGATATTTTAATAAATAAAATAAAGTATTTCTTTTTCTTTGAGATATTTCCAACTCTCCATATTTATCGATTACTTTTTTCATAGTTTCAAAAACCTCGTCAGCTCGCTTCGTATCAAGTAAATCAAAATCCAAATCAACTGAAAATCTTGGCAATTGGTGAAAAAAATAACAAGCCGTGCCACCCTTAAAACCTAAAACAACCGCCAATAATCTATGACTATAAATATCTTTCAATAAATTTTTCATCACCACTTCGTGATTATTTTTGTCCAACATAATCTTTATAATAATCTTTTAAACGCCCAACTAAACTTTTATTTTTATAAATCTCTGCTAATTTAAAACACCCTTCCCAATCAAGACCATCCAAATTATCAAAATAATAATTTTTATTCAAGTATATCATATCAAGAAATGCCCTTTCTTTGCTAGCGATAGTATAATTATTTTTCATTTCCAAGCCTGCGCTATTATAGAGCACTTCGTCTTTAATTTTATGGTATTTGTATTTTATTCCTCCCGCAGTATATTCTTTGTTTATTCTGCTAATTGAGGTTATCTCGCTGCTGTACTGAAATATTATATTATTTTCACGAAGAATCGTTTCGAGACTTATATAGGAAGGGTTATTTAATCTTCCTGCCAATTCGTATTTATCGTATTTCATATTCACCGAAAAAATTCCGTGATGCAATCGGAGTAAATCTCCACTTTGAACAAGTCGATATATTTTTGACTTGAGATAGTTGTTATTTTCTATCTTCCACAAAATAGCCAAATCAGAAACACTAAAAATAGTCTTTTCGCTAGATAATAATATTACAATAGAATTTGACATATATGCTCTAGTAGTGATTAATAATGATTACTTATAGTATACATTATATATAATTTTTGTCAAGACGGACTGCTTGATTATCCCAGCTAAGCCTTGAAATTATTTTTCAATAGCTTATCCCCTCCTTTAATTTTGGGTCTTCATTTAATCAGACTAATCTTAATTCAGACAATTAGTCACGCTGGGGTTTTATAATACACTTTTATTCAACATCCAATAAAAATTGACTTAGGGAAATAATTTTTATCTTCTTGCCATCAATTTCTTCATTACCTTCCTCCTCCATCGTTACGATGCATAAATTATCACACGTAAGTTGTTCGCTAGCAATCAATAGAGACGCTAACTCTCGCTCTTTGGTTTTTATTTGTGCCAAAGAATACGCCACTTGGATTAGTTTCGCAACTTTTTTTCCATTTTTTACAACAAAATCAACTTCCCGACCGGCATGATCTTGGAAATAAAAAATTGTTTTCTTTTCTCCATCACGCGCTTCGCGTCGCATCAATTCCAAAAAAACGATGTTTTCAATCTTCTTTCCGATATTATCCGAAAACTCAGCCGACGTTTTGCCCAAAAGGGCGTTATCAATCGCATAGATTTTTTTCGGTGCAATGATTTGCTGTTTAAGCTTGTAAGAAAATCTTTCTAAAATAAATATCAAATAGCTTTCCCTGAGATACTCGATATAATTTTTGAGCGTCTGCACGTTCTTTATATCAAAAACATTTTTGAGCTTGCTATAGGTAAATTCTTGGCTATAATTTGCCAGTAAATATGCGGCTATTTTTTTAAACTCTGCTTTGTATTTGATTTGTTTTCTGATTAAAACATCTTTATTGATAATATCATCAAAAATATTCTCAGCCATCACGTCACCAAATTTATAAACCTCCGGAAAGCCGCCCAATTTAATATATTGATTCAAGTGTTGATTTATCTGAGCCTTTTTTTTAGTTACAAATATATCATTGGGTTTATAATTTACCCCTTGATACCTTAAATATTCAGCAAAAGAAAAAGGCATCAGATAATAATCAATATGCCTGCCCGTCAGATGCGTCGACAGTTCCATGGATAATAAATTAGCGTTGCTTCCGGTAATAATTACTTTTTTCGTCCGCCTCAGTTTGGCGGCAAACAATTCCCAGCCGGGGATATTTTGAATTTCATCAAAAATAAAATATTCCACGTCACTCCCGTAAATTTCATAGAAAGCTTGCATTAACTTATTGAAGTCCTGATCTTTAAAATTTAAGAGCTCATTATCGTCAAAATTAATATGCGCAAAATTTTCTCCTTCCAGTGCCATGGCCGCCAAAGTTGATTTTCCACATCTTCTTACGCCACTGATTATTAGAATGTTAGGGTGACTTAGATATTTTTTAATTTTCACCAAATCAACATCTCTCTTAATGGATGTTTTTAGTTGCAGCTCTATCTCTTCCCGTTGATCTAAAATCACTGTTTTTAGTTGATTAATTTCCATATATTTAACTATATTACTTTTATTAAATGTCATATTATGTAATATATGACATTTATATGATACCTTTAACCCGTTTTTGTGTCAACATCTGGCAAATTTGAATTTTTCCACGCCGGGGATTTTACAATACCCTCAAGCCACTGGGATAATTGGGAACAGTCATATACCTATCCTATTTCTTTCTTCTTTCTTTTTGGCGCTAAATAATTCTCACCGCTAACAACTTTCTTTCCTGTCTGCAGTTCAAAATCTTCTCTTGCTCGTCCAGCAACAGCTCCGCCTTTTTTAGCAGAAATGGCATTTTTATTAAAACCAATCGCTTTTTCTTTTTCAGCAATATTGCGCGTGGTTAATTCTGCCAAAGCCGTGAAAACCAATTCAGCATCACTCATATGATCTCTAAGATTTTGAGCTTTAAGTCCTTTTAGATTTTTATGTCCTTTAACTGTTAGGTTGCTCCACTCTTGATGTATAATATTGGTTAAAATAGCGTATTCATTTTGCTCTTTAACTTCGTTATCTTTCCAATAGTCTGTCAATTTATTTCTGACTTCCTGCCCCATCATTCTTTGTTGAATCCATTTTTTGCTCCGTCCATGCTTTTCCCAATTTTCTCTGGCGCGATTCACTGATCTTTCCGGATCAGCCATTTCTTGGATTCTCTCATAACCGACTTTTGCCAGCCAAAGCTTGATTGGCTCGGCTTTCGGTGACGGCACAGATTGAATTAAGCGGAAAATTGTTTCTGGGTTTGCCGCGTCTGTTTCGCGCATTTTTCCATCCTCTGCTTTCATTTTCAACCGGTTACAATTTGTAACCACTTCACTTCCTTCAGCTTTTAAGCGATTTTTCAGTACTTTCCAATAATTCCTAGCAGCCTGAAAATCTGACTGTTGTAAAAGCGCAGCTATTATATCTACAACCGAAAAAAACCAGGTTTCAGTTTTTTCGTCATAATGTCGACGGATTTTAAAGTTTTCGAAAATCGCTAATTCTTTTTTGTTGGTCATATTTCTAATAATTATTTTTTAATATTTTTTGTTGCTCATAAATTTTATTATTATTTTTAAAAATTAGACAAGCCTTGAAATTATTTTTCATTAGCGCGTAACCCCTCTTTTAATTTTTATAAATCCGACAAAAAAAACATATCAAAACTACCTAAAATTCACCGCCCCACCGCTATAATTCTATTTAATTCACTCACACCAACTCGTCCCATTCATACTTAGTCCTAAAGAATATCGGAGAATCAAAAGTGCATCAGTCGAATTAGAAACTTCATCACAATTCACATCCCCAGTCGTCGCTGAATTTATCCACGCCGTGCCGTTCATCGAAAGTCCCAAAGAATTTCGCAATGTCAAAAGTGCGTCGGTAGTGTTGGTGGCGGAAGAATTGTCAACGTCAGAGCGGATAATAAGAGGGGTTTCTAAATCCGTATAACCGATTATTTCATTTCCTGTAATATAGGCTCCCATTGCTGATGGATATATCCCTCCTCGTCCGTTACTGGGATATGAGGATCGCTTGAAATCGGACGGAGTATTGAATAAACCGCTTGCGTTGATAAATCCTGGGTCGGCATATAAACTATCTACCTCTGTAACATTTGCCTTTAATAATCCGATTATATGCGATTGCCATGACGAGAAAGTCGTAAAATTGGCTTCATCATACCATGATGGAGTTGCGCTAGGATCATAATAATCATTATAATTAAGGTAATAAGCTAAAGAATTCATGGAAGAATTATTGTATATCATAATATAAAAAGGTGTTGTTCCATAGAATAAATTATTCCATGATCCAAATGTAACTTGATTCCATTTGTTTCCAATATCCGCCCAGACACTATTAACAAAAGTGTTATTGTAAATATTAACGTCTAATTGGTTTGCCATAAGAGTTATTGCTCCATGTTCAGTACTAGAATTTCCACATGAGGAGAATATATTGTTGTTAATGTTCTCTACGTCTCCATTGGGAACCTGGTTTGACGTGAAAACCCCACCCCAAAGGTTATAGAAAAAATTGTGGTCCACATTAACCATGCGGGAATTTTGCTTTAAAAATATGCCAAGAGATGGTTTTGCAAAACCTGGTGTAACATAGAAAGAGTTATTGCGAAACGTGAAATTTGCAGGAGTTGTATCGCTATTAGATTTTCCATAATACGTTACCATTGAACCATAGGCACTTGCTCCATTGGCATCATGAAATTCACTATTCAAAACCATACCATTCATACAATCTTCAATGAATAATACGTCATTCCATTGTCCTAGGTTCGTGTAATCAGTAGTTCCTCCTCCGAAAAATTCGATGTTAGTGAGCAGTAAATTATCCGAATATCTGAACGATACTTCTCCGTTGATTTTGAGATTATCTACAGTAATATTATTTGACCGTACATATGTCTTCCCTAACACAGTGCCGGTCGGACTCGCACCTCCATCTAGAAAAGCTCGTGGTTGTCCCGGCCAGGTCGTGAATTTGCAATAGTTCCCACGCGGGTAAACCGTGGGGGCATTGTAAGATGTAGATCCGACAATCGAACACGTTCCCTTAATATACATCGTGTCTGGGTGTGCCACATCCAGGCCCCCATCGAGATATTGAGCTGCATATGTCACACTCTCACACGGTAATCCGATCTCTCCACATCCCGCTTGATCAATACCAGACGTGCAATCAACATAAATCAAATTTTGAACCCCCGTTGTCGCACTGACTTTAGAAATTCCAAACACAAAAAAAGTGGCACAAAAAATAAAAAAAATCAAGCTAAGGTGCCTCGCCTTCATTCTTTCGAAATGCTGAGCTGAATTCAAAAAATCAGCTAAAAAAGCAATAACACTCGACATAAGAAACCACCATTCATTCTTATAAATAGTTTTTCGAATTTCCCCACTCTTGAATAAGGCATTTTTTGTTGTTGTCATATTGGTTAATTAAATAATGTGGTAATATTCTTAATTGGCGAAAATTGTTTTACACATATTTTTTCAAACTTTTTCAAAACTTAGCTTTGAGAAAGTTTGGGAGGATTATCTAAAACTCATTGCATCGCCGTTATAATCCTGCTTAATTTGCTCGGCAGTCAAAGCGTAGTTATAGATTTTGGGGTCGTCGATGTAGCCGTAGAAATTAGCATAGTAATCATTATCTGTAGCCGCTCCCATCCGAACCAAACCAGTACTGTCGTTATAAGTTCCATTTCCACCGTTTGCCGTTCCATTTGCGCTTATCCCATCAATATATACTTTTGGAGCGATACCTACACCATAAGAGACGCCGCAAATACGGTACCATTGATTTGCACTAATGGAATTGGTAGTAACTATTTGAGGAAATGAGCCGGAAGTATAAAGTGTGAATCTAATAGTCCCGGTATTCTTGACTCCCAACCAAAAACCTTTGCCCAAAATTACCATTTCGACATCATTATCAGTATTCGTCAGGGCACTGGCTTTGACCCAAGCGCACGCTGTCATATTTGTCATATTATCTTGAGTGTCTGCATTAACTTTCCTTGTATTTAGTCCATCAAAATACAAACACTTTCCACTCTTACACTCACTTTCATTTTTCCAAGTGGCGCCCGTGATGGTGCCATTATTTTTATTGGCGCCTTCGTCATGCACCGTCGTGCCAGTGCCTTCATCAAATTTCCAATAATTAATTTCTTTACCCCGATTATAATCCCAAGCGATTTGGGCGGGGGTGCGGGCGTAGTTGTAGATTTTGACGTCGTCGATAAGACCAGTCCAACTATTGGTCCCTCTGCCCACTCTAAGAGTGTTGGTACCACTTTGCGTTGGCCCGCTTAAGCTAGCGACGGTAGCCCCTAGCACACCGTCAACATACATATAAACATTTGCACCATCATATACGCCAGTCAAATAATGCCAATCCGTATCCGTTATTCCATCCGTAAAAATCCCCGAAGCCGTAGTTCCAACATTATTATAAGCTCTAAAGTAAACATTTTGAGTGTTATCCCACCAAAGCATAAATGTTTGACCCTGTTTTTCCATAATGATATCAGTTCCGGAAATTTGAGCTACGGGTGATTTGACCCAAGCGCTAACAGTCAGGCCGCTGACCCCCTCAATCATGTTTCCAAGATCTCCTGCATCCACATAATCATCCACCCCGTCAAAATTCAATGCACTCCCATTTTTTCCTCTATCCCAAACTGGACCATTAGTCAGAGTTCCATTATACCCATTGCCACTGCTATCATAAGTAGTCGTACCCGTCTTCTCGTCCAAGTCGAGTTCCAAAACCGGCTTATCGCATCTGGCTGTATCGCCTGGCACGCAATATTTAGCATTGTCGCCACTCACCGTCGTGCCGTTATTATTGGCGCTGGTTGTCTCGCCACCCATGGACAAACTTGCTCCGCCATTGTAGAGGGTTTTTATTTCGTCATCACCCAGCGCGTAGTTATAGATTTTAAGTGCATCTAGCTTTCCGGCCCATACCGCCTGATGAAGCAAATTGCCATCGTCGCCCAATGCAATATATGAAGCGTCTGGATTGGTCAGCCCAACTCCATCAGTAGAAGTTTGATATTCAATTTCTACGCCATTAACATAGATATGAATGTTTGATGCGGAATTTGAACCATCCCAAGTAAAAACATAGTTTTGCCAAGTGTTTAAAGCTATAGCATTATTAACAGAGACTCGAGTTAAAGCCGTACCGCCAGAATTATAAAATCTAATGACATTATTTGCACCAACTGCAAAAAACCATCCATTACTAATTCTTTCGGAAATTAATCTTCCTGCATATGTTGAAGTTTGAGGATTTGTAACATACGCCCAGAGAGATACAGTTCTACTGCTTGGCGTTGAAAATACTCCTGAACTCGTTTTTACATAATCATTCGTCCCATCAAACTCCATCGCCCCGCCAAACTTCCCACCTTTGTCCCACATGGCGGTATTAGTGGCGTTCGTGCCTGACCCACCTGAAACCAATGTGCCATTATTCCCATTGCTACTGGCGTCATAGGCCGTGTCGCCTCGGCCTTCATCAAAACTCAAATCTAAAACAGGCGACTTAAGCGCCACCCCTCGGGACGCCGAAGCGCCAGCGGAGGAGCCCATATCTTCGAGAATTTGTTCTTGCGTGCGAGTGTAGTTGTAGATTTTGACATCGTCGATAAGACCATTAAATGTGTAAAAGGGATTTGTATAGCTATCTGATCCAATTAACAAATTATAGATTTCGTCACTCACCAAAGATCCCGTCCCAGCTGTTTGAGTAGAATAAGATGAAACCTCTACTCCATTTTTATAAATTCTAATTTTCCTATCACCAGTATCATCATAGGTTACTGTCCAGTAATCCCATTTATTCAAACTATAAGAATCATTAAGAGTTGAACTAATCGGGTTGGTCGCATCGGTATCAATTTCTAAACCTATTCTTTTTTGATAACTTGACGGACCAATAGTGGTGGCTCTGAAATTTTTTCGCACAGTACTTCCATTGCCTTTGAAAATAATTGTTCCATATCCATTACCATGCTCACCTTCTGCTTTTATCCAGGCACTTTGTGTAAAAGCTCGCAAATTATCCAGAGTTGATCCGCTTCCTGCATTCACAAAACTATTACTTCCATTAAATTTCAAAGCACTGCCAATTTTCCCAGTCTCCCAAGTAGCATTTGATATCGTCCCATTATTCCCATTCCCACTACTATCAAACGCCGTGGTGCCGGATTTTTCATCCATTTTTAAATGTAAAACTGGCCCAGGAGCGTAAGCGTAAAGTTGTTTGACTTCGTCGGGTGATAGCGCGCGGTTGTAGATGCGGGTTTCGTCGATTTGGCCGTTAAAGACAAGGCTGGGTGATCCGCCCTCATATCTAGCCCCGATTGATTTTATTCCAGATTCTTGCGTTGTTCCAACACTTCCACTCCCATCCAAAATTCCATTTAGATAAAGCTTTATATTATTCCCGGTATCTCCGTTTTTAACGACAGTAAAATGATACCACCTACTTGCAACGAGCGGTGTACTTCCATATATACTTACTCCCGTATCTTCAGTAAACTGGATTCTTGAATTATCGCCAAAATTCAAATATCCATAATTACTTCCTGTATTCCCTGAGGTAAATATTGTTTTGATAGCACCAAGTGAAGATGCGTTAACCCAAGCGGAAGCTGTAAAATTTCCAGTTAGCCCCATTGAAGGGGTGCCTAAATTAATCCAATCATCAGTCCCATCAAACCCACCCCCACTGCCAAATTTTCCAACGGTCGTACTTGCTCCACCGCTAGCTGTCCCATGATTATTATTCCCACTAGCGTCTTTCACTTCCCCGGCCGTTCCATTCCAAGAACTCTCATCCATCTTCCAGTACCCCACCAAGCCATCACTCATCCATTTTGCTGATTTGTCTCCCATAGAAACACTGGTGCCTCGATTTGTTTTTGCACCAGATGATCCAGCATTATAATCTTGTCTTATTTGTTCATCACTTCTGCCATAAGAATAAATTTTTACATCATCCAAAAATCCAACAAATGGCGAACTAATGCCGTCTGAATTTAGGGCGGTGTAAAAAGTTGGATTAGTTCCCGAGAGTGAACCGACTGCGCTTAAAGAAACATCAGATGCCACTTCTGTGCCATCTAAATAAATATAAATTCCATTGGTAAAATCTTTTTTTGCCAAAACATAATGCCAAGTATCATTGTCATAATTTTTTCCGCTTGTGCAAGTATAGTCGTCAGGAGTTTCGCTACTCCAAGTCCCATCATCATCGATTCCAAAACAAACATCGCCGTCCGCATCCAGCCACAATTTCCAACCGGCGCTGTCATAACGAGACATCAGGTAGGCGGGGATGGAGACTGCCGGACTTTTAAACCACGTTCCGATTGAAAAACTATTTTCTTTGAAACTCAAATCTGTGTCATATGCACGATTAACATTGTCATTATTTCCGTCAAAATATAAACATTTTCCGCTCACACATTCACTTCGCTCTTGCCAAATCGGCCCGTTTTCCAAAGTCCCGTCATTGGTGATGTTATTGCCACGCAAACTATCGTCATGGGCGACTGCGCCAATTCCTTCGTCAAAACCCCAAGCCAAAACCGGCGGATTGCAAGGAACACAATCTTCGCAATAAGCCTCACCTTCTTCAGATTGAACTCCATAATATTCTCCACTGTCATTGGTATTTATCCAGCCAACTTTTTCACTCCAAGCGTAACCTGATAGATTGCCATTACTGGCAACCTGCACCTGATATTCCACTGCTCCCACTCCGCTAAAATTTATCCATCCACCTTTTTCACTCCAAGCAAAACCAGACAAATTTCCCTCGCCGTCAGACACTACGCCATAAGGTTGGCTCTTACAAGACAAATCATTGAAACAATTTAAAGAAATCCAGCCAGCTTTCTCGCTCCAAATATAACCGCTAATCTGGTCATTGCTTATTTTAACGCCGTAATCAATGCCCGCATCCTCGCCGGAAAAATGAATCCAGCCGATTTTTTCGGACCAAGAAAAGCCAGATGAGTTTCCGGAATTATCCGCCCAAGTTACCAGCGGAACTATTGATAATAATACTATTAAAAAAAATTTATACATATTGTCAATCAAAAACTTTTCTATCTTTTAGAAGACGCACCTCATAACCGCCATTGTCGGAAATGGCGTTTTCAAATAAATTCAAACTTGCCTCATAACCGCCGTAAACTCCGTAACTTAAATTATTTTTTATTATGTTGCCATAAATTTCCCATTGTCCCGCAGTGGCAAATATTCCCGTCTTGGACGAATTGATTATTTGATTGTGATGGACTTTTCCTTGTCCACTGAGTAAACTCAGGGCATTGCCTTCAATATCGTTAAAATTACCAAATCCAATCTCTAACTTGCCATTACCCTCAACTACTACGCGCTTATTAAAGTTAAAACATAATAATTTAGTATCTTTGTTTTTAATATTCAAAAGCAAATATTCCTCTGGCTTAATTTCCGCATCATCTTCACTTTTTCCAATTAATTTTATTTTTTCGCCGTTTGTGGCATTGTTAATTTCCGTGGAAATTTCATCAACTGTATACAATCGCTCAGCAGAATTTCTGATCTTATCACATTGTCCGCCAATATCTCCGTTTGCTTGCTCCTCGGTTATGGCATTTAGCTTTTCAGTTGTTTTATAAAAGTGAGTTCGCAATTGATATGCCTCAAATCGCTTGGGCAGATAATAAACTCCTGCCAAAAAAATCACAATCAAAAAAACTACCCCGCCAATAATGACTTTTTGCCTATCACATTTGACTGAATATTTTATTTTTTCAACCACTTTTATGGCAATATTTTTTATCTTATTTTGAATAATTTTTTTCAATTTTTTAGATAGATTTAAAAGCCCGTATCATTAATTTCCCTTTTATTATATCATAAAACAAAAAATGCTTAAACAAAAAAGACATTTCTCTTTTCAGGAGCTTTTATCAGCCTACTATCACTGCCGAAATCATAAAAGAAATACCATAAATGCCGCCAAATTTGAAACTAATTTTGAAGTCAAGCTTCTGCAATTGGAAAAAGAATTATGCGCGCACAATTATTCCCCCGGTCGCTCTGTTTGTTTTGTGGTTACCGAGCCGAAAACGCGCGAAATTTTTGCCGCTGATTTTGGCGATCGTGTCATTCACCATTTGCTCATAGAACGCTTAGAGCCGATTTGGGAACCGAAATTCATTTTTCACTCTTACGCTTGCCGGAAAGACAAAGGTGCCATAAAAGCTATGCTGAGTTTGAGAAAAATACTGAAAAAAACACCCTCCAGCCACTTTCTCCAAATCGATATCCGCTCTTTTTTTATTTCACTGAATAAAGAAATTCTTTTTAAATTAATCCAAGCTCAAGTTAAAAATCCGGAAATAATTTGGCTGGCAAAAAAAATTATTTTTCACGACCCAACTTCCAATTTTTCCAGGAAAGGACAGCTTAAACTTTTTAATTTACTTCCAGAGGGCAAATCTCTTTTTGATATTCCCAACACCCGGGGATTACCAATTGGAAATTTAACTTCTCAATTTTTCGCCAATGTTTATCTCAATGAGCTGGACCAATTCGTCAAACATAATCTCAAAGCGAAGTATTATCTACGCTATGTTGATGACATGGTTATTCTTCACTCAGATCCCAGACAACTCCAGGTTTGGCACGATGAAATCGACAACTTTTTACGTCAGAAACTTAAGCTGGAACTGCATCCCGAAAAAACAATTTTAAAGCCGGGTAGCCAGGGAATCAATTTTGTCGGCTACATCGTGAAGCCAGATTATACGATTGTCCGCAATCGGACGATTAAAAAGTTTAAAAACAAACTCTGGCAATTCAATCAAAAAATTCTGACCAAAAATCCCATCCAACCCATTCGCTTATGGACGCCTGAACTGTGCGAAGAATTCAGGCAAATGTTGGCTATTATAAATTCATATTACGGCGTTTTTAAGCATGCTGATACTTATCATTTGCGCCAACATCTTTATGAAAAACATTTTAATATTTTGAAACTTTATCTAACTCCGGCAAATAAAAATTTCGATTATTTTATATGGACAGAAGAAAAATAAAATATTTTCTCAAAAAAGCCAGCGTCGGATAAACGCGAACGATTTAAAAAATAATTTCCGCCGCACACAACGAGCATAATTGCTGTTACTCTTAGTGTTATTGTTCGTGTTGCCATTGTTCAAGTTCACGTTCCAGGCGTTAGTAGTATTATTATAGTTCTCAGTAGACGACCAGTAATTGCGAGCTGCGCTAAAATGTTTTTCATCGTGGTAAAAAATACATCGCCTCCAATCCTCGCCGTAGCTCGGTATGGACGCTTCCGAATTATGATCATTCGTTATTTAAAATGACCCGATGAAACCGTGATTATTTTTTAAACCCGCTCTTGGCACCCTTATTAGCCACCAAGACTCTGGCTTTTTTGAAAATTTTATTTTTTTTGACTGCCCGCTTCGCAATAGCTTTAGCAAGGCGAGCCATTTTCGCTTGACCATTTTTTCCACTTATTCAATTGTTCGCAAATTCCCTCTATTTTTCGCACTAAAAATTCAAACACATTGCAACCCAATATTTTCAAATCAAAACAGGTTCGAATATATATTTTTAATTTTTCTAAAATAAATTCGCTTTTTTCCAAAATTTCAAATTTATCAACTTTGGAATTCGCCTGCACCATCAAGTCTAAAAAATCCATGGTTAAATTTTTTAATCTTTCGCCCATCGCATAGCGATGCACGCGTGGAAAACTATCCACCCTATGGTGAATTTCAATGTTCAAATCATAAGCTGCTTGAAAAATGGGTAAATGTTGATAACGAGCCATAAAATAAAGATACAAAAATCAAGATGCAAAAACCAAACAAAATTCAAATTTCAAAAATCGATAACTAACCTATTATTTAGTTTATTTTTCCTTCAACTTTATTTATTATTGCAGAAAAAATATTTTTGATTTCCAGACATTCCTGCTTTAATTCCTGCATCCTATCCTTAAATTCAGGATTAGCTTCTTCAATGCATTCAAACCAATGCATAGTTTCCTTTGATTCTTTTCTAGCAATTTTCATACGAAAAATAAAATCCTTCTTACCTAGTGCATCGTTAGCTTCCCTATAATTAGCCCCCATTGAACCAGCTGAACCAACACATTGCCCTGTAAGCCTATTATTTATCGAATCTTTTGGCAAAGCTCGGCACAAACGAATTGCTCTTTTGGCAAAATCCGTTGTTCTTTTTTCCAAATCAAAATTATGATTATTTTTATTTGAATTTTGGTTATTGTTCATTGAATTTTATTTGTAACTTGTATCTTGATTATTGATTATTCCTCTCCCATTTGTATATTAGTAGTCAATTTGTTGATTTGTGGGGAAATAATAATAAAATAATCAAATCACCGCCGCACACAACGAGCATAATAGCTGCTACTCTTAGTGTAATTGCCCGTGTAGCCAATGAACAAGCTCACGCCCCAGGCGTAAGTAGTACTATTATAGTTCTCAGTAGACGACCAGTAACTGCGAGCTGCTTCCGGGATATTATTAGCGCTACCGTCGATATAGGATTGCATCAGTTCTTTTTGACTAGGCAGATACCAATCAGTTTCATCAGTTCCATTTCCATTGGCATCCAAAGAAAGACTCTCGCAAAAATCAACTGACACGCCTCCCTCCGCATCCAAACCATCATCCGCATCAGACACTACTCCATTTAAAACAAAACTGTTTTCTGCCGTATCGCAACTATTTCCGCCTGAAGTACTGTCGTAACAATTGCTCCAATAAAGTCCTGTGCGAGTATCTTTTTTAACCTCACCGGTCGCTACCAGAGATCCGCTCAAACTTGAGTCCGTATAAGTTTCCCAGGTTGATTCTTCATTGTTTTGATCTTGATTATTTGCCCAAGCGCTAGCGAGATTATTTTGGCTACTCGCCGAGCCTTTCCAGTCATCCCAAATGCCGTTCTTCTGGTTTTCATAAGCGCCAAAAATTGCCAAAGTTCCGACTGTCGGAGTCCAATCCGTGTCGCCCGAGCCAAAAAAAACTTTGCCCGCCAAAACATCCGAAGCTGTCGCGTCCAGCGCGCTCGTCGCGCCATTTACCGGAGTAAGAGTTCCAATATTTTCATTGCCATACGCCGTAGTTAATTTAACATCCGCCTGTGAGGGTAAATTCAGAAGTCCTGCCAGATATTCCAGCCTCTCGATAACCGAACCGTCATTATTGGCAGTCACATTACTTGAAGAAAAAGAATTGTCCCCATTATCCGCCCCCAAAATATTTTGAGAAAAATCCTGATTGGACGCGCTCGGCGCCGCTGTCGGTTCGGTAAACGCGGCGTAAGCCACAAAAGTGGAAACCGCCGTCAAAGTCAGCACAATCGTGGAAACCATCCGCCATCCCAATTTAACGAAAGGTTTTTGATATTTTTTAAATATCTCTTGTAATTTGATTTTTAAAGATTCACATTTTTCTCGACAATTTTTATAAATGTTTTTGCCAACATCTTTAAGATTTTTACTCATTTTTTATTTATTAATTTTATTATTAAACTAAGCATTATTCGAACTCTTTGTTTTTATTATACCACAATTAAATACCGCTCTCCCACAATCAGTTTGAAATCAGTTTGGAATTTAATAGTGTCGGAAGTGTCTAAAGTTAGAGTAATGAAAACATTATTTTGGGTGGCTACATTATTGGTAACAGTAATTGATTTTCGATAAAACCAATCCGAGTTCCACCAAGATGCCCCTGCACTTTTTTTGTAAAAATAAAAAGATAAAGGTAATATTACAAGCAAAACCAAAACCAAAGAAAAAATTAATTTTCTTTTTTGACTCAAAGTTTTTAACTTATTTATTATCTTTTTTTTCATGAAAATATGGGGTTTTTTTCTTGTATTATATTTTGAGGAAAATAGCGGTTCAACCGCTAAA
>DOKP01000059.1:0-197 GCA_003510795.1 Candidatus Moraniibacteriota bacterium | reverse complement strand
TTTAGCGGTTGAACCGCTATTTTTTTCTCTATTTCTCTACCAAAATTATATCACAAAAAAACCGAACTTTACAGTCGGTTTTTATACTAGCCAAATATTCACGAACTACGCGACTTGAGGAAAAAGTTTTTCAATTTTTTTTGACTTTTCTTCCAACTTTTCCACTCTAAATTCTAGAGCCTGTCCGAAATCTCATG
>DOKP01000068.1:27790-27975 GCA_003510795.1 Candidatus Moraniibacteriota bacterium | reverse complement strand
TTTTTTAAAAATGTTAAAACCGCCATGAAAGTCAGTCAGTCTCGAGGCGCAATCATGCTAACCTTAATTAAAGCAAATTTAAAAGTCTTTGAATATACCCCCCTACAAGTTAAACAAGCCGTGACGGGTTATGGTCGGGCGGATAAAAGGCAAGTGCAATTAATGGTAAAAAATATTTTAAAACT
>DOKP01000068.1:27481-27631 GCA_003510795.1 Candidatus Moraniibacteriota bacterium | reverse complement strand
ATAGCCAAAGAGGGGAGCGAAAAGTAAAAGGTCATTAGAGTTCATCAGGTTTATAAAGTTCTTAAGGTTTATAAAGTAGTGATTTGATAATTTGTGAACTTGGCATTTTTAAATATAATACAAATGGTGCGAATTTTATGCTAATGATGC
>DOKP01000068.1:17371-27422 GCA_003510795.1 Candidatus Moraniibacteriota bacterium | reverse complement strand
TGCGAATTTTATGCTAATGATGCAAATATGCAAATCCGCAATTGTTATATTGCTTTCATGGTATATGTTCTGTACTATGTGACTTGATGACTTTCGGCAGATAACCGATTACAAGCTTTTCGTCCTTGACTTTTGGCTTAAAATAGGTTACTATCATAAATCGTTTTTGGTGGTATAATCAAAACATGATAGATAAGAATATTTTTTTAAAATTTAAATTTGTAATCTAATAAACAAATATGAATCCCAATAATTTAATCGATTATTTTGTTTCTCAAGGTGTTCCGCAAGAAAGCATCCTTTTGATTTTAATGCTACCGGTGGTGGCCACTCTGGTAGCATTTTTTCGCCAGGTGATAGGAATTAAAGCTTTTGGTATTTATACGCCATCCATTATCACTTTTGCTTTTTATGCTATTGCCCAAGAAGCGGGATCCAAAGGAATAAAATATGGAATTGCTATATTTATTAGTGTAATATTGACTGGAATGGGGACGCGTTATATTTTAAAGAAATTAAGAATGCTTTATTTGCCGAGGGTGGCTATAACCTTAAGTGTAGTAGCTTTTGTTATTTTGGCTATCTTGGTAATGGGAGGATATTTTCAAAGAACGGGACTGGCGGCAGTTTCAATTTTTCCTCTTTTAATAATGATCACTATTGTGGAGAAATTTGTAGCGGCGCAAATAGAAAAAGGTAATAAAACAGCCTTTATTTTAGCTATTGAAACCCTTTTTATATCTTTAATAATCTACGCCATCATCAGTTCTAGATTTTTAACAACTATAATATTGGAGTATCCTTGGATAGTCTTGCTTACAATTCCTTTTAACATTTTCTTAGGAAAATGGACGGGTTTGCGAATAACAGAGTATTGGAGATTTCGAGATGTTTTAAGAAAAATGTGAGGCCAGCTTTTAGTTTGTAGTTCTTAGCTTTTAGTAATTGATAACTTTTCATAAAGCTTCGGATGATAATAAAAAATAGGTGTTAGATGCTGGTTACTAATAAAATATTTATGTTTAGAATTGTAAAAAATAGAAATAAACTTTTGGGGATGAATGCTAGAAATCTTCGCTTTATTCGTCCCAATAATCCCAAAAAAGCTATCAGACTTGCGGATGACAAGCTTCTAAGTAAAAAAATTCTCAAAAAAGGCGGAATTCCTGTGCCAAAATTAGTGGCGAAAATTAGAAATTATGAAGATCTTGATAATTTCAATTGGAATATATTGCCCAACAGTTTTGCCCTAAAGCCAACTCGAGGATTTGGAGGAGAAGGAATTATTGTAGTTTATGGAAAAAAGAAAAACCGTCCAGATACCTGGATTAAAGCTGACGGTTCCATTATTACTATTGAAGATTTCAGAAATCATATTCGCAATATTTTAGATGGGAGTTTCTCCCTCTCGGGCGTTCCTGACACGGCTTTCTTTGAAGAAAGATTGCGACTATTAAAATTATTTAAACCCTATTCATTTAAAGGAATTCCGGATATTCGAGTAATTGTTTATAATAAGGTTCCTGTAATGGCGATGCTTCGACTTCCTACCCGAGAATCAGGAGGAAAAGCCAATCTTCAGCAAGGTGCAGTAGGCGTTGGTATAGATTTGGCTAGCGGTGTGACAACTACAGCCGTGCAAGGAAAAAAATCAAAAATTATTGATACCATTCCTGATTCCAGATTGAATGTTTCTGGTTTGAGAATTCCTTTTTGGCGGGAAATTTTAGAATTAGCCGTTAAAACTCAAGAAATATCCGGTTTGGGATTTCTCGGGGCGGATGTAGCGATTGATAAAGAGCGCGGGCCGGTTTTCCTTGAAGTAAATGCGCGAGCTGGTCTATCTATCCAAGTGGCTAATCAAGCCGGACTTCAAGAAAGGATGGAGAGAGTGGAGGGAATAAAAATTAAAACTATTAAACGTGGGGTAAACGTAGGAATGGATCTGTTTGGAGGAGAAATCGAAGAAGAAGTAGAAGATATCTCCGGGCGACGTGTTATTGGCATCATAGAGAAAGTTAAATTAACAGGCAGAATAGAGAAGGATTTTGAGGTAGAAGCTAAAATTGATACTGGCGCTGGCTTTACTTCCATTGACTTAGAGTTGGCTAAAAATCTTGGTTTTGGAAAAACAATTGAAGCTTATGAAAAATTAAACGTCAGATACGAAGATATAAAAGATTTAACCGTGAAAGAAAGAGAAGCTATTTTTAAAGGTATTCCTTATTTAGAAACAACCGCCATAGTACATTCTTCGCACGGAACAACTTACCGTCCAATGGTAAAAATAAAAATAGTCATGGACAAAAGAATCATATATTCAAGAGCGACCATAATAGACAGGGCACATTTAAAATATCCTATAATTATAGGAAGTAAAGATTTGGGAAGATTCTTGATTGATGTTAATAAATAGAAGGTAAATAAATCCCAGTTAAATGGTGTGGAGTACCACAATTTAACGGGACAAGAAATATGAAAATATCATATATATCAAAATCAGACTCATGGAATGATAGACAGATTGTCAAAGAAGCTAGAAAAATGAAGGTCAATCTAAAAAAAATAGACATTAAAGATTTAAATGATTCTAAAATTTTTAGTTCTCTAGGCGATATAATTTTATGGAGATCCAGTTCACTTGATCCTAAAGCGGGAAGGACAACACTGTTGAGTATTTTAATTAAATCGAAAAAGAAAGTTATTAATCGCAGTATCATTGATTATCCTGGTGTTATATTTAAACAATTCCAGCAAGCGTACATTAAGAAATCAATAAAAAAAATAAATACGATACCGACATTTACTTTCTCATCTGCCAAGGATTTAAAACAATACATCTCTAAGGGAAAATTAAAAATGCCATTTATAATGAAGCCGAATTTAGGCGCTAAGGGGGTGGGCGTTGAATTAATTTCTGAAATGAGTGATTTAGATAAGGTAAGTGAAGAAGATATTCGGAAAAATGTTTTTCAAAACTTTATAAAAAATAATGGCGATTATAGAGTATTGGTTATAGGTGGCAGACCAATTGGTGCAATGAAAAGAATTGGAAAAGAAAATTCTTTTGTTAATAATGTTTCCATGGGGGCAGCGGCCATTAAGGTAACTGACAAAAAACTGGAATCAAAACTATTTCAGATTGCTTCTCAGGTGGCAGCCACTTTTAATCTGGGGTTTTGCGGAGTAGACATTATTAAGGACATAAATAGTGGGGAATTGTTTTTTTTAGAACTTAACACGGTCCCGCAATGGGAAGGTTTTCAAAAAAGCACAGGCACAAATGTCGCCAGAGAGTTGCTTTTATATTGCGAAGAAATTTTTAATAGTAGCAATAAAAAAACTTCATTCTTGGTTAAAAAATGTTATGATAATCATTATGAAAAATTGGCCAATAAAAAATTCCATTTTTCTACAAGAATGTTTCTGTGGACGAAAGAGAAAAAATATCTAGACAATCTAAAATATTTAAAAGAAGATTATTATGGAAAAGATGATAAATCTTTGAAAAGAATTTTTCAAAATATACTAAAAAATAGCAAGGTATATCAAAAAAGAATTTATAACGGAAAAGATTTCAGAAAAAAATCAGCTGATAAATTTCCCCTTTTGGGAGCATACAGCGAGATATTGTTTCGTAATTTGATGAGTAAAAATATTTTTAATAGAGACTTGCGTCCAATTATTAAAGAATTAATTGCCGATAATGATCTTCTAGAAATGAAAATAAAAATGCTTGATAACAAAAATGATATTTTGAGTTTATCAACTTTTTCTGCTAATTATCTTTATTTTATCGAAGATTATTTTGAAAAAAGTGAAAAAACAGAAGTTGGCATCAAGCAAATTTTAAATATAGTGGAAAAAAACATAGAATTCAAGGCCTCAAACGACATTGAACTAATAAGAAACAATATATATTTTATAACCCACTTAATTATTGGCGTTACAAAATTTTATGCAAAGCCCATAAAGCAAGATATAAAAATATTTAAAAGATTATTAGAGATAGCAGAAAAAATTGTTTCGGATAATTATTTTAGTTTGTCATTGGATACAAAATTAGAATTATTAGTTTGCGGTAGATTGGTTAACGGGCAAATAAAACTGGAAGAATTTATTAGAAAAGAAGCGGATATGTCTTTGTCGGAAATAAATAATTTTTTAATAGACAGGATTAATGGCAGGAGCGATTTATCGCCAAAAAGTTTTTTGGGCTCAGAACATAGAAACGTTTTATACATGATGATTAATTCATAATTTTTTAGAGTAAGTATCAACAAATAGTATGATTAGAAAAAGAAAGATGATTATTTTCAATGTGCATTCAGAGAGTAAGCGTTTGGTGAGATTTAAGGAGGAAGCTATAAAAAAAGATTTAGATGTTTATGTCGTTAATTCTTACAGTTTGTCATTAACAGATCAGGGAATTTTTCATGACGGAGAGGAAATAATTTTTAATAGCGGGGATATTGTATGGTTTGTCGCCAATCCAACCATTAATCATTATTTGGCAGGATGCTTGCACAAGCGATTTAAAGAGCAAATAGTCATCTGGCCCAATGCACAAGCAGTAGATCTTTCTGATAAATATTGCGCGAGTGTTTTTTTTAGTAATATTAATATTTCTACTCCCAAAACAGTGTTGATAAATAGCTTTGATGAAGAAAAAATTAAGCTGCTGGCCGAAAAATATGTGGGTGGATTTCCTTGCGTTATAAAAAGCTGTCGAGGCTCCATGGGTAAAAATGTCGCTATCGTAAGTTCTTCTCAAGATGTGGTAACCTTTATCAACAAATCTATTGGCGCAAAAAATATAGTTCCCCTAAAAAGAAGCTCTTACTTATTGCAAGAATTTATAAAAGAATCGGCAGGGTCTGATTATAGAGCTTTGTGCTTGGGAGGAAAAATATTGGGAATAATTAAGCGAACAGCTCAAAATGGAGATTTCAAGGCTAATATCTCCTTGGGTGGTAAGGCAGAAATTGTAGCGGCAAATGATGAAATAAGAGAAATGGCTACAAAGATAATAAAAGAGGGGGAAATTTTCTATGCAGGCATTGATTTTATTAAAAGTGATAGCGGTTATCTGGCAATAGAGATAAACACCTCAGCCCAGTTTAAAGGATTTGAATCCGCTACTGGCGTAAATGTCGCCGAAAAAGTATTGGAAAATTTGTTAAAATTATCAGATAATAAATATAAAAACTAGGATTTTAATATTTAAATTTAAATTAAAAAATGAAAGAAGGTAGATTTGGAGAAATTAAAACTCGTCGCAACGAGGTAGTTGAAAATTTAACCAAGGACAGTGACAATAAAGATAAAGGTCTTATTAGAAAAGAGATTTTTCTTATTAGTGAGGAAAAAGATAAAAACTTATTACCTGAGGAAAAGAAAGAGATTTCCGACAGGATGATTAACAGATATTTTTTAGATTATGGTGTCAGTGAAAGAGGTAATAACACCTGCGTGGATGCGATTCACTCGCAAATGGCTAACACTGGAGAAATAGTAAAAATTCTGAAACGAAAACCGGAATGGAAAAATACTGAAGCTACTGAAATAATAAATAAAGGCGTCGTGATAGCTGAAAATATTGTTGCCATTAGAAAAAATAGCCCGCAAAGAGACATTTTTTCCATAATTAATGAATTAACTGAAAAATATGGGAGTGATAAATTATCAATAGCGATTTTGAAAATAAAAGAACTTCATGAAGATTATGTCGGCTCTTTAGCGCAAGAAATTGCAAAAAAATCAGACAGCTCTTACTATATCGCCAGAAAAACACGCAGATTTATGGACGCTAATCGACCTGAAAATGTGAGAAAAATATCAGATAAAAACAGCAGAGAAGAGTTTGGTCATGGATATTATGATGCACAATATCAGCTAATAAAGAAATTTTCAGAAAATTCTGCAGAATATCAAGAAAATAATAAAGAATTATCGAAGCCATTCTTGCATATATCATTACACGGGAAATCAGATAAACCAGGTGATGCGGGGGATGTTATTGTTTCTAACGGTCTAAGAAATGGGAAAATGCCATGTGATCCGCAAATAGCTCGATGGTTTTCTGATAGACTTAATAGTAAAATTAAAGAAAGAAAATTATCAAAAAATGAGAACGAATATTATTTTTCTGGAGTGGCTAAAGAGGGGAGCAGGTTTTGCGGTAATGTGGTGCACACAGAGCGTCGTTTTGGAAATAAAACGTTTAATGCTTTGGGAGGCAATTATCAATATATACAAGTTGAAATGTGTCTGCCATTAAGAAAAAAATATTTCTCAGAGTTGCAGGATGCATTGGGTGAAATTTTAATTGAATTCCAAGAACAATTCAGAAATTCCGATGATTTAAAAACTTTTTTACAGTCGAAAATGACGTTAGAAGATGAATTCCGCCTTGAGGGCAAGTTGTATGCTAGGGTAGCTTATTTTTCTAATATACCCGCAGGAGTAGTTCAATTAAGTGAGAGCTACAGACTGGCTTTAGGCATTGAAATAGGAGAAAAAGTATTGATAAACAAAAAGGAATTTGTGGTGGGAGCTACCGAAAAAGATAAATTGGATTTAAGAAAACCAATACTTAACTCTAGCGAAAATTTTTTCGCAGAAGTAGTAATAGAAAGAATGGTTGTTTAAAGAGTATATTTTTATTAATTTTCATAAATTGAAAAGAGATTATGTGCTTAGGGTTGCTGTAAATTTAAAAACATTGTATAATAGATAGAAAGTTTGGTAAAATAAAAGAGTAAGTTTATAATGTAGAATTTTTAAATAAATGAAAGTTTTTGTAGCTAGAAAAATTAAAAATAAAGAGGGGAAGATAATTTGGTGGAAAGCTTTATTAATGTTGATCTTTTTTGGATTTATGACTGCGGTTATTGGAGCCGTGGGTGTTTTTGCCTATTTTGCTAAGGATTTGCCTGATCCAAATAAGGTTAATAAAAGAGTGGTGGCTGAGTCCACTAAAATTTATGATCGAACCGGCCAACAGATTTTGTATGAAATTCATGGTGAAGAAAAAAGAACCCTTATTCCATTTGAAGAAATGCCTCAAAGTGTGCGTTGGGCGACTATAGCTTCCGAAGATCAAGATTTCTATTCTCATTATGGTATTAAATTTTCTTCAATCGCTCGCGCAGTATTGAAAGATGTTTTAAATAGAGGTGCGGCTCAGGGAGGATCCACAATTACTCAGCAGTTTGTAAAAAATTCTATTTTAACTTCAGAAAAAACTTTTACCCGAAAAATAAAAGAAGTAATTTTATCTTTAGAAATAGAACAAAAATTTTCCAAAGACGAAATTTTGAGAATGTATCTCAATGAAATCCCTTATGGTTCCAATGCTTACGGAATAGAGTCGGCGGCTCAAACTTTTTTTGGGAAAAATGCTAAAGATTTGACCTATGATGAGGCTGCTATTGTAGCTGTTTTACCTCGAGCAACTTCTTTCTTTTCCCCTTTTGGCTCTCATACAGATAGATTAAAAATTAATCAAGAAGCTGTTTTAGACAAGATGGCTAATTTAGGATATATATCTAAAGAAGATGCACAAAAATATAAAGAAACAGATGTTTTGGGTAAAATTGTCGTCAAAAGAGAAAATATTAAAGCCCCTCATTTTATAATGTATATTAAAGAATACTTGGATAATAAATATGGAGCCCAAGAAATGGAAGAGGGAGGAATGAAGATTTATACTACACTTGATTGGGAAAAACAACAGATTGCTGAAAAAGCTGTGAAAGACGGAGTGGAGAAGAACGGGAGAACATGGAAAGCAGAAAATGCTGCTCTGGTGGCTATGGATCCTAAGACCGGTCAAATTTTAGCAATGGTTGGCTCTAAGGATTATTTTGGAGAAAGCTATCCGGAAAACTGTATCCCTGGTAAAAATTGTCTTTTCGAGCCGAATGTTAATGTGGCAATTAGAGATCGCCAGCCTGGTTCTTCCTTTAAGCCTTATGTTTATTTAACTGCTTTTACCAAAGGATATTTCCCCGATACAATTGTCTATGATGTTGAGACAGATTTTAATAAAGGCAGTGAAGATAATTATATCCCTCAAAATTATGACGGAAACTTTCGTGGTCCATTAAAATTAAAAGAAGCTTTGGGAATGTCACTTAACGTTCCGGCTGTAAAAACCCTTTATTTAGCTGGAGTTAAAGATAGTATTAGTATGGCAAAGAATTTAGGAATAAACGGACTTAATGATCCGGAGCGTTACGGCTTATCTTTAGTTTTAGGTGGAGGAGAAGTGCAACTTTTAGATCATGTTAGCGCATATGCGACATTGGCAAATAACGGAATTAAGCAAAATAAAACAGCTATTTTGAGAATTGAAGATAAAGACGGGAAAATTATTGAGGAATTTAAAGATAGCAAGGGCGATAGAGTGGTTAAAGAAGAATATGTGGCAATGTTGGATTCGGTAATTTCTAATAATAAATATCGAGCTCCTGTTTTTGGAGAAAATAATCCTTTGAAATTTGAGGATCGAAATGTGGCAGCAAAAACCGGAACCACCAATGAATTTCGGGATGGTTGGACAATGGGTTATACTCCGACAATTGCAGTGGGTGTTTGGGCGGGCAATAATAATAATGCGCCAATGAAAGAAGGAGCAGATGGAGTTAATGTCGCCGCCCCAATTTGGAGAAGTTTCTTGGATCAAGTATTGGGAAATTATAGCAAAGAAGAATTTCCAAAGTATAATGAAGAAGAGGTGATGAAAGATATCAAAAAAGATATTTTAACAGGAAAATTGGATACGGAGAAAAAAGTAGAAGTTTGTGAAATTCCTGGCAAAGATGATAAATGGTGCAAGGCCAATAAATATTGTCCGGATAATGAAAAGAAAACTAAAACTATTACAGAAGCGCACAATATTTTATGGTATGTGGACAAAGATAATCCTCAGGGTGAGTATCCGGATAAACCAGAAAATGATTCGCAATTTGCTCGTTGGGAAGAGGGAGTAAAAGCTTGGTATAAGAAAAGCAAAGATAAGAAATATATATCTGATGAGGATGTGGAAGGGGATTGCGATAAAGATGATTTCGAAAAGTATGCGCCAAAAATCAGTTTAAGTGTGAATAAAGAAGGCGGAAACAAATTAAAAATTTCTGTGAGTGCGGATGCGCCCTTTGGAATAGATAATATTAAAGTTTATGCCGAGGGAGATGAAATTAATTCTAGTAGCAGCAGTTCATTTAATCTCACCTACGAAGTACCAGCCAATAAAAACAATTCTAGTATAAAGATAGAAGCCAAGCTCAAAGACGACAACGGCAACGAGGTCAGTGCCTCAGATAGTGTGGCGATAAACTTTTAGTTATATGAAGTAAAATTCGTTCTTTTTTAATAATAAGGAAGAATAAGTTTTTTTATCTATTTATACAGGGGAAATAAAGTGTTTTTTTGTCCACAATTGGGCAGTAAAAAACGATTTTATAATAAAAGCCCCGTCATTTTCTTGGCGGGGCAGATGATTAAATTTTTCCGCAAGGCAAGCTTGAACTATTTCTAATTATTTTTTCAATTCTCATCCTTTCGTTTTCGCTACAATAATAAGCTGAAGCTGTAATGGCTCCATGTGCGTTCCTACTCCAACAATCCTTTCGATCATGGGTTTCAACACGATCTTTTATGTCCTCGGACTCCCCAATATCCAAACGCGTATATTTGTCCTCATTATTTTTGTAATGAATTGCATACACGCCCGAAAGTTTTTTCAAAGAATCAGTTGAAGCAAAGGGTCCTTCAAATTCATAACCTTCTATGTTTATACTCATATTTTTCTTAAATTAATTAATTTCCCCAAAATTTGAAAACATGCTATCCTTTAATTATTAAAGTTGTTTGCGCGGATAATCAACCACACATTTTCAAGCGGGGTTCACAAGACCCCGTTTTGTATTTGAAGATTTGTAGTTCTATTTTAGCAAGATATCAGCGGACTGTCAACGATTTGACGCTATTGTAAAATATTTGACAAATAAATTGTGTGGCTGTATAATATGGATATATCCATATT
>DOKP01000068.1:13008-17308 GCA_003510795.1 Candidatus Moraniibacteriota bacterium | reverse complement strand
TATAATATGGATATATCCATATTATACAGCCAGTTAAAAAATATGCACCAAATTCAACAAAAAATATTAAATTTCGCTGACGAGTTAAATTTGAAAAGGGATGGACTTAGGCAGATTGGAAGATTAATTGGAGAGCCACACCCATTCAAAGTGTCTTATCATTTAAAAAAACTTGAAAAGAATGGTTTTATTAAAATTGATAAAAAAACTGGCGAAATCAAGCGCACAGGCAATGAGAAGTCGCAGAAAGGAATGTTTTCCGCAATTCCTGTTTTAGGCTCGGCAAATTGTGGCGATGCTAATATTTTTGCGGAAGAAAATTTGGAAGGCTATATTAAAGTTTCAAAAAATATTATCAAGGCTGGAGTTGGCTTAATTGCAATCAAAGCCTCGGGCAATTCCATGAATAAAGCAACTGTCAACGGACAAAATATTGAAGATGGAGATTATGTAATTGTAGATTCAAAAAAACAACCGCAACCTAATGACTATATATTGGCAGTTATAGATAATTGCGCGAATATAAAAAAATTATTAATAGATTCCAAAAATAAGATTATTTCTTTAAATTCCGAATCAACCGAAAATCACCCGACTATTTTTATTCATGAAATGGATAAATTTCTAATAAATGGGGTGGTTAAGTATGTAATTAAGAAGCCGGTCGTGAGTTGGTCTTAAAATTTATTTTTTATAAGATTTAAGCTATAATATAATTACAATCAAAATGAATACAAATATGACAACAGATAACTTAAAATTTATGGATTTCTGTGCTGGCATTGGTGCTGGTCGTCTTGGACTTCAAAAATTGGGTCTAAGTTGTTTGGCATTTTCGGAAATTGATAAATACGCTGAAAAAACTTACAGAGAATTTTTTGGGCAGGAAGAAAAAAATCATGGCGATTTGATGAAAATTAATCCTACGGAGTTGCCAGATTTTGATTTGATGATTGCTGGCTTTCCATGTCAGACTTTTTCGGTTATCGGGCAAAGAAAAGGCATGAGCGACCACAGAGGACAGGTTATTTATGGTTTGATTAAAATAATGAAAGGCAAAAATTTGCCTTACTTCATTTTGGAAAATGTAAAAGGATTAGTGAATCATGACGGCGGAAATTCCTTGAGAATTATTTTAGAAGAATTAGACAAGGCTGGATATAGGGTTTTTTACAAAGTTTTAAGCAGTTTGGATTTTGGTGTTCCTCAAATGAGAGAAAGAATTTATTTTGTCGGAATCAGAAAGGATTTAGTCAAAGAAAACAAAAATTTTGAATGGCCAAAGCCAATTAAAACCCCTAAAGTCGAATATTATTTAATTGATGACGGAGAGTTAGAATTTGACGAAAGGAAAAAATCATATGAAACATTTTTAAAATTCATAAACAATAAATACAATAAGGGTCGATTTGATATTAAAGAACTGCTTAAACAGGAGTATTTAGTCATAGACACAAGACAATCGGATTTAAGATTATATAGAGGTAAAGTCCCAACATTGCGAACTGGACGACATGGTGTCTTGTATGTTAGAAATGGAAAATTTAGAAAGTTATCAGGATTAGAATCATTGCTCTTGCAAGGCTTTCCAAAAGAATTGGCAGAGAAAACAAAAGGAAAAATCGCAGATGTTAATTTATTAAGTCAGGCAGGAAATGCTATGACGGTTAGCACGATTGAAGCCGTTGGTAAAAGATTGCTTGAATATATTAAAGAATAATATTATGGATATAGAAGCTCTGATAAAACGAGGGTCTAAAACAGCTAAGGGTGGCTTTAGAAATGAAAAAGATGTTATTGTGCGTTTCAATAAATGGAAATCAGACAAGGTTGCACAAGAATGGCTCAAGGCGATGAATTATAATGTTTTTGATATTGAATATGTCAAAGCGGCAAAAGTCCGAGGACATTACAAAGCTGATATACAAGTCAGGGTTAGAATTATTATAAAGCTGAAATCTCAGGAAGATTTGCAAAATTTACAAGTGAAACTTGTAAGTAATCCTCAAGGATTCAATCAAGTGGATAAAAGGTGGGTTGATAAATATGTTGAGCTTTGGAATATTCCAAAGGATATAACAAAAATTTTGAAAACTTTTACTGGCGAAATAAAGCCCACAAAAAAGAAATTAAAAGATCCTCGAAGAATGCTTTTGTCAGAAATGGACGAAAGCGACCAAAACAAAGTCATTAAATTTTTTGAAGACAACAAAATTTTAGTTGTTTCGGATATACTGAAAGGCAGAGGTGAATTTTCTGCTGATTGGGTGCTTGTTATCGTGAAAGTAAACGGAGATAGTACATGGGTTTTGAAATCTATCAATGAAGCAATGAATGTTTTTGGTGGCGGAGACATTAGAATCACAAAACAAGGAAGTTTGAAAATTGGAAAAATTGGAATGCAAAGAAAAGGCGGAGACGGCGGAAGGAATACTGCAAATATGCTTCAATTCAAAATCAATCCAGTTGAACTTTTTAACATTTAGATATGGCGGATACTGTGTCAAAATTACAGCGAAGCGAGATAATGAGCAGGATTAGAAGCAAGGACACAAAAATCGAAGTCGTTTTTAGAAAAGCTCTTTGGCAAAGTGGTTTTAGATATAGGAAAAACTCGGCAAAATATTTTGGAAAACCCGATATTGTTTTGAAAAAATATAAAACTGTAATTTTTCTTGATTCTTGCTTTTGGCACGGATGCCAAAAACATTTTCGTATGCCTGCTACAAGAAAAAAATATTGGGACACAAAAATTGAGAGAAACAAACAGCGAGACAACGAAGTTAACCAGTATTATAAAAAATTAGGTTGGAAAATTTTTAGAATTTGGGAACACGACTTAAAAAATATTTCCAAGCATATTAATAAATTAAATAAAATAATATGGATAAAATTGTAAAAAATATAACAATAGGAATAAGGCATAAAAGAATTTTTCGAATTAGAGATAATTTCGGAAAATTTATTGATTGTATTTTACATAATTCAGAGTCGCCATTTAGCATAAAATACTTCCCATTTATTGATGAAAAATTATCAGATTCTGTTATCTTGCACAATGAAGACAATGAACATTTTCAAATAAATACTGATGATTTTATTTTGAGGCTTAATGCCACAGATGATTTTAAAAAAAGTGTTTCACGCATAGTTGATGATATTTTGCCATTCATAAAAAAAAGGATTTTTAATATAACAAAAATAGATGAAATAACAAGGGTAGGCATTGTATTTTCCTTAGAATTTTTTTCTAAAGATAAAATAAACAAATTGATATCATATTTTACAGATAAAAATATCGAACAAATAAATAATTTTGAAATGCGTTTTACTAGGAAACTCACGGTTGACGAATCTCTGGTAAAAAAGGGAGTAAACGATTATGTAAATATAATTTACACTTTGGTTAAAAAGAAAGATAAAATGATAATCAATTTTGATTATCAGCGGTATTTTAGCCCAGAATTAAAAGATATAAATGACTTTGATTTAGGAAAATTCGTTGAGTCGGCTGTCAATAATTTAAAAGACACCTATGCTAAATGGTTAAAAAATTATGAAGAAGAACAAGCAGAGGATAATACAGAGGATGGCCCAAAAGAAAGCCGAGAAGGAGAGGAAACGGAAACTGCAAAGACAAGAGATGAAAAATAAGCCGACATCATTAAGGGAAATGCATGTTAGCAAGAGCGATGGAGAAAAGAAAACATACCTCTCTTATATAAATGATGAATATCTGCTAAGTATTGAAGATGAAGAGTTGGAAGAAAAAATTCAAGAAAAAGATTTTAAAGAACCTGAAATAGAAGCTGAAATTTTATCTACTGATTCTAAGGCAAAGGAAATAGAGCAAACAGAAAAAGCAGATTATCGTAGGCAAGAAGACGATACGCGAGGAAAAGAAGAAAATTTTCTATCTCGCATAAAAATATATTGGGTCAGAAATTATCCAGAATTAATAGTAAAAGAAATTTTAATAAAAATAATTAGTACAGTAGTTATCGGTGTTTTAAGTTTTGTTGGCGGTTTTTGGCTCAAAGGATCGGTGTCCGATAAAAAAATCGACGATTTAAAAAAAGATTTCGATGAACGACTTACTAAAATACAAAACAATAATTCAACAACTACGCAAGAAATAGTTGAAGATTTTTATAACAAAAAAACCGAGGAAATTAATCTGAATATTGATAATAAAATTGATAAAAGATTAGATATTTTAGAAGCGATAAAAAATGTTAACAATAAAACCAACTAATAAATTTAAAAACAAGAGCTATTAATAAGGAGTTTTTGATTTTGG
>DOKP01000068.1:12391-12884 GCA_003510795.1 Candidatus Moraniibacteriota bacterium | reverse complement strand
TTAGAATAAAAAGCAAATTTAAATTTTTTATCTATACAAAAGTTGATAGTTTTTGAAAAACTCTCTCCTCAAAAGCAGTCGCTTTTCACAGTCTGCTCTGTATATTTTTGATGATTAAAAATTTTAGAGTATAAAAAATTATTCAATCTGCTTTGTCGAAGCGAAATAATATGCATAGTACCAAATCAAATAAATTCTAGTTAATCAGAGGTACAACCTCGAAAACCAAAGAGGTTGGACCTCTTTAAGATGGAAGTAGTTAAGTTAAGATGATCTAAATAACAACCCTAAATAAATCCATAAAATAATAATTCNNAGAGGTTGGACCTCTTTGGGATGGAAGTAATTAAGTTAATCTTGCATAAGTTTAAACATGATATAAAAAAATCCTCTAAAATAATTGAGGATTTTTTTTGTTTGGAATTACATTTGTATTATTTCTATCGATTTCCTCTTAAAAGCGGGGAAATGCGGTGGATAGCCTCGGCTTCAT
>DOKP01000068.1:12039-12333 GCA_003510795.1 Candidatus Moraniibacteriota bacterium | reverse complement strand
GCGGTGGATAGCCTCGGCTTCATTTTTATTAAGAGTCATTGTTTGCATATTCATAATCAAACCTTTAATTTTCTGAGGATCGGGAATTTTATGAAAAAGAAACCTTTCAGTTGTACCAGCGGTTTGAACATGCACATCGCCAAAATTTAAAATAGTCGGAATAAGACCTACGATATCAACGGAAGTATCTTGAATTTTATCAAACTTAAGTTCGCTAATCGTTCTAATGAACAGAGCTTTTTGCTCAATATTGACGATTCTTTCATTGGTGATAATCCAAACATCAAAATAAAA
>DOKP01000068.1:11667-11974 GCA_003510795.1 Candidatus Moraniibacteriota bacterium | reverse complement strand
TCAAAATAAAAATCTATCCAAATGACAGAGGCATAAATCCAAATCAATATAGCTAAAAAACTTTCAATGAAGAAAAACAACGGCAAATCATTGTTTTCCATAAAATACATCGGTAAAACTTCTAAGGAAGCAATCATTAAAATTAACAAACCGATTAAAATAAAATATTGTTCCAAGATATTAAACCAATGGCGGCGAATTATTTTGATGATTATTTCTCCGCTGTGTTGGCCATGAAAATGGAATTTTTCAAATTTTTGCATATTTTTTATAATATTTAAGTGGTTTAGAAAAATAAATGGTTAAT
>DOKP01000068.1:9882-11561 GCA_003510795.1 Candidatus Moraniibacteriota bacterium | reverse complement strand
CTCAAAGAGGGGGAGAGGGGAGGTGTGTAACTCATATTTTAAAAAGAAGAAGGATTAATATTTAAACTAGGCATAAATTTTAAAGATTCATCTAAGTCCAGCGCCCCAAAAGCAGACAAATTAATTAAAAACAAAATTAAAAAAACGGAGATAAATAAAATGAGCATTGTGGTGGAAGATTTTTTATTAATAGAATAGCGCGTAATGTGATAAATGATAAAAATGCTAGCGATAAAACAGCCCAATAAAAACATTAAGTAAAAAGCCAGAAGTGCATTATTCATATTTTTTTATTTTTATTTTTTAGTTAATGGAATAACCCAGATGTAGGTAACCTTTTTCGGTTACTATTCTTCCTCGCGGAGTACGCGCCAATAATCCAGATTGAATCAAGAAAGGCTCGTAGACATCTTCGATAGTTTGTACTTCTTCATGAGTAGCGGCTGCAATGGTTTGGATTCCCACTGGTCCGCCTTTGAAATTTTCTATAATTACGCGAATAATGTCTCTATCGGCCGGTTCAAGTCCCAGCTCATCAATATCAATCATCTCCAGAGCTCTTTTGGCTATATCTTTATCTATTATATCCATATTTTCCATTTGTGCAAAATCGCGGACTCTTTTTAATATTCGGTTAGCCACTCGGGGTGTTTGGCGACTGCAGGCGGAAATATTTTTACAACCTTCTTCATTGACAGAAATATTTAAAATTTTGCTAGAGCGCTTAATGATAGATTGAATTTCTTCAGTTTCATAAAAATTTAATTTGTGGATAGCACCAAATCTATCACGCAGAGGATTGGAAATTGATCCTAGCCGAGTAGTAGCACCAATAAGAGTAAAGTGAGGTAAGTCCAATTGAAGAGTTCGAGCGGATGGACCTTTGCCGACAATGATATCTAATTTGTAATCCTCCATGGCGGGGTAGAGAATTTCTTCTACCAATTTATTGAGGCGATGAATCTCATCGATGAATAAGACATCCCCGTCATTCAGATTAGTTAGGATTGATCCCAGATCACCCACTCTTTCAATGGCTGGACCAGAAGTTATTTTTATGCCCACACTCATTTCTTTGGCGATAATATTAGAAAGAGTGGTTTTCCCGAGGCCGGCAGGTCCATAAAGTAAAATATGCTCTACGGGCTCATTTCTTTTTTTAGCCGCACTAAGCAAAATATGCAGATTTTTTTTAATTCTCTCTTGCCCGATGTATTCGTTAAAACTTTGGGGTCTTAAAGTAGAATCTATTTTTTTGTCTTCTTCCTGTTCTTTTGAGTTAGTAATGGCCATAATAATATAAATCACGAATCTACGCGAATTATTTCGCTAATAATCACGAATAAATATAATTAATATTCGAGATTATTTGAGTCGGATTCGAGTCGATTCGTGACGTGTAATCATTATAGCACCTCTTGACAGAAAAATAAAGATATGCTAGTATTAAAAGTTATAAGAAATGGCAAAAATAAGATTGAAAAACAAAGTTGTTTTTATTGTTCTGTGGGCAATTGGGGGTCTCTATCTTTTATCCTCAATTTGGGAGCTTTCGTCCAGATATGGGTGAGGTGGTTTCGGCTGCGTCATACCTCGACACCGTTCTCTACCTGGAAAATTTATTTTTTGGGACTGTCTACAGATCAATAAACGTAACTAAAAAAGTCCAGACAAGTCTG
>DOKP01000068.1:277-9815 GCA_003510795.1 Candidatus Moraniibacteriota bacterium | reverse complement strand
CAGACAAGTCTGGACTTTTTTGTTTTTTAATCTTCTTCATCTTTGGCTACGCGATTTACTTCTTCGATGGTTGTTTCTCCTTCAAGAACTTTCAGTACTCCGTCTTGATACATTGTGAGCATCCCATTTTCTATGGCTTTACTTTTTACTTCTGAAGAGAGAGCATTTAAAGAAATTAATTTCTCGATTTCTTTGTCAATTACAAGAACCTCGCTGATAGTGGATCGGCCCTTGTAACCGAGGTAGTTGCATTTTTCGCAACCTTTTGGTTGGTATATTTTATCTACCTTAGAAATAGCTACTTTTGCTTGAGGGGAAATTGAAGCAAGAGTTTTTTCTATTTCATTTTTTGTATTTTCAGGAATATCGATTTTTTCTTTGCAATCACAAAGTTTTCGTACGAGACGTTGAGCCATGAAAGCATTGACTGAGGTAGCTAATTCGTCTGAATCAACATTCATATTGATCAATCTATGCACGGAAGAAGCAGCATCGTTGGTGTGTATCGTGGAGAGAATGAGATGTCCAGTTAGAGAAGCTTGAATAGCTGTTTTGGCTGTTTCGTTATCGCGAATTTCTCCAATCATTATAATATTAGGATTTTGACGCAAAAGAGCTCGTAGGGCGGTGGAAAAAGTATAGCCATCAATTTCATTAACTTGAGTTTGCAAAATACCAGGCAATTGATATTCTATTGGATCCTCAACGGTAATTATCTTAACTTCAGGATTGTTTAAAACTTTTAGCAAGCTATATAATGTAGTTGATTTTCCACTTCCGGTAGGGCCGGTATTTAGTATGATTCCATAGGGCCGCTTAATTTGATCTAATAATTTATCTAAGTTTTCTTTTCGAATTCCTAATTTATCTATTTCTAATGCGGTGGCGGACTTATTCAAAAGACGCATTACAACTGTTTCTCCGTAGCCTCCCAAGATAATGGAAACACGAACATCAATCTCGGTATCGGTGATGTTTTCATATTTTTTAGCAAGAGATATTTTAAAGCGACTGTCTTCTACTCCAGATCGAATGCCGGTTTTTAATCCGGAAAGTAATTTTATTTTTCCCAATAAATTAGGATATTCGTTGAGCGGAATAGAAGCGATGTCTTGCAAGATGCCGTCAATTCTAAATCTTATTTTTATAGAGCTAGTTTCTGGTTCGATATGAATATCTCCCGTAGACAAAAGAAGTGCGGAGGCAATTATTATTTCGATTAAATTATTAGAGTTTGTTTTTTTAATGCAGTCATTGAATTTGGTTAAATCTTTTACGTAAATGCTGGCTTCGGTTAGGTTTTTTTCGGATATTGGGATGCTTCTAGATAGGGATTGATTCATCAAATCTTCATAGATGTCTTGCAAGAAAGCTGTTTGTCCAGTAACTCTCCAAACTTCATCCATGGAGGTTATTCCTTCAAGAACTTTTATTATCCCGTCTTGGGTCATTGTTACCATGCCATCTTCAAGGGCTGCTTTAGTTAGATCGCTTTCACTGGCCATTTCAATAATTAATTTTTCCATTTTGTCGTTAATGGTAAGAGTTTCAAATATTCCTATCCTGCCCTTGTAGCCAAGATTATTACAGTAAGGGCAACCTTTGGGTTTGTATAAAAATTCTATATTTTTGGGAATTTCTATCTTGGATTTTGGTGATATAATAGAAATTAATTTTTTAATTGTATCAATTGTCTCGAGGGCAGGTTTGTATTTTTCTTTACATTTAGGACATAATTGCCTCACTAAACGTTGTGCCATGAAAATATTTACAGAAGAAGCAATTAAAGAAGGACGTACGCCCAATTCTAATAAGCGAGAAACCGAAGCTGGGGCATTATTGGTGTGGATAGTGGAGAAAACCAAATGTCCAGTGAGAGCGGCATTAACAGAAATCTCGGCTGTTTCACTATCTCGTATTTCTCCCACTAGGATGATATCAGGATCCTGCCTTACTATGGCACGCAATCCATCACTGAAAGTAAAACCTCTGTCATTTTGAACTTGTGTTTGCGAAATTCCTTTTATTTCGTATTCGATAGGATCTTCTATGGTTATAATCTTTATATTAGGGGTATTTAATTTTCGCAAAAAGGAATATAGCGTGGTGGTTTTTCCACTACCAGTTGGTCCAGTTATTAAAATCATTCCATTGGGTTTGGATAATTGGAGAGCTACTTGTTCGCTAGACAGACCCTTTAAGCCTAAATTTTCTATGTCTACATTAATAGATGATTGGTTGAGAAGCCTGAGTACAACACTTTCTCCATATTTTCCTGGTATAATGCTTGCACGAATATCAACTCGTTCATTTCCTTCAATGGCTGTAATATCAATTGAAAAATGTCCATCTTGAGAGATATCTTTTAAATTTAGTTTCATTTTTCCAATCATTTTTATTCTGGAAAGCATGGACTTATAAGAGGGCAAGAAAAATTCTCCTATGGTTTGTAATACTCCATCAATTCTGTAGCGCATTCGGACGCTTGTTTTTTGGGGTTCAAAATGAATATCACTGGCGCCCATTTTTATCGCCCCAGAAAATATTGTAGATAATATTTCACTGGTATTCATTTCAGACATTCGTTCTTTCAGAGATAATAATTCCTTAAATTTTTCTTCAAACTCATCCAGGTCTTTCCCTGAAAGTGAAATAAGGAAAAAATCAAGATTTTCTATTAAGATGTTTTCTCTATATTTTTTCCAAAGGCTATCCATGGATGATTGAGATACTACGCAAACAATTATTTCCCATCCTTTCTCTTCCTTGAGTGATTTCAAATAGCTCAAAGTGGCTTCATTGGTTGGATCAGAAACTACTATTTGGCTTTTTTTTCCAATTTTTTTAATTACTCCAATTTTAAAATTAATGGAATCCTCTTGAGATATATTCCTCAAAACTTCTATGTCTAAAGGAAAAATATTTAAATCAACATATAATAAGTTTAGATCTTTGGCTAAAGAAGCGGCTATTTGCTCTTCTTCTTCACGGTTGAACGTGGAAATTTTTTTATTTATAAGGTCAACTTTTTTTGTATCCCGTTCTTTGTTTTGCTTATCAGTAACTATAGTAATCATATTTTTATTTTTTTATTTTAGGGTGCATCTGTATTATATCACAAAATCCAATTTTGAGGTTGGTTTTAAGAAATATTTTAGGTGATGTTTTTTATTTTATCAAAAGTTGTTTTAATTTTTCCAAGCAGTATGTTTCCGCGTCAGAAATACTTTCAAAATCTAAGTCGAATTCTAATGTATCCCCCATCAATAAGCCGTTCTCAAACGGGGGGGTGACGGGCATTTTTTCTGGGTTAGAAAATTTCAAAACCCCTTTAACCCGCTCGCTGGAGACTGCATAAAGAATTAGAAAAATTTCCCCAGCCTCATAATTGGCTTGGATTTTATCTAGGATAAATGAAATATCGGATGGCTCCGTCCGGCTTTGCACAAAATCTTCTATTGAAACAACCGACCAGGAAAGTTTCAGCTCCTCATCCCATTTTAGTTTAGACATAATTCTTCCCCAAAGTTTGAGTATGTTAAAGGGTTGAGTTTTGAATAAGTGTCTAATTATTTCTTGTTGATTGGCACCAGAAACCATTAAATCGGAAGATATCTTGAGTGCATGAGGAGTAGTCTTAGTATTTTGAAAACTTTTAGTGGCGCTAATGATTCCTGTTAAAATACATTTAGCTATGTCGTTTTTTATTAAGGAAGGATCAATTTCGTGGAAAAGATCAAAGAGAATTTCCGATACCGAAGAAGCTTTTATATCAATTAAATTTATCTGGCCAAAATTATCATTAGTACTGTGGTTATCAATATTAATAATGGGAACTTCATAAAAAATATCAGGATTTTCTTCAAATATTTTTCCAAAAGATTCCTTGTCTGGAGAATTAAGGCAAATCAATAAATTGTATTTAAATTCGGCTGGGATAAAAGAAAAATCCCTGGGATCAATGGTGCCATTTTCAGGAGTGATGTGTATTCTCGTTTCCTCGGCTAGTTCTTCGGTTTTTATGCTGGTTATTTTGTTGTATTTGGTATTAAAGGATAGGATAAAATCTCGAGCGCCCAAGACGCTGTCGCGGATGTCTTGCGGTTGAGGCAAAAAATTTAATTTTTTAATATTTCCCAATGGATCACTTGTGGCAATGTCTGAATCGACACTTTTTTCTTTCAAAAATAAATAAAAAGCTAGGCCAGATCCGATAGCGTCATTGTTGGGATTTTGGGGTAGTAAAATCAGTATCTTTTTGGCAGATAAAATTGTTTCTTTAATTTGGTCGTTAATTTTGAGAGCCATATATAAAAATAAGTCTGATATGATATTAGCTAGGTTAGTAAACAAAAATAGCAAAGAAAAAGCGGTCTGTCAAATGTTGAGGGATTTGGAGGAGAATCAAGGAGGAGAAATATTTTTGACAAATTCATTTAAATCTGCTAGTATAGGAGTGAAGTTGGAGGAGGTGCGGGTTCGCTGGATAGCGGATCTTTTTTTATAAATAAAGTGTAAATAATTTAATAAAGTAATAACGCATAGTTTGGTGGTTACTAGTTATTTCTAGCTACTGATTACTAGTTACTAGCTACTAAAATAATATGGCAAAAAAACAAGAAGAGCAAAGAGCTGGTATAAATTCAAATGAATTTAATAGCGCCATTTCTCAAATTTGTGACGAGAAAGGTATAAATAAAGATAAGGTGATGCAAACAGTGGAGGCCGCCTTGGCTGCAGCTTACAAAAAAGATTATGGCAAAAAGAGCCAAAATATTCGGGCTGAAATAGGAGGTGTTGATGGTGGGGTTAAATTTTTCTTGATAAAAGAAGTAGTTGATGAAAGCGTTCGGGAGTTTGTTGAGTTCGAGGAAGATGAGGAAGAGGGCGTTAAAAAAGTTGTGGCTAGAGATAAAAAAGACAGTGAAGAAGAGAAGATGGCTAGATTTAATCCAGAAAGGGATATTAAATTAGAAGAAGCCTTAAAGATTAAGAAAGATATAAAAGTTGGAGATGTGATTGAGACAGAATTAGAAACCCAGGAAAGTTACGGAAGAGTGGCGGCTCAAACAGCTAAACAAGTTATTATTCAAAGAATTAGAGAGGCTGAGAAGGATGCGATGTATGAAGAATACAAAGAAAAAGAAGGGGAAATTTTAAACGGAGTAGTACAGAGAATAGAAGGACAAAATATTTTTATTGATCTTGGAAAGGCAACGGGGGTATTATTTCCTTCTGAGCAAGTAAGAGGAGAAAATTATAAAATAGGGCAAAGACTTAAAGTTTATCTAGGTAAAATAGAAGCTGACAATAGAGGCCCTGGTATAATTTTAAGCAGAACTCATCCCGAGATGGTTCGGAAATTATTTGAGTTGGAAGTTCCGGAAATATTTTCGGGAACAGTTGAAGTAAAAGCTATTGCCAGAGAAGCTGGCTCTAGAACTAAAATAGCAGTCGTTGCTAAGGAGGAAGGGATTGATCCAATTGGTTCTTGCGTAGGGCAAAAAGGAACTAGAGTGCAAGCCATTATTGATGAGCTAGGAGGAGAAAAAATTGATATTATTGAATGGAACGAAAATATAGAGAAATTTATAACGGCGGCGCTTAGCCCGGCCAAAGTTTTGGGAGTAAAAATTAAGGACGAGGAGGCAAAAGAGGTTATCGCTATGGTACCAAGCGATCAGTTGTCCTTAGCTATTGGACAAAAAGGACAAAATGTTAGATTGGCAGCTAAGCTAACAGGTTGGAAAATTGATGTGGTTGGCGAAGAGGGTACTGAAAAAAGAGTTAAAAAAGATGATGTTATTGCTAAAGATGAAGTAAAAGAGGAAGAAATTGCAACCGAAGAAGCGAAATAAGTTGTTTATTAATAAAGAGAATGTTTTTATGGAAATTAAAAAATTGCCAAAGTCAAAAGTGGAATTTAAATTGGTTATCGCTTGGAACGATTGGAAAGTTTTTTTAGATGAAGCTAGCAAGAAAATTTCTAAAGAAATTAAAATTGAAGGGTTTCGCCCAGGTAAAGCTCCTAAAAAAATTGTAGAGCAAAAAGTTGGAAAAGAGGTTATCCTAAATACCGCAGCCGAAGAAGCAATCAAAAAGAATTATCCTCAGAAAGTGAAAGAATTAAATTTGGACACTATTGGATCTCCAGAAATAGATATAATTAAATTGGAAGAACAGGTTGATTTGGAATTTGTGGTGGTTGCCTCTGTGATGCCTGAGGTGGAATTAAAAAAATACAAAGACGAGGTAAGCAAGTTGAACAAAGCTTTTGCTAATGAAAAAACAGAGATCGCTCTTGAAGATATTTTAAAGGAACTTGAGAAAATTGCCAAAAGCAGAGCTAAATTAGTTACTGTCAGACGAGAAGCTAAAAAAGAAGATTCAATTATTATTGATTTTGAAGTGCGAAAGGATGGAATTTTAATTGAAGGCGGTTTAGCCAAAGATCATAATTTGATTTTAGGCAGTGAAGTTTTTATTCCTGGATTTGAAGATCATCTCTTGGGGATGAAAGAAGGTGAGGAGAAAAATTTTGAACTAAAATTCCCCAAAGAATATCATGAAAAAAATTTGGCAGGGGGACTGGCTCAGTTCAAGGTTGTCATAAAATTAGTTCAAGAAAGAGAAGTTCCCGTGATTAACGATGAATTTGCTAAATCATTGGGTAATTTCAAAGATTTGGAAGAATTAAAGAAGAATATCGAGGAAGGTATAAAAAAAGAACAAGAGTTCAGAAGACAAGAGAAAAGAAGGGGTGAAATGATGGAAATTTTGATAAGTAAAGTTGAATTATCAGATGAGCTTCCTGAAATATTGGTCCACGAAGAAGTCCACAAGATGTTACATGAATTGGAATCTCAGATCCAACAAATGGGGATGAGCCTGGCTGATTATGTGGGGCAATTGGGAAAAACTGTAGATGATTTGGAAAAGGATTGGGTTCCACAGGCCCAAAAAAGAATCAAAGCCGCTTTAGCTCTAGAAAAAATAATAAAGGAAAAAGAAATTAAGATTTCTTCCGAAGAAATTGAGGAAGCCATGAATAAAACTTTGCAGTTTTATAAGGATGAAAAAGATGCTAAAGATAAAATTGATATGAAAAGATTATTCGATTATACTAATGGTATACTAAAAAATGAAGAGGCTTTCAAGATGTTGGAAAAAATGTAGATTTTACTAATTGCGAATCTGTACGAATATACGAATTAAGAGAGTTGATATATCTGTAGAAATGTTGTAAGTGATATATCTCTATATCCACTTGCCTCCTCCCCTTTGAAGGGAGGGCAGGGTGGGATTAGATTATTAATATTATCATTAAGTAAAATTAAATATGAACAATTAAATTCTTTAAATTTGGAAGAAATTAGTGTTTGTATTAGTATTATAAATATAGATTAATATAATTCAAAACAGGTTGTTGGGAATTTATATTTTTTCAACTTGTCGAGAGATAAAATATTATGAATAAAATTTCAAATCAATTTTTAATTCCGACCGTAATTGAAAAAACTAATTATGGAGAACGAGCCTATGATATTTATTCGAGGCTTTTAAAAGACAGAATAATTTTTATCGGTTCTCCGATTGAGGATAATATGGCTAACGCTGTGATTGCCCAACTATTATTTTTGGAATCTCAGAATTCAAAAGAGGATATTAAAATTTATATAAATTCTCCTGGTGGAGTTGTAACTTCTGCTTTGGCTATTTATGATACGATGCAATATGTCAAACCGGATGTACAGACTATCTGCGTGGGATTAGCTGCTTCGGCTGCCTCTCTGCTTTTAGCTGCCGGAGCGAAAGGAAAAAGAATGATTCTCCCCAATGGAGAGGTAATGATCCATCAGGTGATGGGAGGCGCGCGCGGGCAAGCTACTGATATTGATATTCACGCTAAACAGATCCTTAAAACCAAAAAAAGATTAAGTGAAATTTTAGCCAAACATACTGGGCAAAAATTTGATAAAATAGAAGAAGATACGGAGAGAGATTATTTTATGAGTGCCATTGAAGCTAAAAAATATGGGATAGTGGATAAAGTTATCCAATAATTTTTCAATGGCGACCCTGATATTCTAACTGCACTCTAATGACTCGAATAGGAATTTAATCTCTTGTTTTTTTCTTTTTTTAAAGAAAGTGTTACAATGAAATAGATAAAGTTCATAGCTTGAAAATAAATATATTTAGGATAGTTCAAGCGTGTAAGTCTTGTTCGAAATAAATACAAAAATAAAACAATATGCCAAAATTTCTTTATGTGGCCAAGAATTATGATGGTGAAGTGCGAACCGGAGAATTAGTTGCCAAAGATGAACAAGGAATAGCTCAGCAATTAAAAGCGGATGGTTTTTTGGTTACTTCGGTCAGGGAAATGGAAGATGATGATGGAAAAGTGAGGGTAGCTTTTATGGATAGATTTACAAAAATTGCCCTTAAGGACAAAATGATGTTTGCTAGAAATTTAAGTGTGATGATAAGTTCTGGTTTAACGGTCTCAAAGTCGATAAGGAATTTGGCTGATCAAACAAAAAATAAAAAATTCAGTCAAATTTTATTAGCTATTTATGAGGATATCAAAGCAGGAAAAAATCTTTCAGATGGAATGGCAAAATATCCGAGTGTCTTTAGCGAGCTTTTTGTTAATATGGTTAAGATTGGAGAAACTGGAGGAAATTTAGACGAAACTTTGACTATAGTGGCTGTGCAATTAGAAAAAGAAAATGCTTTACTTAGCAAAGTGAGGGGTGCACTGATGTATCCAGCAGTTATAATGGTGGCTATGACGGGCGTGGCTATTTTGATGCTTACCTATGTCCTTCCTCAAATGACAGGCGTTTTTAAAGATATGGATGTTGAGCTTCCCAAAAGTACCCAATTAATCATATCAGCCAGTGATATTTTTAAAGAACACAGTATACTAGTTATGATTTCTATGGCTCTTATTGTGTTTGCGCTAAGACTGGCCATTAAAACCAAGTCTGGGAAAAGAGCAGTAAGTTTTATATCTTTAAAAATACCGGCCATTAATAACATCGTTATAAAAACAAATTGTGCTAGATTCTCTAGAATTTATAGCTCTCTTTTACGAAGTGGTGTAACATCTTTGGATGCCTTAAGAATAGTTGCCAATACACTTTCTAATTATTATTATAAAAAAGCTATTCGAGATAGTATAAAGCAGATTCAAAAAGGAGTTGATTTGAGTAAAGTTATTGGTGAAAACGATAAGATATTTCCAGTTTTAGTTAAACAAATGGTTGAAGTGGGCGAGCAAACCGGAGAAACTGAAGCTATTTTAATTAAAATGGCTGAATTTTATGAAGATGAGGTAAATCAAGTAACAAAAAATATTTCCTCTATAGTGGAGCCAATTTTGATGTTAGTTATGGGGATAGCAGTAGGATTCTTTGCCATTGCAATGCTTCAGCCAATGTATGGTTTGATGGAAAACATCAAATAATTGGATTTTTGTGCTTTAATATTGTTTTGTTTTTAGTTTTTAAAAAATATCATTTTTTCTCGC
>DOKP01000068.1:0-211 GCA_003510795.1 Candidatus Moraniibacteriota bacterium | reverse complement strand
TCGCCTTTCGCAGTAGCACGGCAATTCAAAAAAATAATATTTTCCAAAAACTAAATTTATCAGCTTAAGCATATAATTTCTAAGTTTATCAAATTTTATTGACAATAGAATAAAATTGTAATACTATTTTATAAGTGTTTCAAAACATATATCGCGGGGTAGAGCAGTCTGGCAGCTCGTCTGGCTCATAACCAGGAGGTCGCAGGTTCGA
>DOKP01000004.1:8788-9104 GCA_003510795.1 Candidatus Moraniibacteriota bacterium | reverse complement strand
CCTCATTCCAAACAATCTAAAAAAATTAAATTGCTAGAACGAGGATTCTCGCGGTTCCATCTAGCTTGCCTCGACTTAGGTTTAGCGAAGTCGGGTTTTCCGACACCACAAAGTATTGAGACCACCTTGATTGATATTCATTTTTACTACGAAAGGGCTCCAACCTCCTTTCCATTAAAATAATACTACAACAAAATAAATAGTCAAGGAATTAAATTGTTATATTGATACATTGTTATATTGTTTAGAACTAAAATTCCTCAACATCTCCATAAAGCGTTTTAGATAAAAAAAGCGTTTTGGAAACCATGTTTCC
>DOKP01000004.1:5595-8723 GCA_003510795.1 Candidatus Moraniibacteriota bacterium | reverse complement strand
AAACCATGTTTCCAAAACGCTCAAGAATAAATTGCAAGAATTTTATATTGAATATATTTACTTTTTCTTTCCTTCTTTTTCCACCAAGGCATACTTTCGCTTATACTCTCCAGATTTTATAAAAACCTTGGAATTAGGCGCACTGCCTTTAAAAGCTTCTCCAGTTGGTTTTTCTTCCACCGATTCAACTTCCTCCTTTTCAGCTGTCAAAACTTCTTGGACTGGTTTTTCAGCTTCTTTAGCGGTCGGATCCGCAAGATTATTCAGAGCACTCTTAGCATCTCTAATTCTATTTCCTACAAAAATACCCGGATGAAAACCGCCACTGCAAGAACATAGTGTCAACAAAAACATACAAACAAATAAACTCTTTAAAATTTTATTCATTATTCAACCTCTTTGAGTTAAAGGAACTGAAAAATACTACCCCTTTGTACAGTAGTAGTATTATAAGCAAAATTTATTATTTGTCAAAAGATATTCTATACTAATTTAACAATTTCCAATTAATTCCTTATATACTTCCAACATTTCTTCCGCGCAAACCTTACTCGTATATTTTTCCTGTGCTTCTTTTCTAGCATTTTCTCCTAAACTTTTAATTAATTTTTCACTTGCTAATAATTCTTCGACTTTTTTGGAAAAATCATTACCTCTATCCGTACTTAGTAATCCTGTTTTTCCGTCCTCTATTAAATCACCCACTCCCAAAGCGCCGATTGCCACAATGGGAAGTCCTGCGTACATTGCCTCAGTTATGATTGTTCCTTGGGTTTCGCTCTTGGATGCATACACAAAAACATCCGCCAAATTCATATAATCCTTTATATCTGTTTTTTCAATAAGCCCCACAAAAAAAACTCGTACGCTAACCTTGGCTTTATTTACTATTTTCACCAATTCATTTTTCAAATATCCATCACCTCCCAAGATAAATACTGCTTCTGGATTATTTTTCAAAACTTTAACTACTTCCTTGATTAAAAATATAAGATTCTTCTCTTCTGCTAATCTAGAAATTGAAAGAATTATTTTTTTATCTTTGGTTATTCTCAAACTTTCTCTGATTTTTTCCGAATTAGGATTTAAAAACATCGTTTCGTCTACTCCCGTAGGGATTGTTTCTATATTTTTGTTGACAGCTCCCCAATTTTTAATAACCCTTCTTACTGCTTCAGTAGGAACAATAATTTTATTTGCCCGATTGGCATACCTAACTGCACTTTTCATTATCCAATTAATAGCTATTTTTTTTGGTATTAACGGCACATAATGAGTATATTGGTCATAAGTAGCGTGCCAAGTAAAAACCAGAGGGATATTTTTCCTTCTTGCCCACTTCATCGCCACACTTCCCAATAAATTTGGGTGCTGAGCATGAATTATATCCAAATCTAGTTTTTCAATTATTTTATCCATCTTTCGAGAATAAGGGATAGGCAATGGAAATTTTATTTTATATTTTATGTCTAAAGAAGGATAGCGAAAAACATTTTTATTTCTATCTTTATAACCTTTATTTACTGGCGCAAAAACATAAACCGTATGCCCTCTTTTTTTAAACTCTTTGCGAAAACTCTCAATCGAGGTTGTAACCCCATATGGATTTGGCAGATAATTGTTGGTGAAAATAGCAATGTTCATAAACTACAAATTACAAATATACAAATAATACAAAAATTTTAAAAACCTTCTAACTTTATAAACTTTTCCCTATATCGATTTAATAAAATTCAATATCTCTTCAAAAACATGTTCATTTTTAATATCGGAAATAAAGGTATGATAAGATTTTTTAATATATTTCTTCTTTTTTACATTTGAACTTATTTTTTCATAAATTCTTTTCAAGCTACCTCGAGTAATTATATGGTCACTGGAAGATTGCATAATAAGACAGGGCTGTTTTATTTTTTCCAAATCTTTTCTTGAAAGCTCGATAAGTTTTCCTAATTCCAAAACACTCTTAATTGGATAAACTTGATAAGAAATGTCTCGCGTGATAGTTCCTTTGAATCCAAAGGTCGGTGGATAAAACTTTTTTTGATATTTTTTAAACCAACTAAAAATTATCGTTAATATTCTACCTACTTTCTCTAATTTTATTTTATACGGAGTAGCTAGCAGTATTAATCCTTTGATATCCGCATTTTCCTTAGCTAGTTCGATAGACAATGTCGCACCCATTGATGTCCCGCCCACGAAAACCTCTGCATATTCTTTTTTTAATTTATGATAAGCTCTTCTGGAATCATTTAACCAATCCTCGTATGTTACTTTTTCTAAATCAGCTGGTTTTGTACCGTGTCCACTTAGCATCGGACCATACACCGTATAACCTGCTTCATTTAGATAAATCCCCAATCTTCTTAACTCATAAGGAACAGCTGTCCAACCATGCAAAAGCAAAACAGCTTTATTATTCACTCCCTTAAAATAAAAAGACTTGTTAACTAAATGTCTTTCACTTTCATACAATACTCGCGGATTGGCAAACAGAATGCTCTTTGTTTTTTTTAAAATTTTTCCTACCATATTTAAATTATATGCGATTAACTACGTTACTTCTATCTTGAAGAGGTCCAACCTCTTTGGTTCCCGAGGTTGTACCGCTGATTAACTGTAACGGATTAAGTTAATCTGGCATTAGGTGTATTTCCTGAGTTGTTTATTTGCAATTACATAGAATAATTCTATCCTTTTTGATTTTTTTGAGCAAGGGAGACTTTTAAGAAGTTAGGAATTTATGAAGCTAAGAAGCTGTGATCTTAAGAAGATGTAAGTTTAGAAGGAATAAATTGTTATATTGTTATATTGCTATATTGTTAAATTGTCGTATTGTTTTAATGCTTCTATGTTCTGATGCTGTATGATACGTGTTAATATGCTAAAACGCTATTTTTCAATGTCTTCCACTATTCGTTCCATTTCTCGAATATTTTCTTTCATCTTTTCCAGCTCTCTATCTAGCTCATGTATCTTGTCCGCCATCATCTCGCGTTGCTTTTCAAAGTTGTGCATCTTTTCTTTTAATTGTATTAAATTGTTGGACATATTTTTAAAATTAACAAATTATACTTTAATTATAACATAATAAAAAATAAAAACCCGTTTTCCTCATCAAGGAA
>DOKP01000004.1:0-5529 GCA_003510795.1 Candidatus Moraniibacteriota bacterium | reverse complement strand
TCCTCATCAAGGAAAACGGGGTATAAATCTGGGTAGTTTAGAATAGTGGCATAACTATCTCGTATTCGGTAGCTAAACCCGACAAAAATGTTATTAACACCAAAAAGCCTGTAACTGCCAAGGAAATGGCTATAGCAATAATACCCCCTGGCAATCCCGTGAAATCTGCATTACTTATATAAGTAGGAGATCCTGGACAAGTGACTGCGATAAAATAAACAGCCAACCCGACAATACCCATCGCCAACCAAAAAATTTCATTTGCATTCATAATTCGCCTCAATTAGCTATATTTTTTTATCTCAAGCTTCCCATTATCAGATATTTCCAATATCAGAAAGCCACACCCTACTCCAAACATGCCAGTTGGAGCAGGGATTAAAATCATCCCCAATTTCTTGATTATCCCAGGAATATTTTTCCGTGATCGAAAATATTTACCCAGCTCGCGAACAATCCGCATATTCCTCCCGGAAATAATCCAAAAAATTACATTGACTAGCGGCCTCAATGGGAACAGCCACCAACAGTTAAAAATATTCACCAAAATTTTGGCGAAAAACAAGTTCATCCAAGAATGATAATGACCAAAAAACATGGCCTTTATTTTTTTGCGATTCGCCTGAATTAAACTGAGTAAGTTTTCATTCATCAACGAGTCCGGATCATGGATAAACAAAACAACTGGCTCATCAGAAAGAAAAAAATCTTTTTTCATTTCTTCAAGGAATACCTCCTTTTCCTTGTTTAGATCAAAATCCTTAGCGATCTGCTCCGTAAAAAGATATGGCACAAAGATAAATCGAAAACCTTCTATTAAAAATGAATGATACAATTTATCTCTTTTGGCGACAAGCAAGAAGTTTTTAATACTCTGGAGAGAAACTCCTCCCTCATCATCGGTTGAAAGTGGTAAGATATAGCCCGATTCATGGTTGCCCATATTTAATTCGAGTTTTCCTAAGCTTAAGCTATTTTCAAGCTTCTGTACTACTTCTTTTGCTGCCTCAGTATCCCTTTCGGTAATCCAGCCACGCTCAGTAGCGGCAGACTCCATCAGATCTCCATTGGATATTCCAACATTAATCATTTTTTCATTAACAACTTTTTTCATTTTTTCATAGATATTTTTTTCCTTTTTTTGTAAAATATTCGCAAAAAATTGGATACTTCGCTCTATGAAATTTTTCCGTTGAGTCTTGAATTTTTCCTCTTTAAAGGGAGCAATGTGCAAATCAGAAAGGAGAATTGATATTTTCATATTTCACCTCACGCGTGAATTGTTAATCTGAGTATTTAATTTTGGCAAGAACTAACTTAAAATAATACTGAATTATTTGTTATTTGTCAATAGCTGTCTAGATTTATATTTTTTATAAAAAGTTATAATTACAAAAGTTATTATCGCTAAACCAATAGCGAGAAGTCCCGCCCATTCAATGTATTGCTTAATTTGTTGCCACATATAACCATAAAAATAACCCATCGCCACGAGAAATCCACTCCAGACCACTCCGCCAAAAATCGAATATCCGACAAATTTTCTAAAGTCCATTTTAACAATTCCCGCTGCCACAAACATAGCCCAACATAGTCCGGTGGTAGATTTAACCGCAAAAATAGTTTTTCCTCCGTGACTAATAAAATAGTTTTCCATCTTTAAAACTAACTTTCTAGTAATTCCAACATACTTCCCAACGTTATCGACAAAACGCATTCCCCAGACTTTCCCTAGCCAGTATAGGATGACATCCCCGATAATATCCCCCAGCATTGAAAAAATTAAAACTACCCAAACATTTAAAACACCAAAAGAAGCCAGCATGGAGGATAAAATAGTTACAATGGGACCTTCAATAATCATCAAAGGTAAGATAATCCAATATCCCCAATCACTTAAAAAATTTAAAATTTCTTGTCCAGTAAAAAACATAAAATATTTTAACACATTAACATTTTATCATTAAAACAATATAACAATTTAGCAATATAGCCATTTAATTTTACAATCCATTTCTATCCTTATTTAAGTTATGCTCTTCTAGCGTAACTGAAAATATGGTTTGACCTGTTTCGGTATTGCTAAGAAAATAATTGTAATTAGTTTTAGTCGGATAAACAGCCGCCAAAATTGAATCCATCCCAGGGCTAGCAATCGGTCCCGGAGGTAATCCAGGATTAAGATAGGTATTATAAGGAGATAATATTTGAGTATCTTCATAAGAATATTGCTTTTTATTTTCTCCCAAAACAAATGCCAAGGTGGCGCAACTTTGGAAAGCTTGGCCGTTATTCAATCGGTTATAAAAAATTCCGCTTACTACTTTTTTGTCTTCCGGCGTTGCGACTTCTTTTTCAATAATGCTGGCCATAGTTATTATTTCAAAGATACTCTTATTTTGTTTTTTAATTTCATTTTGTGAATCAATAGAGATTTTTCTTTCAAAATTTTCTAACATTTTTTTAGTAATGTCTTCTGCGCTGGCATCAATAAAAAAGAAATAAGTATCAGGAAATAAATATCCCTCCAAATCCTTCCCCGCCGGAATACTTGATAAAAATTCCATCTGATATTTATCCACGAAATACTGGGGGGTTTTTGAAAACTCCAAAAATTTATCTCCGTCAAAACCATTTTCTGCCAGCCTCTGGGCCATTTGTTTCAAAGAAAATCCTTCGGGAAAAGTTATTTTTTTCGATTCTTTTTCGCCACTCTTATCACCCTCAATTAAAATCATCATAATTTCCGGCATTGTCAGATTAGGGCTCAAAATATATTTTCCGGCTTTTATCTCTCCTTTATAATTATTTTTATAAACATACCAAACAAAATAAATCTTGCTTTCGATAAGACCCTCTTTCTTCAAATTGCTAGCCGTATTCCAAATGTTTTCTCCTTTTTTAATTTCCAAATTAACTACTTTATTTCCACCATCTTCCCTTTTATCTGACAGTAAAAATAAAATAACTGAAATTATCGCTATACCTACAATTATTATTCCTATTTTTTTATACATAATTTATATTTTAAGAATTTAGGATTTTAGGAATATGAGAATTTTAATAAAAGATTTAAGATGCATGATTTAAGATTTAAGAATAATAAACTGAATAAAGATTTTAAAAAAATAATTATTTTTTCGTAAATCTTAAATCTTAAATCATTGTTCTTATTTCTTAATGTTTAATTGCTAATTTGTTTTAATGCTAACATGTTAATATGATGACATGTTCCATGTCCTATCCTATTCTTATCACTTCCATATTAACGGCTTTCTCATCAATAGCCAATAATCCCAAAAGAATCAATGTTCGAAATACAACTGCTACCATAAAAATAAACACTAAACTCAAAATCATTCCTGTTCCCATAATAGCTAAAAATATCGCTACCGTGAATATCAAGTGTGCTACTGGCATGTTTTTATCCATATAGCCCGCATTAATATTCAAAAGACTATCTAGCTTATTACCGATAACTTCCAAAAAAATATCCACCATTTTTTCATCCCCCGCCACTTCCCGCTCTACCATCTTAGAAATATCTTTGCGACTCTCTTTCAGCAAAACCTCTCTCTGCCCATAAAGCATATCATTGGAAATTATACCTGAATTTAATTTTCCCGCAACTCTCAGATCTTCTTCAAATTTATTTAAAATAAACTCATCCACAGTCACGGCTTCATTATTTTCTTTTATCAAATTCGGATCCGCCAGAGAAACTACTTTTGTCATAAAGCCACCCTGGCTATAATTAAACTTCATTTTGGGTAAATTTTCTGAAGCTATCTGTGTACTGCTGGAAAAATAATATTGACCAGCTAGCATCAAAGCAATCGCGAAAATAAGAAATCTCCTCCCGACACGCAAATAATTCCAAATATCCACTTTTAATCTCAATTTTATTTCTTGTCGAATAAATATCCGCGCCAGATACAATAGCAAAAAAGAAACAACTACTACCAGAAGCGACCCGATATTTCTTGTAAAAAATAATTGTGCCAACAGGGCCAAGATAGTTGCGCCCAAAAACAACCGCGTATCCCTTATCACGATAGCACCCAGAGACCAGATGATAAAAAATGCAGTGATAAAAATCATCACCCAACTCCAGTTGCTGCCATCCGCTGCTTTGAAAAGACTATCTGCTATCCGCCAAGTGAATGTTGCGGATAAAAAAATCAATACCAGCTCTGCATATTTAAATATTTTTATTTTTGTTTTCATTGACTATATTATATCAGAAACATATCAGGATGTTAACATGCCAACATTTTAGCATCTTAGCATTTTAGCATTAAAACATAAAAACTTCCTATGTCATTTCGACCGAATATATTTTTGTACTCAAAAATATACGAGTGGAGAAATCTCAATTATGTATAGAACTTAATATTTTAGGTTTCTCCACTCCGCATTCGCTGCGGCCCGCTTCGCAGTAGCTTTACGAGCTAAGCTTACTCAATCTTGCAAATGTTTTTAATGGCATTCAAATCTTCGCCTGTTAATTTTATATTTTCCAAATCCTGCTTTTCCATCAGATAATACATTATCGACTCGGGATTTTGAACATGCCCCACTCCCAAAGCATGCCCGAGCTCATGAACCAAAACTAATTCCAAATCTATTTTCTCATAAAATTGATAAATATTTATGCCCAGACCATTGTATTCTCCTTGATTGAATTCACTGCTTTCTCCAAACTTCTCTTGGTAGGTCCGCACTTTTTTATTATAATCACCTACTGAGGCATTTTCTTTCTCAGCTAATTTATTTAAACTCGAAACTAAAGCGTTGATATTTTTCTGTTCTAGCTCCAACTGTTTTTGCAATTTTTCCAAATACACCTGTTCCTTCTGAAGTTTTTCATACTCATTTTCTGGGGCTCCTCCTTTTTTGTTCCATTTTTTAACTTCAGCGTTAAACTCTTCTATTCTATTTTCGTAATCTTTTAGATTTTTTTGATAAGCCGCTACCGCATTTTTGTACTCAATTTCAATTGTTTTATAATCTTGGGAAATATCATCTTTAACTTCTTCCAGTTTATCTAATTGTGAATCAAGTTTATTTTTTTCAACTGTCCGCTGTTGCCTTTCATCAAAAATAAAGTTTACTCTAAATTCCGCCCCTTCTCTGTACTCAAAAACATTTTTATTTAAATCTTTTTCCCAAACATTTTCTGCTTGAGCTAAGACATTTTTTATATCCGCATTAGAAATATTAAATCTTGGGTCAATCTCTCCTAGGGAATAATACAAAGTCTCATCACAGACAGTTAAAAGATTGGCTTTTTTAAGCATATTTCTCGCCCCCAATTTGATTTCCTCTGATTTTTGGGCATAAAAAATAGTTCCGCCCAAAATCAAAAAAATTAAGATTGTTATTTTTAAATAAATCTTCATAGGATAAACAATAATTACACCCTCTCCATCTTGTACCCAAGGGGGAGATGTCCAGCGGGACAGAGGGGGTTTTGTTTTTTAAAACTTATAAAATCTCCACCCCCTCCCCAACCCTCCCCTTTAAAGG
>DOKP01000088.1 GCA_003510795.1 Candidatus Moraniibacteriota bacterium | reverse complement strand
TTTTTCTACCCGTCTCTGCGAGTAATTTAAGTACTCTCAAATTGCGTGGCAGTCCAGTCAAGAAAAATAGAATTCTTAATTAAGTAATATTATTCCTGGATTGCCACGACTTTAAATCATCTCTATGGATAATTTAAACATCGCAAAGACGAACCTATATTTACTTGCTCCATGGGGGTCAGTGAGGAGTTACCGTGATTTCCCTTGCATCGAAATTCTTTTATGGTATAATAAAATAAATTAAAAAACTTAAACAAAATAAAAAAATCCAGTTAAATAATATGATTTAACAGGATAAAAATAAATATGAAAAATAAAAAGGTTATTCTGATTACGGCTTTATTTTTAGTGGGTTTTGGCTTGGTGTACTTATTTGTAGTAAGTAAAATGGTAAGTGTCCCAAAAGTAGGTAAACAAATTGCTAAAAAAGAAGATGCCGTTAAATTAGACTTGTCAAAACTAGAATGTAATTTTGCTTCAGATCAGGAAGCTTATAATGACGCTAGTAAAAACAATAATCTGGATGCTTGTAGTTGCATAAAAGATGAGAATACTAAGGAAATGTGTATCGTTTCAACCACAGACACGATTCTTTATTCTAGGGCTTTAACATATTTAGATGAAGAATTGTGTACTGATATAAAAGTTTCAGTACATAAAGATGCTTGTTATGCCGTGATAAAAGATAGCGTCAAACAGTTGGAAGCAAAAAATCCGCAACATTTAGCTGATATTTACGCACTTTCACACAATGAGAAGGCCATTACTAGCTTAGAGCAAATTACTCAAAAAAACTCAGCCACTGTGGATAATTACATATCTTTAGCATTGGCTTACGCTGAGAAAGGTCTGAAAGAGCAAGGTCAAGGAAGAGATCAAACTCAATATATACTCAAAGCTTTTGGTTCTATCAATAAAGCCAAGGAACTTGATAAAAATAAATCAGAGATTTATCGCGTAGAGGCTTATGTCAATGAAATAAAGCCAGATTATAAAAAAGCTCAATCTTTATATAGTCAAGCAATTGAAATGGACTCAAATAATATTCTAGCTTATGCTGGTCGGGGACACGTCAAAAGAATGTTAGCTGTATTAGATGGGGCGGTAGAAGATTTTAAAAAAGCTGCTGATCTAGATATTAAAAGAGAACATATTTATATTTATACTAATTTATGCAATCTGGAATACTCCAAAGGAGATGTGAGAGAGGCTACTAAAAATTGTAAAATTGTTACAGACAAAAAAGATGTCGATCCTGTTTTTCAATCAGAAGCTTATCAAATTATGGCAGATATCTTTATGAAAAATGGTGATAGCAATCAGTCCAGGGCTAGTTTGCTAAAAGCTAAAACATTAACACCTATTGACCCGAATATTTTTATTACATTTTCTAAGTTAAATATTTTCGAAGGGAATTATCAAGAGGCAGAGGTAAATGCCCGAAAGGCAATGGAATTATCTCCAGCCAAGGCGTCTGCGCAATTAGCTCTTTCTTATGCTTTATACATGGAAAATAAGTTTGATGATTCAATAGCGACTGCTTTAGCAGGCATTTCTCTGGTTGACAAAGATGTATCTTTACTCATTCCTTCTAAGCTCATCATGCTAAAGTCTTTGAATAGTTCAATCGCGAATTGTTATCGAGAAATGGGGAATAGTGAAAAACAAAGTGAATATGAGAAAAAAGCGCAAGAGTTTTCTAATAATAAATAATTTTAAAATATATGAAAAAAATATTCTTATTGGGGTTCTTTAGTCTTATATTTATTTGGACACCTCTTGATTTAAAAGCAGCAACCTGTCCAGGGAACGTTACCCCTTCTTTGGGAATGCTAGATCCGGCTTGTTGGAAATCAACTTGGGTTGTAGATTCGGCAACTGTTAATTGTACTTGGACAAAAATTGGTGAAGAGAAGATATGTGTTCCGTGTGATTCTTTCGGTTGCGACTGGTCCAGCTCATATACGACCACTGGCGATTGTGGATCGGATAATCATTATGCGGACAACGTTTTTCTTCAAGATGAATGCGGACATAGTGCTACCTGGTGTACCAATGTAGGCGCACCGGCTACTTTTACAAAAACTGTAGACACCAGCCATTGGGATGACACTTGCTATTACACAACACCTGCCACTTGGAGCGCTTCAGATGCAACTGGGAAAAGATTAGCTACGTCAGTTAATCAATTAAGCACCCCCGGCTCCGGATGTACCAATGCTTCAAATATTATTTATGTTAATGCTGAACCAAATTTAGAAATAAACGGATCAGGTTCCGCTATTACAGTTAATAAATCTAACCCAATTGACATAACGTGGTCTTCTAATTATGCTACTTATTGTAATGTTCCTGCTTCTAATACGGGTGTGAATTGGTCTGATCCAATAGCTATCAATGGTTCTCAGCTTAATAGCGATATTTCAATGGCACCTAAACCAGCTAGTGAAGGAGCTTCACCTATTACTTTAAATTATGCAATGGCTTGTACTAATCCTGGGCTAGTTAATGTTTTAGATACAGTCCCGGTAACAATTATTTGTACTCCATATTCAGATTCTGCTTGGAGTGATTGTAGCAATCAATGTGGAACAACTGGAGACCAGACAAAATTAACTCGCTATGCTAACTGTTATGAAAAGATTGAACATCAGGCTTGCAATAGGATTGCTTGTCCAGTAAGTAGCGAATGGAAAGAAGTGCGACCATAATA
>DOKP01000033.1:22401-40824 GCA_003510795.1 Candidatus Moraniibacteriota bacterium | reverse complement strand
GACTCACAAAAAGGAGATGTCTGATGAATATTCAAGCTATGAGAATAATGGCTCGTAACTGTTGGGACTTGGCAAGTAAATTTCAGAAACATAGCCCCGCTGCCCAAAAATTACTTGGCGCCATGGGCCATGTGAATTATGAAATGCCCAAAAATCTACTCGGTCGTTGGCTGGTTGCCATGATGAAAAAAGTTTTGCGCTGGAGAATGGACAAATTGATTTTAATTGACGATCCATCAGTGCGCATCATGACATTGAAAGCTATGAGTATCGCCCATTACACGAGTAAGCATGTAGGCTTAATTGCTACACTGTATGCTTCGGATGAAGTCGGATACACCTTGGACGAAAAAGGCAAAAGTATGTCCTCTGAAGAAGTATCCCGTGAAGTATGGCGTTACTTGCTCGGTATTCTTGAAGTGCCCAACTATTTTGATGATTTGCAACAGTGCATAAATCATTGGGAGGGTTGTCTGGCTATTGATTATACCAAAGAGTTTTCAGTTGAAGATCGTTGGGATTTTTCCGGAAAGGAACCAGTGCGCATTCATCGCGATGTGCCACCAGAAGAAGTTGCGGAAAGGATCGCCAGAAACAAACTGGAGGTTAGAGAACTTTACAAGCATGATCTTAATAAGTTACTCGAGAAGCAATTGTCTGGCTATTATGAAAAACGATTGCGCGAAGTTTATCAATGCCTGGATAAAATATTTGCTTATTTATTCCAGCAAAATCTAGACAATGAGTTGATTGGAACCACACTTGGGATGATGGCTCGTATTGCTAGAATGAAGCATCTTCCGGAAAAGTGGTTACTGGAGCTATCGCAAAAATATACATAGAAAAATGTGCAACATTTTTCATGGGGGATTCAAATCGAAATAATTCGAAATGAATCCCTTTTTATTTGCTCATTAAATTCATTGCTCGCTCCAATTTATTTTTAACATTTTCCCAATTTTCCACCATCAAAGTTTCCGCCAGATTTATCCGCCTTTGATTTTGTGGCGGAGGCGGACAGGCTCCGCCCTGAAATATTTCATTACAGGGTAAACGCATACCTTCTTCCGTGCCATCTTTCGCTAAACCTGCCTGCCGGCAGGCAGAGGGCTACAGCCTGGCGAAGCAAAACATCAAAAACGCCTAGGATAGGGCGTTTTTTGCATTGTTTTTTATTTTTCTTGACGAAATAATTTTTACATGAGACAATCAAATATCCAAGTTCTCCAAAATTTAATAAAAAATACTAGGGAGGCAACCAATGCGATATCCATATGTAGGTATTACTGGCTTTGAAACAATCGGACAAGTAAATACAATGCTTGATGTTTTTGAGAGATCCCAGAAAGAATTATTAAATCCAATTAAGTATAAACTTATGATTGGCTTAATGATTAGTTACAAAACATTAAACGATATTCCAAGCAAATGGTCTTCGATTTGGGTGCCCAAGGAAAATATTAAACATTTGTTTATTGAACATCCTTTGGCGTGTAATGCATTACACTATGCTGATTATGATGGAAAAACGGAAACAAAACATCTTGTTTCTGCAGTTGGATATGGCGGTAGAGATATCCATGCTTTGCAGTTGGATATGATTTGGCCTTCAGATGAGATGCTGTCCGAATTAAAAAAAGAATATCCAAAAATAGACATTGTTCTTCAGGTCAGCACGCCTGCGCTTGCACAAGTTGAAGATGATCCGTCCAGACTTATTAAGCGATTGGAGGAATATGAGGGTCTTATCGATTTTGTTCTTTTGGATAAGAGTATGGGAAGAGGCAAGCGCATGGACGCGTTGGGATTAATTCCTTTTGTTGATGGCATAATTAATTCAATGCTTTCTTTAGATATCACTTTTGCGGGTGGTTTAGGACCCGATACATTGCATCTAGGACAACTATTAGTAAATAAATATTCAGGCCTTAGCATTGATGCACAGGCACAGCTTACCCTGACTGGCAATGCCATGGATCCAATCAATTGGACAAGAGCAGCTAAATATTTATACAAAGCATTGAAAATGTTATCTATGAGAAAGATATAAATAATATTTTCAGGAAGCCAGTGGAGTTTTAACAATTCGCCACTGGTTTTTATATTTACTAAATTTATTCGCTCATCAAATTCATCGCTCGCTCCAATTTATTTTTAACATTTTCCCAATATATTGGTTCGAAGCTCATACCTCTTCTCCCGTGCGGATTAAAACAAGGCTCTGTAAAGCCTTGTTTTTGTATGGAGATAATGTGACTCTGAACTTTCTTAAATTGTCTTGACTATTTTCCTTAATGCGGTATACTGTAAATAATAATCTAAACCACCTTAGCAAAAATATGCAATATTTAGACAAAAAAATTCAAAAAAGGATTGATGACAAGTTGAAACTACTTAATTCATTTCGTCCACTTCCTGCGAGCGCAGTTCAAAAACTCAAGGAGCAGTTTGAAATAGAGATGACATACAATTCTAATGCGATCGAGGGAAATAGTTTGACGCTCAAGGAAACTTATCTGGTAATAAATGAAGGGTTAACCATAAAAGGCAAGCCACTCAAAGACCATCTGGAGGCCAAGAATCACCAAGAGGCATTGGAATACCTTTATGATTTGGTAGAAAAGGATAAGAAAAATACTTTTTCGGAAAACTTAATTAGATCACTTAATCAAATAGTTCAACAAAATATTGATAAAGAGTGGGCTGGGAGATATCGAAATAGCGGAGTGATTATTGGTGGCGCAGATCACAAGCCACCTGAGGCATTGGAAATTCCTCGACTTATGTTAAATTTAATTGCTTGGGTTAGAGATAACAAGAAAAAAATGCATGCTGTCGAATTGGCTAGTATATTACATCACAAACTGGTATATATCCATCCATTTTTTGATGGCAATGGTAGAACATCGCGATTGGCTATGAATATAATTCTTATGCAATCAGGATTCCCATTGGTGATTGTCCTCAAAAATGATCGCAAAAGATATTATCAAACGTTAGCGGAGGCGGATAAAGGCGAATATGTTAATTTTGTGAATTTCATTGCCCGTGCAGTTGAAAGAACTCTTGATATTTATTTAAAGATTTTAATGCCAAGCAAGAAGGGCAATGAGAAATATATTTCACTCGCTGATTTGGCTAAAAAATCAAAATTCACAGAAAAATATTTGAATAAATTGGCACGCAATGGAAAATTAGAGGCACATAAAGAGAATCGCAATTGGCTTACATCCAAAGATGCGCTCAAGAGATATATGGATAGTCGCGAAAGAGTGAGGAAATAGAAATCTAAAGATTCTTCATTAATGTTATTGCTTGCTCCAATCTAATCCCAATCTTGTCCGAATATCATCAAGCGTTCCGTGCAATTAAAAAATTACGTAATCAATTACGTAATTTTTTGTTTATGGAGTTTTATAAATTTTGTCGAAAAAATAAAAAGCAATCATTGGAAATAGTGATTAATTGAGTGCATTTTTTATTGATTTTGAGTAGTTGAGAATTGACTAGATTATCTATTTATTGTAGGCTTTACGTGGGCATATGTAAGTGCATATGTTCATGCAAGTTCCTTTAACATAAAAGGAGGTGATGCTCTATGAAGACGGCCAAGAAGATCAGAAGAATTCGGATCTCCAAGTGTCGTTGTTTTACCTGCGATTCTAATTAGGCGCAAATGTCACTGGTCAGGGGTCAGAAAGGGCAATTTCCTTTCTGACTCTTATCTATAGGTCGTTAACAACGGACAGATAATCAGGGAGGAATATTATGCTTAGAATAGAAACGGATGATGAAATTTTAGAACTCTTTCTCTGTCATGCTCAAATCAACATAACCACCGATTGCAACATGAGATGCAAACATTGTCGTGGAGCCTATGAAGATAAGGAGGTGGTTAATATCGGGCTTGCCGATTTCAGGAATATCTTATTGTTTACCCGGGAACATCTTGGGGAGGGAGCAGGGTATCTTATTTCCGGCGGAGAACCGTTAAAGCACCCGCAATTCAGGGAGCTGATGATTGAATTGAGCAATTATCCCAAGGCTGGTGAATTTGTCACTATTACAACCAATGGATCATTGCTGAAAGATTCAACTCTAGACTTTCTGCAAAGTCTCAACTTCCCGGAACTTCGAATATCAGTAAGTTTGGATAGTTCATCTCAGGAGATTCACGATGAATTCCGCGGATTTAATAAAGCCTATCAGAGAGCTATTCAAGCCATCAGGCTGATTGGAAAAAGAGATGGAATAAGAGGTATTGTTCGAGCCACTATTCGGCAAGAACAGTTAGATGAACTGTTTGACATTGCCATGATTGCGCATAGTTGCGGAGCTGATGCCCTTTCCGTTTCTAGTATCATACCGTCAGGTACTGCTCTAAGAGATCCTAGTTTGTTTTTTACCGCTGAAACAAAAAAGAAACTTTCGGACATGATAAAAGAGCTCAGGGAAGAATTTAAAGGTCGAATGACAATCGATCTGAACGATCCTTTGGCCTATATTGATTCGGAATCAGTATCTTGCGGTTGCGAAGATGAGTACGGTGGATGTATCGCCGGAATCGGTACTTTTAGTGTCGAGCCAGATGGTGTTATGCTGCCTTGCCCTCTTCTGCCAAACCATCCGATAATGAACTGTCTTGGAAAATCTTCTGAAGAAATTCTTACAGGATACATTTCAAGTCCTTTTATCCTGGAGCTCATACAGCGCAATCTTAAAGGTAAATGTGGCAAATGCAGGATGAGATTTTCATGTGGAGGATGTCGGGCGAGAGCTGCATATGCATCAGGAGATTATATGGGAGAAGATCCAGACTGTTGGTTTTAGGAAATCTTCTATGAGTAAAATAATTCAGGAGGATAAAATAAAGAGAGAATGTTGCTATACGCAATGTCCTCTCTTTTCATTTTATTAGAGCATATTAATAGGGCGATATTGTCGGGAGATTTGGAAATGAGCTATATAAGAATCAATGATTTAGTGCTATAATAATTATATAGGCAATTAAAATTTAACTTAAAATTTATGGGAATTGCAAGAACATTGATAAGTGCCTTGGTTTCAATAGTGGAATTTCTATTGTCGCTTAGATTTGTTTTTAAGTTTTTTACCGTAAATGCGCACGCTCCTTTTGTCGCTTGGCTTTATGACACCACTGCTCCGCTAGTAAGTCCGTTTGTGGGAATTATGCCAAACTTAAAGTTAGGAGAATTTGTGATTGATTTTTCGACTTTGATTGCGCTTATCGTATATGTTTTGGTGGGCTACTTTATTTTACAAATGTTTTCTCACGTGAGTCCTCGATAGATATGTTGGCTTACCTTAAAACAACCTAAGTAATAGCTGTTTTTGTTTCTCCATAATACAACTTTACGCCAGTTTAATTTGTATTCTGTCGATTTGACATTTGTAGGAGATTCAAAAAAATAAAATAGTTATATTTTATTTTAAAATTTTTCAAATCTTTGCGCGATTTCTTGCGTGATTCTTGCACGATTATCTTGTTGCCCAACTTTTGACACTAACTTTTGGATATTGATTATTTAATACAATCATGCTAACGTTATTAACTAGCACTTTTAAAAAATGTGGGGAAATAAAATTGGATTTTAAAAAATATAAAGAAGAGGAGGGCTTAAAAGATGGAAAGATATTCAAGCAGAATTGAATTTAATAAGTTTACAAGGGAATACATCAAAGAAAACGGATTCCACGTAGATTATATTGATGTATATCATATCCAAGTTTTGCAGGATTACCGCGTGGCAGCAATTTTTGCGAGTGCGATTCTCTCACTCCTTGAAACTTCTGATGAAAATTTAAAAAAAATTATCAGTCAGACAATCAAGGAGTGCGAGGCGGTTTCCTCAGACGATTCTGTATATGTGATGAATGACTCAGTTGACTTTGAGAATTCTAATCTTTTAAGTGATGCGGTCAAAAAAGCCGCTCAAGCCGTCGCTCATGCGGGAAATTTGCTTAATAACAGTATATTGCGCTTTCCAGAAAAGCTCATAGATGTTGTCATGAAGGCACGCAATGTCTGTGACTCTGCTACAAAAAGAATGCTATTCTAAATTGGCAGAGATTTATTTCAACGAAAACCAGAGGCGGGAGTTATAAACTTTCGCCTCTTTTATTTTTTACAAAATTCACTTTACGCTGTATAAATCTAATTATAAGATGCGGGCAATGCAAATAAATATTTACTTACATATGTACGTAAATTTTTTATAACGAAATATGGACATTATTTCTAAAATAATGTAAAGTTTAGATAACGATATGAAAGAAAACCTTAATAAAAAAATTCAAAAATCTTGTTGTTGTCTCGAAACCAATATTTCGAGAACTTTTTGCTGTTGATTTAGATAACTTTTTAATAAATAAGCAAACTATAATTCTCGAAATAATCGAGATTTTTTTAATTTATTTTTTTAAACACAATTATATGATATATGAAAATGTAATAGAGATGATAGGGAACACACCCATGGTCAAAATTAATAAGCTTAATCCAAGCGAAAAAGTTGCCATGTATGCCAAGCTGGAAGGAATTAATCCCGGCGGGAGCATAAAAGACCGGGTGGCTCTTAAAATGATCCAAAAAGCTATTAAAGACGGAACACTGACTAAAGACAAAACTATCATTGAAGCAACGTCAGGAAATACCGGTATTGGTATCGCGATGATTGGAGCGGTGATGGGATACGCGGTGGAAATTGTTATGAGTGAGTCCGCTTCAATCGAGCGCAGAAAGATGATTCAGTCTTTCGGAGCCAAAATAATTTTAACAGATCCTGGCAAAGGAACTGATGGAGCTATTATAAAAACTAAGGAGCTGGTAGCTAATAATCCAAAAAAGTATTTTATGCCCGATCAATTTTCTAATGTTAATAATATGGCTGCTCACTACGAGACGACAGCCGATGAAATTTGTAAAGATACTGGCGGTAAGATTGATTATTTTGTTTCCAGTATCGGAACTTCCGGCACAATAATGGGAATTTCAAAACGGTTAAAGGAACTTAACCCCAATATAAAAATCGTGTGTGCTTATCCAGAAAGAGGCCATCGTATCCAGGGACTTAAAAATATGGAAGAGGCTATCGTTCCTAAAATATATGACAAAACAAAAATTGATGAGTTCATAATCATTGAAAGTGAAAAAGCTTTTGCGATGGCAAGACTTTTAGCCCAAAAAGAAGGTCTCTTTGTGGGGATGTCGAGCGGTGCAACCATGCTGGCAGCTACAGAAATTGCCAAGAGAATAAATAGCGGAACGGTGGTGATGATTCTTCCAGACAGAGGTGAAAAATATCTAAGCACTGAATTATTTTAGATAAATAGCACGCCTTTGCAGGGAATTGTTTTTGTGTTAGACTTAACCACAACAAAAACAATAGAATTGAACAAGTCATAAAATAGAGGAGATGGGTTTATTAAAATTAAATAAACGCGTATGAATTTAAACGGAGAAAGTTTGAGAAAACTAATGTTTCCTTTCGTAATCATAAGCAGTTGCCTTACCCTTTATTTAACTAGTTTGTATAACTACTTGTTGTTTCATTCTCTTGTGGAGCTTTCGACGGTAGTAATATCTTTCGGTATATTTGTGGTAGCCTGGTCGTCCCGACATTATATCAATAATATTTTTTTACTTATTTTAGGAATCGGTTATTTTTTTATCGGTAGCGTAGATTTGCTCCATACTTTAAGTTATGGCGGTATGCAGATATTTTATGGCTACGATAAAAATCTTCCCACTCAGCTTTGGATAGTTGGGCGATACATAGAAGCGCTTACATTTATTGGGGCGCTTATTTTTTTTAAAAGAAGATTGGCGCAAAATCATGAGATTGCCCTGGCTAAGTTTAATCTTATCTTCCTTTTTTATTTTGGAATATCTTTGTTTATAATCCTGTCTACATTTTATTGGAAAAATTTTCCAGATGCATATATAGAAGGCGTAGGTCTCACTCAATTTAAAAAAAATAGCGAGTACATAATTTCATTGTTGTTTCTATTTGCCACTATCCTTATTTTTAAAAAAAGTAAGCTCATTGATTCTAAAATGGTTAATCTGCTTTCCCTAGCATTGATGTTTAAGATAGTTTCCGAATTATTATTTACTGAATATGTAGGTATCCATGATTTCTCTAATATGCTTGGACATCTTTTAAAATTTATTTCGTTCTTGCTTCTATACAGAGCGATTTTAGAGATTGGACTTATGCGGCCATACCAATTTCTTTTTGTTAATTCTAAAAAAAGCCAAGAGGAATATCGTTTAGCTCAAAATGAGATGCAAAAAAGAGTGGAAGAAGATATCATCGAATTATATAGGCACGCTGGAATTTCTAATCGAAAGATGTCGCTTCTTTTGGAAATGGAAGAACAATCAAAGTACAATAAAGATCGGCAAGGAGTTATTAAACATATCGTAAACTCTTTAAAAGGCGCTTTTCATGCTGATGTTGTTTTGTTATATAGACACAAAAAAGGTTATCAATTTTCTTTGGTTCTTGGAGAAGGTATGGATATAAATGTTCGACCAGACTTGATAGAGGTGTATCCCCAAAAAGCAGTTTTTATAAAGAGCTTAATGGAAGAAAAAAAGAGAATAAGCTTTTCGTGTGATAGCGGTCTAGCAGGTTGTTTTAAAGATGGATCAAATCTTGAATATTGTGTGGCGGCGCCACTTGTCCAGAAAAACATCTGCGTAGGTTTTTTGCTTATCGGATTTAAAAAATATAAAAAAGTGGACAAACAAGGCTTAGAATTTCTGGATATTTTTTCGATTCACATCGTCTCGGCTATGGTTAGGCTTCAATTAATTAAAAAAGATTAACAATTGCAGGATTGACTGCAGGCACAATTCTTGCCATTGGCGAAATTTCCAAATAAATTATGTCTCTAGTAATCTGATAGGGAATAGTCATGATTAAATTGACATTAAAATTTTTATAAGTTAAGCTATTTTTAATTGATTCTGCGGGTCAGAATCGAGGTTCCTTAAAGCGGGGAGATTACCCCATAATATTTTGCCTTGCCGGTCAGGGCGAAACAAAAAAGGAGAGTTGCTATGAACGAGAACGAAAGAAAAGAAATGGAAAAAATGGAAAGGGGAATTTGTTTGCCAGAATTAATTGTAGATGCTTCCTGGGCTTTCCGCCATCCAATTTTACGAGAATGGGTCAAGGAAGCCCCGTCGGTTAATTCCATTAATACTTTCATTAATTATCAGTTCAGAGATTTTGAACATAAAATGGATTTGATAAGGTTAATGAGAAAGGCAGTGAAGGCCTGGAAGATGATCGCAAAAGAAAATAGACAGGATTATCTACAGACTCCCGAAGGGTGGCGGTTGTCTGATATGTTTATTTTTGACTGGCCTACTGATCTTCCTGGCCAGTTTAAAAATAGCAAATTAGATTTCGCTACAGGTATTAAGTTTTTGCCAGACCCCAAAAAAGCACTTGATTGTTCAACGTGGCCTCTTTTTCTCAGAGAGTTTTGCTCTGATAAAAATCATGATGCGATGAGAACAAGCGTTGACTGTTGGAGGAGCATAAACAATGTAGATAATTTCTTTGCTCCGAAAGAACTCAGTGGAGAATTTTGGCGAGGAAATGAAGCGGAGGCTTACAAGGGAAATCATCAAGATCTCAGTGAAGCGGGCTATGATTTATCGTTTGCTGAAGAAAAGACTGGCGGTGGACGCCCAATTGCTTGCGTAAATGTTTTGTTTAGGCATTTTGGCCTCTGTACCCGAATCGTCAGGATTAAACCCACAAAAGAAGGAGAATATTCCAGATTCTATAAAACGGTTTGCATGCGCGATAAAAATTTCGGTGATTTAATCCAAGTGATTAATATTTTGCAACCAATTGACTGTGTCAATTCCAATGAAAGAGGAAGAGTTGTGTATTCGAGGCGAATCAAACTGCATCAGCATTTGGATATGAACTTGCAACTGGAATATAGTTTCGGTGAAGAATTTAAACTCCTTATTTTTCCAGAACATCTTATTTATGATCCTGGAAGCTTCATTAGATTTGAAGCCTCGAGTGCTCAACAAGACCTGCTTTTTCAAAGAAGCTGTCCCGCACCTGCATCCGAAAAAGTAGCAGAGGCGATGGCTAGTTTGTATCCATATTTTCTCTGCATTTGGGAGCATAGCATTAAGGAACAAAAGGTTTCGCTGGAATCTATTTTGGGTCAAGAAATGATTGAAGATCCGCCAAGTTCGCTGGTAGAATTCTTTAACGGAGAGAAGTAACTTCTCAGCTTCCAGCGGTTTGCCTAACGGTGAACTGCTGGTTTTTATTTTGTAGACTCAAATTTTTCATTAAGTTAATTTTAAAATATAGATTTTGCTTGTATTTATTGTCATTATGTGATTAAATATTATAATTAGTTTTTTAAAAAGAAATTGAAGTCAGGAAGTATATTTATTAAAACATAAATATCGACGCGTTAATATTAATTACGAGAAATGGAGAGCATTAAGATGGCAAAAGAAAGCTATACTAAGGGGAAATCTGATTTACAAAAAGCCAGTTTCGCTCGAAGCGCGCATTTCGCCAGAGTTGCTAGAGCTACTCATAAAAGTAGTGATAGCAGAAAAATAAATTCAAGATTTTATATTATTAAAATAAGAGGAATTGAAAAAGGCACAGAGATTGAGGCGAGCGAGGGGGTTAAAAAACTTGTTGAGCGTATTAAATTTAGTGGCTTAATAGTGTTTGCCGATGGGAATGAGATTGATCCATTGAATCTTAAGTAATAACTATTGTCGAATTTATTTTGATGTTTTATTTTTTGGCAATTTCATTTCATAATGGGCATCTAGGTTAAACTTAGTTGCCCATTTTATTTTATTAAAATTTTCCTAATTTTAGAATATGCAGTTTGGTGACGGCCGTCATATCACTGCACTTGTTTGGGATTATTGTTTTATTTCTGGAAGGATATATCTGAAAAATTAAAGCAATAAATATTGCTAATGACCAAACCCGCCCAATTTCACACTCTGGAATTGTAATTTTTATATTACAATTTAGAATGTGGTTTTTATTTTTACAAAATTCACTTTACGCCATATAAATTTAAGCGTAAGATAGGGGTAATGTAAGTCCCAGTTAATTAAAGATTAACGGGATAACTGAATTATTTTAAAATGATATAAAAACATATTTGGCCATATTCCCTTAGCTTCGTAATAAAAAATAATATGAAAATACCCAAATCTCCATCAGAAATAACAGCCGAATGGTTAAATAGCGTGCTTTTTTCAAAAACTTCCAATAGCGAAATCGCTTCTATAGAAATAGACAAGGATTTCGGGCCATGGAGTTTATTAGGAAAAGCCGCGAGAGTAAAGATAAACTATGTAACGTCAGGATGCGAGCCAAAGTCAGTTATTGTAAAATTTCAAGTAAGTGTCTCCGAACCAAAAAGAGAAGGGGAAATTTACAGTTTATTATTTGAGGAAAAAGTCTCCTATATACCGCGCATATATGGCAAATTTGGTAACGGCAATTTGGTCATGGAGGATATGACGTCCACCCATTCAGTGTTAAAAAATGATCTGACTATTTCTCAAATACAAAATGTTGTCGTAATTCTTGCTGATCTCCAAACAAGATTTTTTGATGATTCTCGCGTTCCTAAATATGATCTCAGCCATTTCGTGAATGCTATCCGTATTAATATGCAAAGCTGGGATATTTTCAAAAAAAGATATCAAGATCAGTTAGGGAGTGAGGCGGCTGACTTCGAATGGATATTGAAGAATCCTGAAGTCGTTTCAAGTCATTATAATTCAAATCCTAGCTCTCTGAGTCATGGTGACGTAAACAAAGCAAATTTGCTTTTCCCTAATGATGGAAGCAACGCGCCAATATTTATCGATTGGCAACTTTCAGCGCAAAGAGTGATTCCATTTGATCTGTCTTACTTCATAGTGAAACAGCTTACCGTCGAGCAGAGGCGAAAATATGAAAAGGATTTACTGAAAGAATATTATGAAATGTTGGGCGATAAAATAAAAGCTAGCTACTCTTTTAATCATTTAGTTCTTGATTATAGAGCCTGTGTGACAAGATCGATGCTTAGCGCTGTAATGAGAGTTGGACCAAGATTTGAAAATCAGCCAAATCGTTTCAAGAAGGCGGATGAACTTGCCACTCGAGTGATTGAAGCAGTGAGAGATCTCAAGCCAATAGAGGCAATTCAAGAATTAAAAGAGCGAGGTTTTTTAGAGAGTTGATTTAAAACCAATGGCAAACAGGCTCCGCCCTGAAATATTTCATTACAGGGTAAACGTATATCTTCTTTGGTGTCATCACAATTAAAAAACGCCTAAATAATTGAGTTTTTTGTTTAGTGTTGACAATTATGTAAAAATGTGCTATGTTCTAATATTAGTTTTATAATTTGTATAAGCTAATATAGCACATTTACTTAACCCAAAGGAGCAAGCCATGAATAGAGAAACATTGCAAGAGATGGGTAAAAGATACCCGAAAGTTGGCCCGATGCTTAATATTACATTCAAAAAGGATGGAATCGAAGCGCTTCGGGAGTTTCTGAATTTGGGTAGGCGAACAGGATTTGTAATATTTGAAAATCCTGTGATAGTTCTCGCCGTCATCGAATCTGGCAGATGGGAGCATGATTACAATCGCGTTGTCAGAGCGAGCTTCCCGATGGGCTATGTGTGGCAAGATGAAATTTTTCTGCAGCGTGTTGCAGTGGGCATTGAGTCAATTCGCTTTACTACGGCACATCCGCTCAACGTTCTTATGACTGGGCGACATAAAGTTCAGCAAGAGAACTTCGTGAGAATTCTTCACGAGTGCTACGGCGATTTGAATTATGAAGGCATCCTTCCTGATTTCCAGCTACAGCTTATGGGTGATCTGGAGATCGTTCATGGATTTCCACAGATAACCTTTACCCTGGATAGTATTCCTGGCCATCAAACAGTCATCATTCTTGATGGATGGAGCGGACAAATAATCATTGATGGAGTTCCACAGCAAAAAGCTTATAGCGATCCTAAGGAATTCCATGAGATCGTGCGCAATCTGGCCTACAAATATGTGGATAAGATCACGGCGCCCGCGCAATAATGCGCAAGCAGTTAGGGGAGTTTCTCGCAAGAGAAGCTCCTCGTTTTTTTTATAAAATTCACTTTACGCCATATAAATTTAAGCGTAAGATGGAGGTAAGTAAATTATTAGAAAAGGATAGTCTATCGAGGACGGTCCTCGATAAGCATTATGGGAATAGATAAAAAGAAAGTAATACATAGCGATGGTGGATATTATGCACTTAAGGGTTTTATTTATCAGTTTGATAAATGTATAATAGAAGTTTTAAAAAATCCAGAAAATGCTATAGAGATAGAATACATCCAAGATATTAGCTGTGAAAGATATTGCATTCAAGTTAAATACAAGGAAACACAAATCTTTTCTCCATCCAAAATAAAACCTGCAGTTATTCAATTGATTGATGAGTTTAAAAAAAATAAGCAAAAGAAATTTTTGTTGTATTGCTATTTTAAGAATAAAACCCCTCAAACATGCTCATTAAATTTAAGTGAAATTAAAAAAATTCTCGGTAAGGATGCTGTAAATTACACAGAGCAAGAGTTGATTGCATTTTTAAATAATTTTATTGTAGAGTTTTCTCATGATTTTAATAATCAGTTTAATATTGCAATTGGAGAAATAAAAAAATCATTCAAGGCTAAAACAATCCAAGAAGCAATCCAGTTTCATGCAATCATTCAAACTCATTTGTTTAAAATCGCAACGAAAAAAGAAAAATCAAAAAGAAAAATTAGCAAATACCAGCTTGGTCAGATTATCTCAACATCTGAAGCAATTATCTTTCATTCATCTTATTCAAAATTCATAGGAAACACAAAATATATACAGATGCTAAAGAAAGAATATTTTACATTCAAAAAATTAAACATTCCAAATCAATCGCGTCTTTTTATTATAGAGATTGATAAAAAAATAAAAGAAAGTGAAATTATTTTTCTAATTCAAAACATTTCTAAAAAATATTTCAGCGTTGACCATTCGCCAGCTCCATTTGTTTGTTTTTCAGGAATTAAAGATAAAGAAATTATTAAAATAAAACAAAGACTTTGGGATAAAAAAATTCTATTCACCGACGGAACACACTTCAATGGTGATCGTTTTAGAATTCAGGATCTTGTTGCTAATACGAATAACCATAAAAATTCAATATCAATCAAGCTAATGACCGAATTAAAAATGAATGAGGTTTTGAAAGCGCAATCTTTTGATGAAATATATGACCTTTTTATTACTAATAATAGAACTATTAAAGCTAATTTGAGCACTATCCATCAATTATATATTAATCAAACCAAGGATTTAATTAAAATAATCTCATAATTATGACAAGTCAAAATTCAAATGCTGAAGTCATTTCCGTTTTTCCAAACAAAGTTAGGGTTAATGTGGATGATATTGAGTCTTTTAAGGTTGACGGAGAGCTTCTTGCAGTCGGATCTTATTTAAAAATATTTGATCATGCAGACTGTGCGATTATAGCAATAATTGAAAATTTTTCAATTGAAGCAAAGGAAATAGACGAAGAAGGAATACGAAAAAAAACGTCATATATTCTTGAAGCTATTCCGCTTGGGCTAATTAATTCTGAGGGTGTTTTTATTAGGGGTGGCAACAATATAGCCATTCCACCAAAATCAGTAGAGCCTGCAAAAAAAGAAGATATACAAAAAATTTATAATGATATTCCTGAGGACAAAAGATTTTGTTTTTCAAGCTTAGTTCAAGATCCTTCAATTAAAGTTCCAGTTAATGGAGATAGGTTTTTTAATAAACATATTGCAATTGTTGGATCAACTGGCTCTGGAAAATCCCACACTCTGGCAAAAATTATACAGTCAGCAACACAGGAAAAAAACGATAGTTATAAGGGACTCAATAATTCTCATATTGTAATATTCGATATTCATTCCGAATATAAATCGGCTTTCCCGCAATCATCTTATATTGACGTTGAAAATTTAGTATTACCATATTGGTTAATGAACTCAGATGAATTAAGCGATTTATTTATTGAAAGTAATGAAGAACAATCTCATAATCAAGTTGCCATACTGAAAAAAACAATAACTGAAAATAAGCAGAAGCATTTCACAGGCGATGTATCCCTTAAAGAAAAGATTCATTATGATTCTCCTGTATTTTTTGACATTGATGAAGTTATAAAAGTGATTCAAGAAAAAAATGATGAAATGATACAGGGCGCAAAAGTACCCAAACAAGGACCACTATTTGGTAAACTCAGTAATTTTGTAACAAGATTAGAAAATAAAAAAAATGACAAACGACTGGAATTTTTACTTGGCGATAAAGTTAAATCTGTTTTAGCCGTGGACATCTTAAGACAATTTATTTCATATACCAAGAACAAGGAAGCAAATGTTACGATAATCGATTTAAGTGGTGTGCCTTTTGAGGTTTTAAGTATAACTGTTTCATTGATTTCAAGAATTCTTTTTGACTATAGTTATTTTTACAAAAAAACACATGCTGATTTAAAAAATGAAACACCTCTATTAATTGTTTATGAAGAAGCCCATAAATATGTACCGAAAAGTAACCTAGCGAAGTTCAGCGCGTCAAGATTTGCAATAGAACGAATTGCAAAAGAAGGAAGAAAATATGGGATAACTGCTTTAATAGTAAGCCAAAGACCATCAGAAATTTCGGAAACAATCTTTTCCCAGTGTAGCAATTTTATCGCTATGCGCTTAACCAACCCAGAAGATCAAAATTATGTGAAAAAATTACTACCAGATACGCTTGGCCCATTAACCGAATCTCTGCCAATCCTGCAGGCCGGTGAAGCTTTATTAATCGGTGATTCTATTGTAATGCCTTCACTTATTTGCATGGATAAGTGCGATCCTGAACCATCATCGAATGATATTAAATATCTTGAAGAGTGGAAAAAAGAATGGCTCGATGTCGATTTCAGCCCAATTGTTAGTTTTTGGCAAAAATAATGTTATAAGTAGAGAGAAACGCATAACACAAATTTTCAGCAAAATTAATAAATATGCAAGATATTATCGAAAATAAAACTATACAAAAAGAGGATTGGTCGCAGAGGAAACCGACTTCTTTTGAAATCTCCAATTGCACATTTAATGGATGTAATTTTACTGAGACTGATTTTGTCGGCACTAAATTCATCGATTGTGTCTTTAATGAGTGTAATTTTTCCAATTCAAAGATATTGAATTGTAGTTTTTGCAATGTTATTTTTAAGGAATGTAAAATGAGCGGGGTATCTTTTAATGAAATAAATAAATTTTTGCTGGTTTGGGAATTTGATAATTGTGTTATAAAGCTTTGCAATTTTAGCAAGCTGGACATTAAAAAATCTAAATTTATCCAGTGCGTGATTCATGAAACAGATTTCGTCGACGCTGACCTCAGTGAATCTGATTTTTCAAATTCTGACTTGAGAGGTTGCAAATTCCAAAACACAAATTTAAGTAAAGTAAATTTTATTGGAGCCGTAAATTATTTTATCGACCCAGCTAATAACAAAATTACCCAGGCCAAATTTTCATTGCCAGAAGCTTTGTCTTTACTAGCGGGTTTTGATATAACTATTTCATGATAAATCGTATGCAAATAAAAGAAATTAAAGCCAAATCAATAATTACCAAATCCAATCTTCCGGATGCGGATTTTGTGATTAATCCTTATGTCGGCTGTATGCATGCTTGCATTTATTGCTATGCAAATTTTATGAAACGTTTCACCGGGCATATTGAACCCTGGGGAAAATTTATAGATGTTAAAATTAACGCCCCGGATTTAATCCCAGAAAACTCTTTAAAATATAAAGGAAAGTCAATTTTTCTTTCTTCGGTAACTGATCCGTATCTTTCACTTGAACGTAAATATGAACTGACGAGAAAAATTTTAAAAAAACTTATTCCGCTTGAGCCAAATCTCGGAATTCAAACTAAATCAGACTTGATCGTAAGGGATATAGATCTGCTTAAACAATTTAAAAATTGTGAAGCAGGCCTGACGATAACAACAACTGATGACAATATTCGCAAAGAGGTTGAACCTTATACCGCTTCTATTTCAAATAGAATAAAAGCTTTAAAAGAAATGAAAGAGGCTGGCATAAAAACCTATGTTTTTATCGGGCCAATTTTCCCTTACTTAACGGATTGGAAAGATATTATTAATAATACAAAAACTTATGCGGATTTTTATATGTTGGAAAATCTTAATGTTAAAGGTAGCGTATGGAATAATATAAAATTATGGCTTGAGCTAAAACACCCAGAGCTAATTGAAAAATATGAAGAAATTTATTTTACAAAGAATAATTATTGGAATGATATGGAAAAAGAGATAACGAAATACTGCAATGATAATAATATTGATTGTCGGATTTACTTTCATCATGGTAAATAATTTTTTATAATAATCTATAAAAATAATCATAAAATAGAATTGGTGCATATGAATGATTTTGAAGGTGAAAATATGAGTATGATTAAGGAATGGAAAAATTCTTAAAATATTAATCTTGTAGTTTTTTTAATAGGACAATAGACGGTGGCATGTTATGCTTGATATGTAAGGTAGTCTAGAGTGAAGAATTAGAGATAAAGAAAATATGCCGAGTAATGTAAAAAAGATATTGGATGATTTTAAGGAAAAAAGGCCTCTTTATGAAGAGTTCTGTTTGGCGGTATATAAATTATTGGACAGCATGCTGGTGGATGAAGAATATAAATATCAGATATTTTATAGAATTAAAGATTTAGACAAGCTTGAGGAAAAAATTATCCGCAAAGAAAAAGAGGGCATAGTCTACACTAAACTGGAAGATTTAGAAGATTTGGCTGGACTGCGTATACTATTTTATCTCGAGTCAGACAAAGATAAATTTGTGGAAAAATTACTGGCGAAATTAACGGGAGAAGTTATCATAAAAAATCACAAAAAATCATCAGGTTATGAGGCCACGCATATAATAACTAGTTTTGATAAGAAAAGAATTAGCTTGAGCGAATATAATAAATTTGAAGGATTGAAATGCGAAATTCAACTAACTTCGATCTTGCACCATGCTTGGTCGGAAATTGAACACGATATGATTTATAAAGATACTCTGGGTGTCGTAGAGAATGACAAAAAGAAAAGTATTTTTATCAGGAAAGAAATGAAAAAAATATTATCAGAGTATCTTATCAAAGCTTCCACTGAGTTGGATAAGCTAGCCAAAAAAATAAAAAAATAAATAATGCGTATCTTTTCCCGCGCTGGTAAATATAAAACAAACATCCCACACTAGGTCGTG
>DOKP01000033.1:12417-22330 GCA_003510795.1 Candidatus Moraniibacteriota bacterium | reverse complement strand
ACTAGGTCGTGTGGGATGTTTTTTGCATTTGCTATTTCAGATATTTAATTATTTTACACTTGCAATAGTATATTTAACTGCTCCAGTCGGAGTCTCAACTTTGGTAACATCTCCCATTTTCTTCCCAAGCAAAGCTTTGCCCAGTGGTGATTCATTGGAAATTCTATAGTTACTTGGATCAGCCTCACTAGCACCTACAATATGAAAAGTAACTTCTTTGTTGTTAAATTTTACACTTACATCGGAGCCAATTTTGACAAAGCCATCTGTCGAGGCGCTATCGTCTACGATCTGAGAATTTTTTATCATTGATTCCAAAACTGCAATCTTAGATTCATTTTCGGACTGTTGTCTTTTGGCCTCACTATATTCAGCATTTTCGCTTAAGTCGCCTTGCTCCTTAGCTTCTTTTATAGCTCGGGCAATTTCCTGGCGGATTCTTGTTTGTCTGTCATTTAATTCTTCTTCCAATTTCTTCAATCCTTCTTTGGTAATTAATTTCATTTTTTTTCGTTTTCTTTGTTTGATTTAAAAAAAATCATTTTAAAGAAAAATATTTAACATTTTTTAATAACGCTTAGCATGTTTAAAATATGTTTGTTCACCCGCCAACTTATGATTGGCACAAAATATTTTATTCTCTTGCTCTCAAAAAGCAAAACTCTTTGCTTTTTTAATTTGCCCTTCAATTCCGGTGACCCTATGGGGAATTGAACCCCAGTTTTATCCGTGAGAGGGATACGTCCTAGCCTCTAGACGATAGGGCCATTTTTGATAAAAAAAATAGATATGCACCAAGTGCATACACCACCTAATCTACCAATTTTTTAAAAATTAATCAAGAGCCTTTCTGGAAATGTTATTTTCTCTTAATAAATAGTGCGCGGACAGGCAATTTTCCAGTCTTGCATTTCACATTTAACTGTGGTAGAATACTTTTGTTGGTTTCAACTGTTTATTTAGCATTTTATGAATTATTTAAAGGATAAAGATAAAAACATAGACGAGGAAAATGGTGAATTATATAGCGGAGTGGGGTCTTTTTTTATTGAGATAATTAAAATTTTTATATTGGCTGTAGTAGTTATCCTGCCTATTCGGATGTTTCTTTTTCAACCATTTTTTGTCCAAGGCGCCAGCATGGAGCCGAATTTTGAGGATGGACAATATCTGATAGTCAACGAATTGGGATATAAAGAAACTGATTTAAAAATAGCCAAGATTGATTCATTTAAAGAAATTAACAGAGGCGAGGTAATTGTTTTCAAATATCCGCTTAATCCGAAACAATTTTTTATAAAAAGAGTGATCGGATTACCGAAAGAAAGAATAAAGATAGAGAAAGGTAGTGTTTATATATATAACAAAGACAATCCTAGTGGGCTTAAATTGAGCGAAGACTATTTGCCTAGCGGATTAACAACTAAAGGTGATAATGATTATTTGATAAAGGATGATGAATATTTTGTGATGGGAGACAATCGTAATCATAGTTCTGACTCGAGAATGTGGGGACCTATCAAAACTAGCAATGTCGTCGGGCGAGTATTGCTAAGGGCCTGGCCAATAAGTGTTGCAAAAATTTTTGCAGATTAATTTAAATCAAAGATTTTAATTCAGATAGCTAAAAATATGTCAATGAAGTCAATTAAAAATAAGGTTGCCAGTAAAAAAAATATCTCCAAGAAAGAAAAAAAATCTTCAAAAAAGACTTCTATTAAGTCTGTCAAAAAAGAAGCCCAGGAGCCAATCTTGATGCAGCCACCGCGAGGGATGAGAGATATTTTGCCCAATGAGCAAGAATATTGGAACAGGGTGCGAATGGTTTTGGACAAAGAATATCCCAAATATGGTTTCGGAAGAATAGATATTCCTAGTGTGGAATATGCTAATTTGTTTATCCGCTCTATCGGCACAGGCACTGATCTTATTGATAAAGAAATTTATACTTTTGTAACTAAAGGAAAAGACCATGTAGCCTTAAGGCCGGAAATGACAGCTGGAATTGCCAGATCTTACATCCAACATGGCATGAACGTCTTATCCAAGCCCATTAAACTTTTTAGCATTGGGCCGGTTTATCGTTATGATCGTCCGCAAGAGGGAAGATATAGAGAGCATTTTCAGGCAAATTTTGATATTTTTGGAGAGGAAGATTCTGTATTGGATGCCCAGATAATGCAACTAGCTTATCGCATTTTGGGAGCCTTGGGTTTAAAGAATATTCAATTTCAAATAAATAGCATTGGTTGTCCGGATTGCCGAAAAGAATATATTGACATGCTTGTTAGCTATTTTGATTCCAAAAAGAAAAAACTTTGCAAAACTTGCAAGACCAGGCTAAAAACTAATCCGCTTAGAATATTGGATTGCAAGGAGGATAAATGCGTACAAGTTTCTGCCAATGCACCTCAGACAGTGGATCATCTTTGCAATGGTTGTAGAGATCACTTTAAGAGTTTATTGGAATACCTGGATGAATTAGAATTGCCGTATGCCATCAACCCTCAATTAGTCAGGGGTCTGGATTACTATACCAGAACAGTTTTCGAAATTTGGTCTGCTGATGAAGATGGTAAGAAAAAATCATTAGGCGGAGGAGGACGATATGATAAATTGATAGAAAGCTTAGGCGGAGAACCGACTCCAGCGATAGGTTTCGCATTGGGAATTGATCGATTAGTTTTGGAAATGAAAAGAGTGAAAGCTAAATCTTATGAAAGTCCAAAACCAAGAATTTTTATCGCTCAGTTGGGTAATTTGGCAAAGAAGAAAAGTTTAAAATTGTTTTCTGATTTAGAAAGAGAAGGAATTTTAATTGCAGAAAGTTTTGGTCGGGGCAGTCTTAAATCACAATTGCGGACAGCTAACAGAATAGGAGTGGAGATGACCATAATAATCGGTCAAAAAGAGGCCTTAGATGAAACAGTGATAATTAAAAATATGGTAACAGGCACGCAAGAAACTATTCCTCAGGAAAAAGTTTTAAATGCTGTAAAAAAGATTTTGAAATCTAAGCCGATGATTATAAAGAAGAAGAAAAGTATTTAATATAGAATTAATTAAGTTACATATTTTCGTTGTGTTGCTGATTTTTGAAAGGAGTATTTAAAAATCAGCAATACAACGAATGTTGTACGATAAAGAAAGGAGGTTTTAGAAATGATTCAAGTAAGAAAAAAAGACAGAGAAAGTTCAGAAAGTTTAATAAGACGGTTTTCAAGACGCATTCAGCAAAGCGGAGTTTTGATGTTGGCTAGAAAATCTCGTTTTCAATCATCTAAAAAAACTAAAATTAAACAGCGCAAAGAAGCGATGTATAAGGTGAAAATTAGAAAAGAAATCGATAAGCTTAAAAAATTGGATAGATTTGACGATGAAGCGTTAAAAAATATTAAAAGAAAAATGAACTAATACGCATAGTGCAAGCAATGCAGTTTCTTTGCGTTGCTTGCACTATTTAAAGTTATGTCAAATATCAATGAAAAAATAAAGGCAGACTTAAAGGAAGCGATGAAATCAGGAAATACTGAAAAGCGGGATGTTTTGAGAATGGTTGATAGCATGATAAAAAATGTGGAGATAGAAAAAGGCAAAAGAGAAACTGGACTTAGCGATGAAGAAATTATGGAAGTAATGATGCGCGCCGTGAAGCAAAGGAAAGATAGCGCTAGTCAATTTATCGCTGGAGGAAGACCCGAATTAGCAGAAAAAGAGCAAAGAGAAATTGACATAGTTGCCACTTATTTGCCTGAGCAACTTTCCAAAGAAGAAATAACAAAAGTAGTAAGGGAAGTAATAGCAGAATTGGGCGCAGTCAGCAAAAATGATATGGGCAAAGTGATGGGACAAATTATGGGAAAATTGAAAGGCAAGGCGGATGGAACTTTAGTAAAAGAAATTGTCGCGAGTGAATTTCAAAAAATTTAATAGAAGCTACCACAAATCCACAAATCGACTACAAATATACAAATATGGTAAATATTTATTCCTGCAGAATTTGTATATTTGTAAAGGAGTTGTAGATTCGTGGGAGAAAAGTATGAATCTTATTTTAGAAATTAATAATTTAAATAGTTGTAATTTTGGCCAAAAAAAGTTAAAATTAACCATAGAAGAAACAATCGAAAAAGCTGGAGTGGCAAATTTCCTAAAAAAGGATGTCTTGGTCAGTATCGGGGTAGTTTCAGAGATGGAGATGCGAAAAATAAATAAAAAATATAGAGACAAGGATTCGTCAACGGACATTCTTTCTTTTGGTGATTTTAATTCAACTAAAGAATTGGTGGATGCCGGCAATGAGAATCTTTTTTTGGGGGAATTGCTAGTATGCTGTGAAGATGTAAAAAGATATTGTCAGGAAAAAAATATCATATTTGAGAAGGAATTTTTTGAAGTTATTAGTCACGGAACATTGCACTTACTCGGCTTTAAACACGGAAAAGAAATGTTTGAATTGCAAAAAAGTGTAGCTGATCAAGTCTGTGCTGGACGAATTTTGGAGAAATAAATTTTTTTATAAGCTTGAGTTAACTGCGAATCAAATTGCAACAATATAATCTAAAATAAAAATAACCCACTATGAAAGGTGTCAAAAACAACAAATTTAAAACTAGTTTCAAATGTGCCACGCGAGGTTTGCAATATGTAATAAGGAATGAAAGAAATTTTAGAATAGAATTGGTTGTGGCTATTTTTATTGTTTTTCTTTCAATAATTTTTGGTATAAAAATATGGGAGTTTATAATCGTGGTATTTTTAATCACTGGGGTACTCGTAACTGAGCTTATGAATACTGTGGTAGAAAGGGTTGTGGATATATTGGAGCCAAGAGTGCACCCTTTTGCCCGCTTAATAAAAGATATTACTGCTGGAGTAGTTTTGATTTCGGCGCTGGTATCCTTCTTAGTTGGATTGTTGATATTCTTGCCTTACATATTTAATTTACTAAATTTCTATTTCTAATTTTTATGTCAAATAAAGACAATACTATAATTAGTCTGGATGTGGGCTCAAGCAATATTCGAGCTGCAGCGGCTCAAATAAATGTTGAAGGAGAGGTCCAAATTTTGGGAGTAACCAGTGTGAAATCACGGGGAGTAAGAAGGGGCTCAGTAATAGATGTAGAAGACGCTTCCGGAGCGGTCGGCGAAGTGATAAATAAATTGGAGCGCATAATTGATTGTAGGGTGCAAGATATCATATTGGGGATAGGTGGCACGGAAATAAAATTACAAAAAACTAAAGGTGTGGTTGCAATAGGTCGGGCTAATGGCACCGTTGAAGAGGAGGATATTCAAAGAGTTTTGGAGGCCGCCAAAAACGCCGCAATGCCGATAAACAGCGAGATAGTACATTCTGTAGCAAGAAATTATAAACTGGATGATCAAGATGAAATACGGAATCCATTGGGGCTAAAAGGCATCCGATTGGAAGCGGATGTTCTCACAGTAGAAGATTCATCGACACATATTGGAAACTTGACCAAGAGCGTAGGCCACTATGTCAATATAGATGAAGTCGCAATTAACTCAATCGCCGCTTCTTCTGTGGTTTTGGATAAGGGTCAGAAAGAATTGGGCGTGGCCATTGTTGATATTGGCGGAGGCACAACTTCAATAACTATTTACGAAGAAGGGGAATTGAATTACATCAAGGTTTTGCCGATTGGCGCGGGACATATTACCAATGATATTGCCATCGGTTTGCGCACGTCAATCGATGTGGCCGAAAGAATAAAATTGGAATATGGAAGTGCTTTTCCGCAAGAGATAAACAAACGGGATATTATTGAATTGTCAGAAATTGATATAAAAGAAGAGGGTACCGTTTTACGGCATCACGTAGCTGAAATCATTGAAGCTAGATTACGAGAAATATTTGAAATGGTAAATAATGATTTAAAAAAAATAGGCAAGGCTGGTCTTTTGCCAGCGGGCGTAGTTTTAATTGGAGGCGGATCGGAATTGCCAGGCGTAGTTTCTTTTGCTAAAGATATTTTGGGACTTCCTGCAAAGACTGGGTATCCGACTGAAGTGATGGGAGTTTTGGACAAGATAGATTCTCCGTCATTTTCCACGGTGGTGGGATTATTGGTAAATTCTTATCAGAGCGCCTTGAAAAAAAATAAGAATCATAATAAATATACGCATTTCTTTTCTACGGATAAAATTAATATTAAAAAAATTGGTGGAAAAATAAAGCGTTGGACGGATAATTTTCTCCCCTAATTCCGCATCAAATAAATTGTGTTAAATTAATTATGCAAAATTAAGCCACATTAATGGATTTAAGCTAAATAAGGAGAGTTATTAATTAAGTTAGTGCGGTATTGACACAGAGACGTCAACTATGATAGATTTAGATACTAAGACTGTACCAAAGAATAAACAGAATTAAAAATTATTTTTTATTGAGAAACTAAATTTTTCAAGAAGTTGGGTTCATCAATAATGATTTAAAAAAATATATGGCTGAGGTTAAACCCGATATAGAAACTTTTGCTAAAATTAAAGTAGTTGGCGTGGGAGGATCCGGAAATAGTGCTGTGAGTAGAATGATTGATTCTAACATCAAAGGTGTTGAATTTGTAGCAGTTAATACTGACTCGCAAGCCCTTCACCATTCAAGAGCTGCCGAAAAAGTTCATATTGGCAAGAACTTAACTAAGGGTCTTGGCGCCGGGATGAATCCGGAAATCGGAAGGCAAGCAGCGGAAGAAAATAGAGATGAAATTCAAGAAGTATTAAAAGGGACAGATATGGTTTTTGTTACTTGTGGTCTTGGAGGAGGAACTGGCTCAGGAGCTGGTCCGGTTGTGGCTGAAACTGCTAAAGAATTAGGCGCTTTGACTGTGGCTGTTGTTACTAAACCTTTTGCTTTTGAAGGTGCGCAAAGACAAGCGATTGCCAATGAGGCTTTGGAAAATTTGAAAAAAAGAGTGGATACTTTTATTACAATTCACAACGATAGATTACTTTCAATTATTGATAAAAAAGTTACTTTGATAAATTCATTTAAAATTGTCGACGATGTTTTGCGTCAAGGTGTGCAGGGAATTTCTGATTTAATTACTAAGCCGGGAATTGTCAATGTGGACTTCGCGGATGTGCGAGCGATTATGGCTGATAGTGGCAGTGCTTTGATGGGAATTGGAATTTCCAGCGGAGAAAATAGGGCTGCCGAAGCAGCTAAAGCAGCTATTAGTAGCCCATTGCTTGAATTATCAATTGATGGCGCCAAAGGAGTCTTATTTAATGTGTCTGGATCAAGTGATTTGACCATGCTTGAAATAAATGAAGCGGCTAATATTATTACCGAAAACGTTGATCCAAATGCCAAAGTTATCTTTGGAGCCGTAACGGATGACCAAGTGAGAAAAGGTGATTTGCATATAACTGTTGTAGCGACAGGTTTTGATACGGATGAATATGGGGATTCTCCAGCGGATATGATAGCTCGAGTGAGAAAAAGCAATGCGCAAGAAAAAGAGGAAATAATGGTAATGGAAAAAAGTTTAGATGAAATAGAAGAAGCGGCTATTCCGGAGAGAATTGCTTTTCCTACACGAAAAGTAGAAAGCAAAATGATAATTGAAGAAAAATTGCAACCCAAGAGAAATAATATAGCAGTTTCAAGAGATAACGATGATAATGACGATGAATTAGAAATTCCAGCTTTTATCCGTCGAAAAATGGGGAAATAAAACAATTCAAAAAATCTTTTAATATAAAATCCTCGACATCAAGTCGGGGATTTTTTTTATCAGTAGCTCGCAGAAAAGGTGGTCAAATTTTAAAAAAAGAGTTAGACTATAAATAAGGCATGCAAGTATTCGTGCCAATTTCTTTTAATTAATCTTTATGAAAATATCATGAAAAAGTTTGTCGTTGCGCTAGTTTTGTTTTTTATGTTTCCGGTTTTTTGTAATGCGTTTACTGTCAATATAACATCCGATATGCACGCAGGAAGCAAAAGCAAGAGAGACAAGGGTGATAGAGATGGCGTAAACAATGTGACTTATCCTAAAAAATGGAAGAAAAATTTTAGAAATTTCATTAAGGACCCAGCGGATTTGTATTTAATTTTGGGCGATAATATCAATGGTTCCAAGAAAGATTATAAATTATATAGAGATATGCGGTTGGTAGTTAATAAAAAGAAACGTGAAGCTCTATTTGTCAAAGGAAACCACGATACGGATAAAAAATACAACTATTTGGCAGCTAAAAAATATTATATAACGGATAAAGATAATTGGAGAATAATAGTTTTAGATACCAATGAAACTAATAAAATTACCCAGACCCAGTTAGATTGGTTTAAAGAAATGCTAGATACAGACAAAAAAGTTTTAGTGGCTATGCATGAGCCTCCTTTTGTTGTAAATTCTACTGAGCCAATCGGGGAGTTTGGACCCTTTCTGGAAATAGTAAAAGAATATGAAAATATCAAGTATGTATTAAGCGGACATTCGCATTTATCTGAAAATAAAACTGTGTCCGGTTATACACCGGAATTTATTACGGTGCAACCGCTAACGCTCAGAGGGAGCATTGGAAAGTTCTTGAAACTTAATTTGGAATAGTAAACTATTTTTTTATATTATCGTAGAAACGCGCCATNNTTCTTTTGCTCCAAGAACTCGAGCATCCACTTCGCACAGTACATTTTTTCTAAACCATCTCCCGAATGGCGACCTGGCTTCTTTGAAACCAAGCAGAAATCCCTCGGTATAATTTCGTCCTCGGGATATGAAATGAAGCTCCCATTTTTTTGTCGCCTCATCAATAGCTCTCATTTTTTCTCCAAACAACCACCCAGCACCTAGATTAAACATTTTTAGCCTCCATGGCGGTAGAATTTTTTTTAGAACTATGCTTATTCGGCTGTGTATTTATAAAAACATTAATTAATATTCTTGTATTATTGTACACAATGCACATGAAAAATCAAGGGTACCACGCACTTGCATTATAAGCAGTATGTCTGCTAGAATAAAAAACCAACTCATTGTAGTGGGGAAAGCAGTTCGTTAAAATAAAATTATGTAAGAACAAGCTTATTGGCATATAAAACTGGCTTAATTAATTAAGTCGAAAAATCAACTCGGAGGCTAGGGCTAAAATGGATAACGAAAAAAAGATACCTGATTTTACCGAAGCATGGGACTTTGTAACGAGCGGAACTGTAGATCCATCGAGTTTGAATGCACGGGATTGGCTTGGAATTGTGGAGGATTCTTTGGACTCATGTAAAAATATTCTGCGAAAAATGGCGGAAAAACGAAGCAACTCAATGACGATGAAAGCTATCTTGAACCATCCAATTGAAGGTTGCTATGATGAAAGCAGAGTTACCTCCAAAGAAGTCATGGATACCTTGCCGAAATCGCTAATCTGCAATAGTAGCTGGATTTTTATTCCAGTTGAGGTTCTAGAGACCAGCGAAGGAAAAGGTCAATTTTTCGAAAGGCGACTTTTTATTCTAGCGGATTTGGCGAATTTGATGATCGTGGATACGACCTTTCGCAAGGATATGCAACCCGATCAAAGAATAATCCCAGGCAAAGCTCCCAAGATTAATGAAAATGTCGTAGGATGTAAAATATTTACGAATTGCAACGGATATGATTTATATTCAGACAAGTTTGTTGAAATGATGGTGCCCTATCTTACAGATACTGAAATGAAATTGGGCGAAAAGATTATCAAATATATTCTCGACTATTCCATTACTGAGCTGCGAGAAATGAAGAGCGCAGTCAGCAAGGCAGAAGAAGAGATGCGACAGTTCTTGGAAATCAGAAGACGGTTAGGCTACATTAACCATCTTTAAAACGGGTCCTTTGTGTAATGTCAAAGGGGTGTTAGCAACATAATGCTAATGCCCTTTTTATTATTCAAAAAATTGC
>DOKP01000033.1:10477-12326 GCA_003510795.1 Candidatus Moraniibacteriota bacterium | reverse complement strand
AGGAACGCGCCATGGCGCGTTCAATGATTTATTTATTTTTATGCCAAAATATGCTATATTTACAGTATAAATTAAAGATATTTATGTAGTGATAAAATTTATATAATCCTAAATTCTAGCAATAGAGTTTGTATATAAAAAAGATATTTAAAATGTTGATTAATTTAGTGAAAATTATCGTTCTTCGTAAAGCTAAAATCAGTAGTCCTCAAATTTAGTTTTTTTGACTCGTGGACATATCATCCAACGAGTGTTATGGGACTACAAGAATTAATTTTTGGGCAAATTATAATAACTTTTTAATTGCGGTTACTTCAACATTAAGGAGGGTGTGTAATGGAGGAAGAAAAAAAATGGCAAGAAGCGCGAGGGGTTCTTTTGGAGATTAATCAACAAATTCAAAAGGTTAATATGGATGGTAAGTTGCTCGAATTGCCAGTTGAACTAAGATTGAAAGTAATGGAAGAATATTACGCATGCAAAACAGGTGTATCAATAAATTATCCAGATGGGGATACATTTCTGCTCGCATTTGGAGAAACTATGGTTAAGGCAATTGCTGACATCACGAATGTTGATGATTTAATGGAGAGGTATGGTTTATAGTAGTGCGTCTACTATAAGTGAGGATGTTGAAAATTTAGCATCCTCGCTTACAAATAATTTAAAATCTTTTTGTTTTATCCTTAATTTAAATATTTTTTTTCTTTCAAATTTATGGAAAGAATGTCAATTGAATCAATAAAAAATGAATTGAGCCCAGAAGAACTGGGTTCTAAGTTTAATGCTGAAAATTTTAGTACTTTTGTCGCGGGTTTGCGTCAAAAAGTAAAAGCTGATCCGTCGATTCGTTTTGCGATTGTAGCCGATTGGGTTAATACCCAAAAGGCGCGATCTGCAAAAGCACTTCTGGATCAATACGAATCAAGATTGAATATTGACTCAATTACCATTCGAGCTACGCGTTTACAGCGCGATGAAGATGTAAATGCTTTTGAATCTGGCATGAAATGGGAGGAAGTTTAAAATAAAAAACAGTCCAACGCAGACCTGTTGACTTATTTCGTTATTTTTTATAAAATTAGTACTGTTGTTGAATTGACAAATAATTTGTAATCAAATTTCTAACAAAATGGAAAACGGAAAAAAGAGAATAGTAATTGGATTAGTGGGGGCAACCGGATCAGGGAAAGACACGGTCGCTAATTATTTAGAAGAAAAATATAAAGTGCAAAAAATGCGCTTCGCCGACCCTTTGAAAGAGACCTTGTCTATTTATTTTGATAAATTTTCTAAAGAAGATCAAGGATGGTTGGCTGTGCAATTTCGCAAGAGATTCGGAGATGACATTCTGAGTCGAGCACTGCGCAAAAGAATTGATAATGGAGAAGGTATGATTATGGTTAATGGTGTTAGATTCTGGGAGGATTTCCATTTTGTAAAATCATACAGCGATAGTTATATAATTTATATTGATGTGCCCCAGAAAATTCGTTGGCAAAGGACTGTTAATCGCGGAGAAAAAAGCGATGACGCGATGAGTTTTGAGAAATTTATAGAAACAGAAGGAGAGATGGAAACAGAGAAATATGTTCCAGAAATGAAAGAAAAAGCTGATTTTGTAATTCAAAATGATCAAGATTTAAATTATCTATTAAAGGAAGTTGACCGCGTAGTGGAAGAAATGAAAAAAAAATTAATATTTTAAAGAGGCTTTTGAAGCCTTCTTTTTTTGTAACCATATAGCTTTTTCCAAAGCCAATCATTATCTGTCGTCTCTGCGAGTAATTTTTGCCTGCCCCGTTGCAGTTGCATATTCGGGGTATTCAAAAATTGCGTGGCAGTCTAT
>DOKP01000033.1:5629-10330 GCA_003510795.1 Candidatus Moraniibacteriota bacterium | reverse complement strand
GATGATTTAAAACTCGCAAAGACAGAAGATTTGATTTCTATATTTATATTGTAATAATATTATGGCAAAAATAATTTTAGGTTTAGCGGGCGAAATAGCTAGTGGCAAAGGGACGGTGGTAAAATATTTGGACCAAAATCATGGCGCCTCTACGCGTCGCTTCTCAACTATTTTGAGAGACGTGATGGATAGATTGTATATCGAGCACTCCAGAGAAACGCTGCAACAAACCTCTTCAATGCTTCGAAATACTTATGGCGAAAACATTTTAGCCAAGGTTATGGATAGGGATACGAGAGATGATGAAAATCTAATCATTGTTATTGATGGCATCAGGAGAATTGCAGATATTGAATTTTTGAAAGAAAATCCTGATTTTAAAATGGTTTTTATTGATGTGAGTTTGGAAAAAAGATATGAGCGCATAATTCAAAGAGAAGAAAATGCGGATGATGCAACTAAAACATTTGAAGAATTTAAACTAGATGCCCAGCGCGAAGCAGAGCTAACAATCGGTGAATTAAAAGACATCGCGGATGTAATCTTGGATAATAATGGCACTTCCGAGGAGCTGGAACGGCAGATTGAAGAGCTATTGAAATAAAAAGATAGAAACCTCTGGCGGAAACTAGAGGTTTTTGAAATGCTCAATAGTCATTCAATACTCAATATTCAATATTATAATAATGAAACTATCTAAAGTCATCAGTCATCAAAACGCATTTTAACTCCGATGACCAATGACTTTTGGCTGATGACCAAACAGTTGCTTTATAAACTTTATAACTTTGCGAACTTTATAAACTAATCATTTCGTATTGAAATGATTATCTGTTAATGTTACAATATAAATACTTAAATCATAGATTTTTTTATAATTTTATGGATAAAGAAGAATTAGAACAGAAGGTGGATGAGATTTTGGAAAGAGGAATGTTGGCGGAATTTTTGCCCACCAAAGAAGAGTTTCGCAAGAAATTATTAAACGGTGAAAAGTTAAAATTTTATATGGGCTTTGATGCCACGGCAAAATCTCTCCACCTGGGACACGCTCAAGGCTTGATGATTTTGGAAGATTTTAGAAAATTAGGACATGAAGTGATATTTTTGATTGGTGATTTTACCGGGATGATCGGAGATCCAAGTGATAAATCTTCGGCTAGGGTAAGGCAAACTCCCGAGGGTGTAGCGGAAAATATCGCAAATTGGAAAGAACAAGTTAAAAATATCGCCAGTTTTGATGACAGCGAAAATCCTTTTCAAATCAAACATAATTCTGAGTGGCTAGGAAAATTAAATTTTGCTGAAGTTTTAGAGTTAGCGAGTAACTTTACGGTCCAACAAATGCTTGAGCGCGATATGTTTGAAAAAAGATTGTACGGTGAATCAGATGTGTGTAAAAAATGTGGTAAAAAATTTATATTAAAGCCTCGTGATAGCGAGGGTTATTTAAAAAGAGATAATTGGGAGTGTCCATATTGCGGTTTTGCTCCTAAGTCAGAAGATGGTTTTAGATACAGTGATGGTCATCCAATCTATTTGCATGAATTTATGTATCCGTTGATGCAGGGTTACGATAGCGTGGCGATGGATGTAGATGTGGAGCTTTGCGGGACTGATCAGATTTTTAATGCGCTAGCAGGAAGGACCTTGATGCAGAAATTAAAAAATAAAGATAAGATGGTTATCGCCACTAAATTAATCGCGGATGAAAAAACCGGTACATTGATGTCAAAGTCTAACGGAACAGGAGTGTTTTTAAATTTGGATGCCAATAATCTTTATGGAGCGATTATGTCTCAATCCGATGGAATGATAAAACCACTGGCGATTGGATGCACCAGGATTTCGCTAAACGAAATTGAAGAAATGATGAAAATGGAAAATCCTCGCGATGCCAAGATGAAACTAGCTTGGGAAATTGTAAAAATTTATCATGGAGAAGAAACGGCTGATAAAGCGCAGGAGTATTTTGTTAATACTTTTTCAAAAAAAGAGTTGCCAGAAGACATTGCTGACTTAAAGACGAATGAAGAGGAAAACTTGATTGACTTTATCGTGAGAGTGGGCTTTGCTAATAGTAAAAGTGACGCGCGCAGAAAAATTGAACAGGGTGGGGTTTCGATTGATGGAGAAAAAATTCCTGTAGAAGAATTGATCTTGACAAAGGATAAATTTAATGGAAAAATATTAAAAGTTGGGAAGATAAATTTTGTTAAAATAGTTTTTTAAACCAATTTTCAAAGGAGGGAATTGTGTCAAAAAAAACGATACCCAAAAATAGACTAGGGGCTTCGACAGAGCATTCTCGATCGAGGCTATTGCGTCAATGCAATTTTAAGGGCACGATAGGAGACGCTAGAAAATTTTTGGCCAAATGTAGAAGGGCGGCTGGGAGAGATAAAGTCATTGCTATTTCGGCTAAGAATCTGGGAATTTCTCCCAGAGAAATGCATGGCGTTGAAGATGATAAATATTTTGTTTCTTTCCATAAAGGAAAAGCTCCGACAGTCCTCCAATTTGTAACTTAGACAGGGAATCTTTAATCTTAAGATTCCCTTGAAAATTGTCAAAAAATTAATTTAATAAAAAATAAAACCTGTCAGTCGCGATTGACGGGTTAAAAAATAAATATGAATATTATAAAAACAAACATAGAAGGAATATTAATTGTTGAACCGAAAGTTTTTGGTGATGAACGGGGATTTTTCGTGGAGACTTATAATTTAGAAAGATATAAAGAAACAGGAATAACCTTGCCTTTTGTCCAAGATAATCTTTCTTCATCAGCCAAGGGGGTTTTACGAGGATTGCATTTTCAGAAGAAACCTTTTGCTCAAGGCAAATTAGTCCAAGTGATAAAAGGAAAGGTTTTGGATGTGGCGGTAGATATTCGTAAAAATTCTCCTACTCGCGGACAGTATGTGGCGATAGAGCTTTCAGGTGAAAATAAAAAACAACTTTGGATTGCTCCAGGATTAGCACACGGATTTCTTTCTCTGGAAGATGCTACAATTTTTAGCTATAAATGCACTAACTTTTATAATTCCACTGCTGAACGCGGGATAATGTGGAATGATAAAGATTTGAATATTGATTGGGAATTTGAAGAATATGGAATTAAAAAACCAATCGTCTCAGAAAAGGACCAAAAAAATCTTTATTTTAGTGAAATGTAATTTTTTCGCAACTTTTGTTTTTTTAAAATCTTGACAGATGTGGTATAATATAGTTGACAAAAAGTAGGGCGAGGCCTGAATTTTGGTCATGAATAATGTTTAAAACCCGTCAGTCGCGACTGACAGGTTAAAAAATAAAAAGTATGGAAAATAATACAATAGAAAAAAAAGAAGAAACAATAAAAGAAGCAGAGATAACTAGAGAAACTTCAAATATTGCTTCTGAGAATAAAAAAGATAACAAGCCTAAAAATAAATTATCAATTAAAATTTGGTTAATCATTATCTTGGGTATGTTTTTGTCTTCGATCTTGGGCGGGTTTTTTGGTTTTATGGCGGGAGGATTTTCGGGGATGTTATCTGATAAATTAAAAAATAAAGTAGAAAATAAATTAGGCTTAAATAATAATCAACAACAGGAAGAAAAAGGAAGTATTTTTCGGGAAGAGTCAGCCGTGATTGATGTGGTAGAAAAAAATTCTTCCGCGGTAGTAAATATTATAATTACCAAAGATGTTCCCAAATTTAGGAATAACGGTTTTAATTTTTTCTTTAGTCCTTTTGGAGCAGAGGATGAGTCTAGCCGAGAAACAGAAAAACAAAAAGTGGGAGGAGGAACAGGGTTTTTTGTTTCAAGCGATGGGATGATTGTTACCAATAAGCACGTAGTAAGTGATGAAACAGCTCAATACACTGTCATAACGACTGATGAAAAAGAATACACTGCTCAAGTTTTAGCGAGGCATCCCTCACTAGATGTGTCCATAATAAAAATTGACGGCGTTAATTTTCCAGTTTTAAATTTGGGCGACTCATCGGCCCTGAAAGTAGGCCAATCTGTTATAGCCATTGGCAATTCATTGGGAGAATTTTCCAATAGTGTGAGTTTGGGAATTGTTTCTGGTTTAAAAAGAGATATTACAGCCGGAAGTGGTTATGGTGATAGCGAAAAATTAACTAATATAATTCAGACTGATGCAGCTATTAATCCTGGTAATTCTGGGGGACCGCTTTTGGATATAAAAGGTAATGTAGTGGGAATCAATGTGGCGGTGGCTCAAGGTGTAGAAAATATTGGTTTTGCCATTTCGGTAAACGATATCAAAAAAACCATTGAGCAAGTAAAAAATAGCGGAAAAATTTCCATTCCTTACATTGGCATTCGTTACATCATGCTAAATGAAGAAATTCAAGCTGACAATAGTCTACCTTATAACTACGGAGCCCTTATTTCCCGGGGAGAAAAAATTACTGATTTTGCAGTAATTCCCGGTTCCCCGGCTGATAAAGCGGGGCTCGTCGAAAATGATATAATCTTGGAAATAAATGGGGAAAAGGTAGAGAAAGACAATCAAATCAACAGTACGATTGCTTCACTGAGCATTGGTGAAGAAATTACTTTAAAAATTTGGCACAAAGGCGAAGAAAAAGAAATGCAACTCAAATTGGAAGAACGGATGTAAAAATATAATACCAAAAACAACTTAAATGCTGCGCGTATGTCATTCCGAGTGAAGCGAAT
>DOKP01000033.1:0-5471 GCA_003510795.1 Candidatus Moraniibacteriota bacterium | reverse complement strand
AATTCCGCTCAAGATGACAAATGCTATAGAATAGATTCAGTTAAATTTTATAACACAGCAAAGGGTAAGCTAATTATTAATATAAAAAATATGGATATTAATAAATTTACTCAAAAAAGCCAAGAGGCGGTAAAAATGGCACAGGAAATTGCCGTCAATAAGAATCATCAGCAAATTGATGGCTTTCATCTGCTGGCAGCTTTAATTTATCAACAAGATTCAATTGTTACTACAATTTTAAGCAGGTTGGAAGTAGAGATGGATAAATTAAAAGCGGATATAGAAAAAGAAATCAATAAACTTTCAAAGTTTCAAGGATATCAAAATGATCAGGTATATATTACTCAAGCAGTTGGAAAAATTCTTGATCAATCCGAAAGAGAAATGCAAAAAATGGGAGATGAATTCGTTTCTACGGAGCATATCTTTCTTTCAGTTTTAAGTATAAGTCCTTTTGATAAATATTTAGCTAAATATAATATTGATTATGATAAAGTTCTAAAAATATTAGCCCAGACACGCGGGAATCAAAGGGTGGATAGCATTAATCCGGAAGAAAAATTCCAATCAATTGAAAAGTATAGCATTAATTTGACTAAGCTAGCTCGAGAAGAAAAACTCGATCCAGTCATTGGCCGAGACGAAGAAATTCGCAGAGTGATCCAAGTGCTTAGCCGTAGAACAAAAAATAATCCAGTTTTAATTGGAGAAGCAGGAACAGGAAAAACCGCCATTGTTGAAGGATTGGCTCAGCGAATCATCGCCGGAGATATTTCTGAAAATTTAAAAGATAAAGAAATAATCAGCTTAGATTTGGGGGCACTTTTGGCAGGGGCGAAATTTAGAGGTTCTTTTGAAGAAAGACTCAAAGCTATCTTAAAAGAAATAGAAAGTTCCGCCGGCAAGTACATTGTTTTCATTGATGAATTGCACACTCTCGTGGGTGCCGGGGCGATGGAGGGAGCGCTGGATGCTTCCAATATGCTCAAGCCAATGCTAGCTCGGGGGAAGATGCGCACTATCGGAGCGACGACGACCAAAGAATATCAGAAATATATTGAAAAAGATGCGGCTTTAGAAAGAAGATTTCAACCAATCTTAATCAATGAGCCGTCTGAAGATGACGCGATTGCAATTTTGCGGGGAATAAAAGAAAAATATGAGCTTCATCATGGGATAAAAATAACAGACGGCGCGATTGTGGCGGCGGTGAAATTATCCAAGCGTTACATCGCGGATAGATTTTTGCCGGATAAAGCGGTAGACTTGATTGATGAAGCTGCTTCGGCGCTAAGAATTGAAATTGATTCCCGCCCGACAGAGGTTGACCAATTAGAAAGGAAAATACGCCGATTAGAAATTGAAAGTAAAGCGCTCAAAAAAGAAAAAAGTGAAAAATCCAAGGAAAAAATTTTACAAATTAGCAAAAATTTAGCGCAGTTAAAAGAAAGATCTCAAAAATTAACTTTGCAATGGCAGGGAGAAAAAGGTTTGATTACTGCTATGCGCAAGCATAAAGAAGAAATTGATAAATTAAAATCAGAATCAGAAATGTTGGAAAGAAACGGTGAATTGGATAAAGTGGCGGAGATTCGTTATGGAAAAATCCCTGATTTGGAAAAAAAGATCAAAGAAGAGACTGTTAAGCTAAATAAACTTCAAACAGGCGGTGCAATTTTAAAAGAAGAAATTACGGAAGAAGATATCGCCCAGGTGGTAGCGCGTTGGACTGGCATTCCTGTCTCTAAAATGTTGCAAAGTGAAATAAAAAAATTATCTAAGTTGGAAGAATTTTTAGCTAAAAGAGTAATTGGACAAGAGGAGGCCATAAAAGCTGTGTCCAATGCGGTGCGACGCTCTCGAGCAGGAATATCCGAAGAGGATCATCCAATTGGTTCATTTATTTTTTTGGGTCCGACTGGCGTAGGGAAAACAGAACTAGCCAAGACTCTGACCGAGGCATTATTTGATAATGAGAAAGCCTTGGTGCGATTGGATATGAGTGAATTTATGGAAGCTCATTCCAGTGCGAAATTAATCGGTTCGCCTCCGGGGTATGTGGGTTACGATGAAGGCGGACAACTGACAGAAATAATCCGCAGAAAGCCTTATAGTGTAATTTTGTTTGATGAAATTGAAAAAGCTCATCCACAAGTTTTTAACGTTTTGCTTCAAATTTTAGATGACGGGCGTTTGACGGATGCCAAGGGCAGAACGGTCAGTTTTAAAAATTCTGTTATTATAATGACTTCCAATGTCGGTTCGGATATCATTTTTAAAAATGGAACTTTGGGGTTCGGTGGCAGAGATAAAAGCAGTTCGAAAATAAAAGAATCTGAAATGCGAGAAAGAGTTCTTGGAGAGTTGCGCAATAATTTCAAGCCGGAATTTCTCAATCGAATAGATGAAATAATAATATTTCATCCGCTAAATAAAAAGATGCTGGAAAAGATAGTTGATTTGCAACTGAAAATTGTTGTCGAAAGATTGGCTAAAAAAGATGTGGAATTAAAAATTTCAGATAAAGTGAAGAAATATTTAACTCAAAAAGGTTTTGATCCTGTGTATGGCGCCAGGCCACTTAAGCGAGTGATTCAAAATGATATTTTGGATGAATTGGCGTTGCGTATCATTGAGGAGAAAATTGATAAAGATAAAGCTGTAGCGGTTGATTTGAAAAATAATAGAATTGTGATAAGATGATACTAGTTTGTAGAAATTAGGTTTTAGTTAGTAGAGATGTAATTTTTAAGCAAATTAATTTAATCAAATTTATTTAGAATAAAAATGAATACATTTTTGGATAATGTTATCAAAAAAACCCTTTGGATTTGGTTGCCTTTTTACGCATGTTATCGTTTAACTAAAGAACTTGCAAGTAAATTAGATGAAAAAAAGTAAGCATTCAAATTTCAATTTTCCTAAAATAAATTTACTCGTAGTACTTGTTTGGATGGGAGTAATTTTTTATTTTTCTTCTCTGCAAGGAGATGGAGTGAGATATATTCATTCTATCTGGTTTTATGTGGAAAGAAAAGGCGCGCACGTGGCGGAATATTTAATCTTAGCTTTTCTCTTTATAAAATTATTTAAATCAGGAAGGCTAAACAAGGGAAAAGTTTTTATGCTATCCGGAGCGGCCTCATTGCTCTATGCTTTTAGTGATGAATTTCATCAATCATTTGTTTTTGGCAGAGAAGGGAAGATAACGGATGTGGGTTTTGATTTAATCGGGATTATTTTGGCCGTGTTAACTTTTTGGTTTTTTATTAATATGGTAGAGAAGCTTAAAAAATAAGCATAAGGAAATAAAGCAAAAGTGGTGGTTGAAAAAGTTAGAGGAGGGATTTTAATTAAGGATTGAAGGCCTGCTGGCCGATTAGGTGGGAAATAATTTTTTCAAATAATTAAAGATTAAAGATGTAAGTTTTAAAAATATGCCATTATCATGGAATGAAATCAAATCAAGAGCTATTGAATTTTCTAAAGAATGGGAAGATGAAGCCTCTGAAGATGCTGAAGCTAAATCATTTTGGGATGGATTTTTTAATGTGTTTGGATTGACTCGCAGGCGGTTGGCCAGTTTTGAATTTCAGGTAAAAAAGTATGGTGGCAATCAAGGGTTCATTGATTTGTTTTGGCCGGGGATGTTGATTGTGGAACATAAGTCTCGCGGGAGAGATTTGGAAAAAGCCCATGTTCAAGCGATGGATTACTTTCCGGGTCTGACTGAAAAAGAATTGCCAAAATATGTCTTGGTTTCAGATTTCGAAAAAATTAAACTATACGATTTAGAGGAGGGTACTGAGCAAGAATTTTTATTAAAAGATTTACATAAAAAAGCACATCTATTTGGATTTATTGCAGGTTACAAAAAACAAGAATACAAAGAGGAGGATGAGGTGAATATCAAAGCGGCGGAATTAATGGGAAAGCTTTATGACGTTATGATTGAGACTGGCTATAGTGGACATGAGCTAAATGTATTTTTGGTAAGGATTTTATTTTGCCTCTTTGCTGATGATGCTAATATTTTTCTGCATCATCAATTTAGGAGTTATTTAGAAAATCGTACCAGTGAAGATGGGAGTGATACGGGGATGCATATCGCTACTTTATTTCAGACGATGAATACTTCTCCCGAGAAAAGACAAGCCACACTGGATGAAGAATTATCCCAATTCCCTTATGTGAACGGTGGACTTTTTGCTGAGCAAATTACCTATCCGTCTTTTAATTCGGAAATGAGAAAAAGATTAATTGAAGCTTGTGCTTTTGATTGGTCTAAGATTTCCCCGGCTATATTTGGTTCGCTTTTTCAATCAGTAATGGACAAAGATGCTCGCCGACATCTAGGCGCCCATTACACTAGCGAAAAAAACATTTTAAAACTTATCAAACCACTTTTTCTAGATGATTTATATTTGGAATTAGAATCTTGTGGAAAGAATATAAAAAAATTAAATGAGCTTCATGAAAAAATTTCCAAGCTCAAATTTCTTGATCCCGCTTGCGGTTGCGGAAATTTTTTAATTATCGCTTACCGGGAATTGCGTCAGTTGGAATTAGAATTATTGAAAAAAAGATTGGGGCAGGTGGTTTTGGGTTTTGGAGTAGCGAGTTATATCCGCATCAAGCCAGAGCAATTTTATGGAATTGAGATTGATGAGTTTCCAGCGCGCATCGCTCAAACCGCGATGTGGCTAATGGATCATCAAATGAATGAGATAGCAAGTCAAGCATTCGGACAAAATATAAAAGATTTACCTCTAACCAAAGGAGCAGAAATTTTTATCGGCAATGCCCTCCAAAAAGATTGGGAAGAAGTTATCTCTAAAAATGAATTGTCTTATATCCTTGGAAATCCGCCCTTTGTTGGCTCAAAGATGATGAGTAAAATTCAACGAGATGATATTATAGCTGTTTTTGGAAAAGTAAAAGGCATTGGGGTATTGGATTATGTCTCTGGCTGGTATGTGAAGGCGGCAAAATACATCCAAGGCACACAAATTAAGGTGGCTTTTGTTTCAACTAATTCAATTACGCAGGGTGAACAAGTGGGGATTTTGTGGAATGAACTTTTGAGTAATTATGGAATAAAAATTAATTTTGCGCATAAAACTTTTAAATGGAGCAATGAAGCTCGTGGAAAAGCGGGAGTTTATTGTGTGATTATCGGATTTGCGAATTTTGATGTGGATAAAAAATATCTTTACGAATATGAAAATGTGAAAGGAGAGTCTCATCAAATAATAGCCAAAAATATTAATCCTTATTTAGTTCCAGCTGATGATGTTATCATAATTTCAAGACAAAATCCAATATGTGATATTCCTAAAATGAGTTTTGGAAATATGCCACTAGACGGTGGAAATCTTTTATTATCGGATGAAGAAAAAAATAATTTATTGCTAAGTAATCTGGATGTAGAAAAATTTGTTAAGCCGCTTATGGGTCATACGCAATATATG
>DOKP01000032.1:557-6242 GCA_003510795.1 Candidatus Moraniibacteriota bacterium | reverse complement strand
AAAAGGAGGCGGACAAGTCGGGATCTCTCCCTTTCGTTATTCAACTAAAACTCCGATGTAAAGAACTCAATTTTCTTCTCAAAAAACTTCAAGATTCTCTTGAACAAAAAATGAAAGATGAAAATACTCTTTCTGCAAAAAATAAATCTCAAATAATAGAAAAAAATAAATTGGAATCAAGAGATGTAGAGAGAAAGATAATGGAAGAAAATGGATTAGTTAGACTTGAAGATGGGAAATTTATTCCCAAGGAAGTTTATAATAGGATGAAAGGGGTCTAATCTCAAGGCTAAGTCTCGGGGTTTTTTGAGGTTTAGCTCTTGAAAATAAAAGACAAATGAAAAAAATAATAAAACAAATTTTAAAACTATTTTTTATTGCCACCATATTTTTTATGTTGCCGAGTTTTGTTAGCGCAGGAATTGTTGACTCCAATATTTATCCCAGACCGGCGTCTCCGCCAACTTTTGGAACTGACCATAAGGCGATCGATCCAATCTTTGGAACAACGCTATTGCGGGTGACTGGTCCGGTTGGGTCAAACGCTATTAGAGAATCAGACGCCGAAAATCAAAATATTGCTCCTGTGCAGCATTTTCATAATCCATGGAATATAACAGGGATATGTTTGTTGTTTGGGAGGACAGATTATCTCATGGCAGTGGTGCTGGAACTACTTTGTATGCAATTAACAATATGGATTTTACGGTGACGCGTGTTGGCAGGATTGGGACATCCGCCCCTCAAGTTAATTACAATAGGGGGATAAAATGGTCTACGAATCCAGTATTGCCTGATAGTGATAATAAATATCTTTTATACGCCGTTGACTCAACTGTAACGCCAAACGCTATAAAGCGATGGAATATAGATACTGAAGCTGCCCACGATGGCTTGGCTGCTGGATCCTCAGAGATTGTAGTAACTGATCCTGCAGGGATAATGCAACTTACAGTTTCAGGCGACTGCGATAAGTTCAATTATTGGACAAACGCAAGTGTTGTAAAAGTGTATGTCGAGTCAACAGGCACTACATACTCAAAAGATTGCAGTTCCTGGATTGGATATAATGGCGGGCCGGGATTTGACGAGAGTGAGATTGTTGACAGCGGTGGCTATGTTGAAATTAAAGGGCATCAAGTTGACGGCGACCATATAAAATGGATTTATAATTATCAGTTAACAACAGAGTATGCCTACGACCAATATTCGCCTGACTTTATGGCTGGAAAAACAAGTTCTAATGGCAATTTAATTGTTAATGAAGATTCTCAACATTCCACATATCAATTAGTGGTTAGAGATCTCTCTTCTGATTTTCCAGGTGAATTACCTTGGAGCGGTGGAAGCCCTAAAAATATTTTTATAGGTCCGACAAATACGACGGGTTCAGTGCACCCAGCATTATCGTCTCCAAGCTACGTTTATGGTGGGTTTTTTAGAGCAGCAGGGCATCCAACTCCGTGGGTTGCATATCATGATGAGATAGTACGAATAACCGTGCAAGACGCATCTATTAATGGTAACCAAGTATTGCGTCTAGCTCATGCATGGAGCAATTTTTATGATAGTTCATGGGATGAGATTCCGACATATGCATCTCCTGACGGAAAATATGTAATTTTTTATTCTAATTGGAATGGAGCTAACGCTAGCGCCAGACATGATGTGTTTATAGTGAATGCTTCGAATTTTTATAGATCAGACGTCGACAATTCTTCCGTCACCAACACTACCGACGCTCTTTTGACTTTGCGCAACTCTCTCGGTCTTTCCATGGATGGCACCGCTTGGCAATTTTCTTCTACAACCGGCGACGTGGATTGCAGCGGGACTTCTAATTCGACTGATGCTTTGTTAATATTAAGATATTCTTTGGGACTGGAAATGGAGGAGACGAGTTGGTGCGAGTAGGACATGTTAGCATGTTATCATTTTAACATATTAGCATTGAAGCAAAGCAATAGTAGAACATTAGAATAAAAAACATTTAAATAAGTATGAAAACGTGTTGACAATATCATATGAATAATGTATATTAGTAATGTTGATAATATTAAAATAATAACATTAGTAAAGTTGATAATTTTATGTTAGATTTAAACTATTTAGAAAATATCATTATAGATCAAGCTGAGACATTCAAGGGAAAGAAGCTTGGAACATTGCGCGATATTGATTTTGAAAAATATCTGAAAACAAAACAAATCACCGTTATTTCCGGCATTCGCCGCTCCGGCAAATCAGTTCTGCTTAAGCAATTTTCCGAGTATTTCAAATCTTTCTATTATCTCAATTTTGACGACGAGCGATTAGTCGATTTTGCCGTGGCGGATTTTCAAAATTTGATGGTAGCTTTTCAAAAGCACTCAAATGCAAAAGTAATTCTATTGGATGAAATTCAAAATGTGCCAAAATGGGAACGCTTTGTGCGCAGAATTTTTGAGGAGGGTTATAAGATTTTCATTACAGGGTCAAATGCCAAACTTCTTTCCGGCGAGCTGGCAACGCATCTGACTGGCAGGTATTTGAAAATAGAACTATATCCTTTTTCATTTAAAGAATTTTTGGCTTTTCATAATATTGAGGCCAAGCAGCAAGGAGGAACGAAAAAAGAAGTGAAGATGCTGAGATATTTTGATCAATATATGATTGGTGGCGGATTTCCTGAATTTGTTAAGACTGGAGATAATGAAATAAATAAGCAAATTTTTGAAGACATCGTTTATCGCGATTTATTGTCTCGCTTTAAGATACGCGAAACCAAAAACTTTAAAATGCTAGTTAACTATTTGTTTACTAATTTTACCAGTGAGATAAGTTATAATTCTTTGAGAAAATTTCTCGCCATCAAGAGCGCTACAACAGTGAAGAATTATATTGAATTTATTGGTGAGAGTTATTTGGCTTTCGAGCTTTTTAAATATGACTTTTCTTTAAAGAAACAATATGTTTCCAATAAGAAAATATATGTGATTGACAATGGCTTGCGAAATGCCGTCGCGTTTTCTTTTTCCAAAGATAATGGGGATATGCTAGAAAACATGATTTTTTTAGAGTTTAAAAGAAGAGGTGCTGATATTTATTATTACAGGGATAAAAAAGAATGTGATTTTGTAATCAGAAAGGGTTTAAAAATAGCAGAAGCGATTCAAGTCTCACAGAGTTTGGCTGATCCAAAAACAGAGCAACGAGAAATCGTTGGACTCTTGGAAGCGATGGAAAAATTCAATTTGAAAAGCGGATTAATTATAACCGAGAGCCAAGAAGAGGAAAGGAGAATAGGTCCTGCCCGCAGTGCTACAGCGTTTGCAGACGGGGGTAAAAAAATTAAAATAGTTCCAGCTTGGAAATGGCTACTGAGTGACTAAGGTAAATGTTTTTTATTCTCAGAAATTCTTCCGTCACTAACACCACTGATGCTCTTTTAACTTTGCGAAATTCTCTCGGCCTTTCCATGAACGGCACAGCTTGGCAATCGGGAGCGACGACAGGCGATGTTAATTGCGACTTAACTTCCAATTCGACGGATGCACTTTTGATTCTTCGGTATTCTCTGGGTCTTTCGATGGATGGGACGAGCTGGTGCGAGAGCTAAAAATGTTTTGATAAATACATGAAAAAAAAGAAAAACAAAAAAAGTTTTTATCCAATTATTGCAGTACTGTTAATAACTGTTTTTAATTTTTCATTAATAACTGTAGCTCAAGCAGAAATTATTTTTGAAGATAATTTTGATAATACTCCTGATTGGCATAGTAATGAGGGTTATGGAGGAGCTGGGGATGTCGGATTTTCTGGACCTGCAAGCGAAGCTGTGCTCGGAGCACCGCTTAACTGGTCTTCATACAGTTCCAGTAAACGGCTTTCTATTATTCCTAGTTATAACTTTCAGATAAATACAGTTCTGCCAAAAGGAGGAAATGGAAAATCGGTATTAGCCGAATACGAAACACGCAACAATTGGGAAGGTGGACGATTGGTGAAGTGGCTTGGGGATGAGGGGTATGACGATATTATAGTACGTTTTTCGCAATGGTTTGAGCCTGGTTTTAAAGTCCGAACAATGTATGGTTCTTTTTTGCATAAGATGTTTCGATTAGAGGCCAATGTAGATAATCCTCAAATTTCCTCAGCTGAGTTTGATCCCACTAATATGTATCAAACGCCTTCTTCTAGGCCAGATTGGAACAATCCTTTAAATGTTCAGCCGTGGGGTCCATATATGAGCATGGTCTCTTATTTTACTTTAAACGGAGATGTCTTTGATGCAACTATGGCAGTTGTTGTGAATGAGCCAATAGATGCGGTTACATCTTCTGGAACACTTTGGCTGGGGGATGAGCTTTTAAGATATTCATCCAAGGATAATACAACTAGAACATTTCATATTTCAACTCGCGGTTTCGGAGGAACTCCGATTAGTTCGCATGTGAGCGGTAGCTCTGTTTCGCAATCCGAGTTTAATTTAAATTCATCCAATCTGGGAGGGAAGCAATCTTATGTCATTTTCAATTATGCGGTATCTACCGATCGCGTCACTCTGAGTAAATTAACTTATAATCCGGAAGGCAGAGCAGGATCACTATCTGACTTAACAACTTATTTTGATGGAAACAGCGTACTCAATTGGAGTGAGTATTTTGCAGAAAGAGTAGATGATGTTCCAGGCAGTTTCCCTTGGGGCGCGCATAATGCAGACGGGTATGATTACCAGGGAAGCGGAGAATGGGTTACTTGGGAGGTGCATGTCAAGATGAATACCGTAGGCCAGGAAGATGGATTTGTAAAAATTTATGTCAATAATGGCACCAATCCTATTGTCCAAAAAACCGGGCTAGCTCTTCGTAAAGAAGAAATAACTAAATTTAATCTTTTGGCCTTGCCAGATAATATGTATAATTTAATTTATGCAACTCAAGCGGGGCGCTTAATCAGAACAGGTTCCGGATCAGTTTCGCCAACTTTTTCTATCGCAAAAGCAGATAACAATATCACTCTTATGCTAAACAATAATGGAGTAACGGAGTGGACAAATACAATTGCAGATGCAGGATTAACGTTGGAAGATCTTTTGATGGATATACCAAGTGAATGGATTTGGGACGGGACAGTCACTAAGTGGACTCAATCTCAAATTCCTATTGAAAATATCGATATAGTGACAAATAATCAGGCGGGGATTGGTCAGACTTATACTTATATTCCAACTTTCAATCCACCGTCAGGAATGTCAGACACTCAAAAATTTGCCATTGACGATGTAATTGTTTATTCACCTATGTCTGGAAGTGAGATTGAATGTGGAGGTACTTGTACGGTAGATGGACGGTTGCCAGCAAATTATATTATTGAAGAAACACCAGGCATAATCCGCTCTGACGTCGACAATTCCTCTGTCACTAACACCACCGACGCTCTTCTGACACTGCGCAATTCCCTTGGACTTTCGATGGATGGCACAGCGTGGCAAGTTGGGGCGACGACCGGAGACGTGGATTGCAGTGGCACTTCCAATTCCACTGATGCACTTTTAATTCTCCGGTATTCTTTAGGGCTTGCGATGGATGGGACGAGTTGGTGCGAATGAGATGCTTTTTAAAGCTAAGCTTTGGGGGCCTTTAAAGCTTAGCCTTGAAAAAAACATTAAAACATTTTATCAAAAAATAATTCAATAATAATCTA
>DOKP01000032.1:275-491 GCA_003510795.1 Candidatus Moraniibacteriota bacterium | reverse complement strand
TTCAATAATAATCTAAAAATATGAAAAATAAATTATTAATCTTTGAAGGAGGTAAAATCCGCAGTCATTGGGATGAAGATAGAGAATTGTGGTTTTTCTCCATTGCGGATGTGGTTTCTGTTTTGACTGGAAGTGTTGACCCATTAGCTTATTGGAGAAAGTTAAAGGAAAGACTACTAAAGGAGGGCGGAAATGAAACCGTGACAAAATGTCACG
>DOKP01000032.1:0-217 GCA_003510795.1 Candidatus Moraniibacteriota bacterium | reverse complement strand
TGAAACCGTGACAAAATGTCACGGTTTGAAAATGATCGCCAAAGATGGCAAGATGCGTTTTACGGATGTGGGCGGAACGGTGGCAGGAAATGCTCGCAAGGAAATTGAATCAAAAACAGGCAAAAAAGTTATTAGTCCAAAAAGATTTGCAGAACAAAGAAGAAAAAAAGAACTTGAATAGAATTTAAATGTTTCGACGTCGACAATTCTTCCGTCA
>DOKP01000087.1:5853-6066 GCA_003510795.1 Candidatus Moraniibacteriota bacterium | reverse complement strand
CATTATAATCCCAGACAAAACGCATCGGCGAGTGCATATAGCAGATATGCTTAGTATTTAAGCGCGTAACAATTCCCTTGCTCCAAGCACCCGAAGATGAGATTACCAAATCAAAATCGCGCAGATCAAAAGTTTCTGGAGCGGTTGGCATAAGGGGTAATAAATATCTTCTTCTGTTTTTCAGCCACTGGGGAAATTTTTGTAAAAAAGAAG
>DOKP01000087.1:5532-5791 GCA_003510795.1 Candidatus Moraniibacteriota bacterium | reverse complement strand
GGGAAATTTTTGTAAAAAAGAAGTGTGGATTTCTCTGTTTTCAAATTTACCGCGCATTTTTTTCTCATCATAAAGCAAAGTGTAAATCGGCGCCTTGGGGAATATTTCCGCAATTACCGCCAAAACTTTTTCAGCTCCTCCATAAGTATCAAGAAAATCATGGACTAAAGCCACCTTTATATTATCTATATTGTTAAATTGTTTCATGGCTATATTGCTAAATTTTTAATGAGTTAACCGCAAATCTACAAATCTAGTA
>DOKP01000087.1:395-5438 GCA_003510795.1 Candidatus Moraniibacteriota bacterium | reverse complement strand
CAAGTTCGATCCACTATTTTGTAATAATTTAACAACTAACAAATTCATGTACGTTCCTATTTGTATATTTGTATTAAATTTGTAGTTTGCAGTGGTTATTCGTAATTTCGTATTAGTTCGGACTTCGTAGAGATTTCCTTGACTTATTTCCATATTTNNCTGGCACTGGCGGGCAGGAGTCCAGAAAAATAGAACTCTTGATTAAGTATATTCCTGGATTGCCACGTCAGGAGTACCTTCCTCGCAAAGACAGACCCACTTTTACCATAGGGGTCAGTGAGGAGTTACTAGAGAATTCCTTGACTTATTTCCATATTTATGCTATATTATAATGTAGTACTTTAAAATTCATTTATCATCCCTACTTAACTAACAAGCCTATTATAGCATCTTTTTAGTTAATTTGGGATGGTAAATTATTTATTTTGTTTCATAATTAAAATTCTACTTTTTGGGAGATTTATAGTATGAAAAAAATATTTACATTCAAAGGCATGGCTATCGCGGTAATATTATTAATCACTACAATAGCCGCGAGTGCAACTATATATGGAAAAGCTATGCGCAATGAGCTGGAGGGGCTCGCGGCCGATGGATACTATATTAAAGAAAGGCCAGTGGAGCATTCCTCTCTTGTAAAAAAAACGGGATGTATCTATCCTAGACAAGAACAAACAATGCGGCCATTCCTCTAGGCCACGTCTGCAGAACCCACCCCCTCAGCAAAAAACAACGCGTATTATCCGTTGCTTGCGCTGATGGGGTGTTTTTATTTTTTTACATATAAACAATCCAGCGCAATTTTATATAGATCTGTTAAATTAAGATTTTTTATTATTTTTAAACCGTTGATGAGTTTTCTTCGAAAAATTTATCTGCTACGAATCACAGGTGTAAAATAATAAAAAATCTTAATTTTAGCAATAAAACATCTCCAGAGATTGCCACGCAAATATTGAGTACAATATTTACTCGCAATGACATTCTGTAATAGCTAAACAATTTCTTTTATCAAATTCTCACTATCCAATTCAGAAATAGCCAAAATTACATTAGCTAATTTATCGCTATCATGGCGGATAAAAGAGCGTGTGTCGGCAATTTTATCTTCTTTATTTTTTTTGATAATATTTTTATTCAAAACATCCGCCATCACTATCTTATAATTTCTCAAAAAACCATTCTCTTTTTTATTTAATTTAACAATTGAATTTTTTCCTTCTCTTTTCTCGTATTTTTCTTGCAAACTTTTTACGGGATTGGCTGAAGGAAAAATCACAAAATTTATTCTATCACCTCCCAAATAACCATTTATTTATTGGGCATATTTATCTACATCGAAATTTTCAGTCTGCCCCTTCTTATTGGTCAAATTGCAATTATAAATAACTTTGGCTTTAGATTTCCTAATCGCCTCACTGATTCCACTGACTAACAAATTAGGGATAATTGAACCATGGTGATCTCCCGGACCGATAATAATTATGTCTGCTTTTTTTATCGCCGACAAGGCTTCCCTATCGGCCTGCGCGCTGGGCTTGAGATACACTTTTTTAATCCCATATTTTCGCACATCATTATTGTGATCTAATTGTTTTTCTCCTACTAAAATTTTATCATTTTTTAATTTGATATAAAGATTCATTTCATCTTCCGAGACTGGAATCACTTGCCCTTGAACTCCTAAAATATGGGTAGCTTCTTTGACTCCCAAAGAAAAACTCCCTTGAATTTTTTCCAAAGCCGAAAGCAGGATATTCCCAAAGTTATGTCCCTTGAGGCCCCCATTTTCAAAGCGATAGTTCATCAATTCCCTTAGGGTATCAGAAGAATTAGAAAGCGCCACTAAACATTGGCGAATATCTCCTGGTGGCAGCACTCCCAGTTCATCTCTCAGTCTTCCTGTCGAACCACCATCATCCGCCATGGAAACAATCGCCGAAATATTTATGGGATATTTTTTAAGCCCGCTAAGCAATGTAAAGCTACCTGTTCCTCCACCTATAGTGACTACATTTAACATATTAGCATTTTAACTTATTAACATATTAACATTCTTTTATTGATTCTATTGATTTCCATAGCATCGCCCCTATTTCATCTGCTAGTTTTAAGATTTCATCATACTCTTTTTTATCATAATATCCCTCCGTTAAAGTAAAATGCAGAAGATATTTTGATTCTTTGAGAGATCCATATGATATTTCCCAGAAATTTCTTTTTACTGCTTTTTTCTGACGAGCAAATCCTTCTATATAATTCAAAATTACAGAAAGAGCTGATCTTCTTAATTGAGAAGTTGTTCCATACATTTCTTCTTTCGGAAAATTTTTTGTTATTCCATAAACAGAATGAACATATTTATTCATTTTTATTTTTAAATTTTTTGAGAAATCATTGTCCATTTTATTGCTAAAATGTTAATAAGTTAATATGCTAAAATGCTTATATGACTATACTCACTAAACGACCACGTATATAAATTATTTTTCTAATTTCTTTCCCCTCTATATACACTTTGACTTTCTCACTTTCCAAAGCAATCTTTTTTGCTTCCTCTTCGGAAATATCCGCACTGACTTTTATTATGTCACGCATTTTTCCATTAATCTGAACCACTAAATTTATTTCTTCATCTTTAGTCATCGCCTCATCAAACTCCGGCCATTTTTCTAAAAAGATTGATTTTTCGTGTCCTAAATTTGACCAAATTTCTTCCGCCATATGTGGAGCAAAAGGAGAAAGGAGGATCAAAAATTTTTTAAAATCATCAACATGTATACCGTCTGAAACTACTAAATCTGTGGTGGCATCATTTGGTGCAAATTGATTCTTCTTAACTTCATATATTTTTCCCAAAAAAATCATGAGTGAACTAATAGCTGTATTAAATTTAAAATCTTCAATATCTTCAGTAACTTTTTTAATAGTTTTATGCAGACTACTTTCCATTTTTTTTGATGTTTCTCCGGTTTCTCCTTTTATCCATTTTTCAAAGCTTCCGCCAGGCTCGTTATCTCTAAACCGCTCTTCCCATTCTAAATATTTCCAAACCTTATCCAAGAAATTTTTCGGACCATTTACGTTTTGCATGCTCCAAGCTTTCATCTCATCAATCGGTCCCATAAACATTTCATAAATTCGAAGGGCATCGGCTCCAAATCCTTCCACCACATCGTCAGGATTAACCACGTTACCTAGTGATTTACTCATCTTTCTCCCGTCTTCGGCCATAATCATTCCTTGGTGACGCAATTTTAAAAACGGTTCATCAAATTTGACATAGCCATATTTCGCTAAGGCCTTTGTAAAAAATCTCGCATATAAAAGATGAAGCACCGTATGCTCCGCTCCACCCATATAAAGATCTACAGGTAGCCATTTTTCTAAATTTTCTTTGGCAGCAAATTCTTGGTTATTTTTTGGATCAGCAAAGCGCAAGTAATACCAACTCGAACACACAAAAGTATCCATTGTATCAGATTCTCTTCTGGCTCTTTCTCCACAGACTGGACAAGCTACATCATGAAAAGATTTTGAAATCGCTAGTGGTGATTCGCCAGTCGGCTTAAAATCCACATCTGTCGGAAGAACAACAGGCAAATTTTTTTCCGGCACTGGCACCTCACCACAATTATCACAATAAATAATTGGAATAGGAGCTCCCCAATATCTCTGACGACTCACCAACCAATCTCTTAAACGATAATTTATTTTTCGCTCTCCTAATTTGTTTTCCTCAAACCACGCAGTCATTTTTTCCCGCGCTTCTTTGGAAGTTAAGTGATTATACTCACCAGAATTACTCAAAACGCCATCATTTATATATATTTCTTCTGATCCATTCAAAATTTTCCATATGTATTTATGTGAATCGGCTGTTAAAATTTTTTCTATTTTATCACCAGAAATCCACAATACATCATGATTATTCTGATCATCTTTAGAAATATCCTGTTTCTCTCCATTTTCTAATTGAAAATAAAAAACACTAAAATGCGCAAATCGATTTACTTTTTTTGGAACATGATAAAATCTACTGTGTACCATTGGCAATTCTTTAGCCAATTTTAAATTTTTATATCCTGTTTCTTCAAGAATTTCCATCCGAGCTCCTTCTTCTGGAGACTGTTCTCCTTCTGGCCCACCTGTTATAAAAGTATGCCAAGCAACTTTTTTCCATTTAAGTATTATATATTCATCTTTTTCCCAATGTTTTACTATTGCAGTAACTGCATCTCTTTCGATAAATGGTTCATTTTCTTTTATTTTTCCAGGCTCAGTTAATTGATCAAAGCAAGGTTCAATTACTTTTTTTATTGGCAAATTATATTTTTTAGCAAATTCAAAATCCCGCTCGTCGTGAGCTGGCACAGCCATTACTGCTCCCGTACCATAAGTAGCAATTACATAATCTGCGATATAAACTGGTACTTCTTCGTTATTAAAAGGATTAATCGCTTTAATGCCCACCATTTCTATTCCTGTTTTTTCTTTATTTTCCATTCTTTCTAAATCTGTTTTCTTTTTGGTTTCTAAAATATATTTTTCTATCTCCTCTAAATTAGAAGCTCTATTTTTTAAATCCTGAACTAATTTACTCTCTGGCGCCAAAACCACATAAGTACAACCAAAAATCGTATCTACTCGAGTAGTAAAAACTTCTATACTAGGTTGTAAGTTGTAGGTTTTGGGTTTTAGGTTATTAGAAATTCCGTTTTCATTTGAAACTTTAACTTCAAATGAAACGGTCGTTCCTTCACTCTTACCAATCCAATTTTTCTGCGCAATTTTAGTCGAATTTGGCCAATCAATTTTATCCAAACCGTTAATAAGCCCTTTAAATTCTTTCCCATCCTCCCCATTAAAGTCTTCAATAAAATCAGTAATTTTAAAAAACCATTGGTCTAAATCTTTTTGAATAATTTCTCCGCCACATCTCTCACATTTTCCATCCACCACTTGTTCGTTGGCTACCACTGTTTTACAGGATTCGCACCAATTGGCTTTGGCTTTCTTTTTATAAGCCAAACCATTTTTATA
>DOKP01000087.1:0-254 GCA_003510795.1 Candidatus Moraniibacteriota bacterium | reverse complement strand
CGAGACCAATCATAAGAAATTCCAATATTTTTTATTTGTTTAATAAAATTTTTGATATTATCATGCGTTGATTTATCTGGGTGCACTCCTTGCTTGATAGCAAAATTTTCCGCTGGAAGTCCAAAAGCATCCCATCCGATCGGATGAAGCACGTTAAAACCATTCATTCTCTTAAATCTGGAATAAATATCAGTGGCAGTATAATTTTCTACGTGCCCCACATGAAGCCCTGCTCCCGAGGGATAAGGAAACAT
>DOKP01000086.1:1097-6206 GCA_003510795.1 Candidatus Moraniibacteriota bacterium | reverse complement strand
AGATTACTATAATTTAACGGGGTAAACCTTTAAATTGCAGTATTCTGCACTATTTAACTGGGTTAAAATTATAAACCACAACCTGAGCTCAGTATAACATGAAAAGCACTATTTTTTTATTAGTGCTAAGAATTATTTAGAATAATGAATGACTGTCTATTTTTTGTCCTAATTTTAAAAAAATCAAAAAAAATGCCCACATCAGCAAAAAATATGTTTCTAAAATTGTTCTCTTTATTCCTGTTCAGTTAATATTTGACTTTACTTAGAAGAATCCTCATCTCCATCCAACAAATCTTTACTTTCATCAGAAGAAGAATTATTTTCTTGAGATTTTTCTGTGGTATTTTGATTCTCAGAAGTTAAATTTTCACCGCTAACACCTTCACTTTCCTGACTAAGTAATGGGGCCACTTCAATAATTTTTTTATTTGAAAGTCGGAATAGGATAGCTTGTCTAGCCTCAGCATAAATCAAGACCTTATCTCCATTTTCCGCTTTACGAAAAAAATCTTGATCCTTTAATTTTTCTTTATCTTGAACAGTAGCTAATGATGGAGTCCCCTCGGGCAATTCCATTAATTTTCCCAATTCAGAAATGACAAACTGAGTTTCTTCCTGAGAAACAACCTGGGGGTTATCTTTGATTTTTTTATATTGTTTAAAATAATAAGCTGATGTTCCAGCGAGACCCGCAATAATCAAAAAAATTAATATTTTAAAGATGTATTTCCTTTTATTTTTTGGTGCCGTGATATTCGTTACCACCTCAGAAGCCGTTTCTGATTTAATTCTTGCCATAATACTTTTATAAATTAAAAATTATTTTTAAATTTTATAGTCTAGATTAACTTTCTTCCTCAACCGGCTCAGTTGCCGGCGCCTCCAATTGTTCACTGACTGATTCTTCATCGGAAATAATAATAGGAGTTTCTTCGACGATTGTCTCCGACTCCGAGATAATTTCCGGGGTTATTGCAGGTGTTTCCAATGCAGTCTCTGAAGGAGTTTGACTGTTTTCTTCCTCTGCTAACCCGTTATCACTTTCCGTCGTTTTGACGTCTCTTACCGCCACCGCCGTCCAAGCAAATTTAATATCCTTGTCTTTCTCCGGATCAATTTCAATGACAAAACCTCTCGTCGATTCATCAGTTACGCGATACCAATCCAAATTGATACCAGTTCTAAGAGTAGTTGTGATAATCGGCGTAACAACATATTCTTTTTCAAATCTCACTTCAACTTTCGTTTCGCCTGATTTAATTATAGCATACCCGGCGCTGTCTTCATCAAACATAACCTTTCCGGAAAATTCGACGTCTTTCTTGAATGACGCGAGACCCTGAAACTCCACGTCTCCCTTAAACAATACCGCGCCGCTCACGGACAATTCTTTGAGTTTTGCCAAGCTCAACACTTCCAAATTTTTCACTTTGAAAGATGAAGACAGGTCAGCCATTTGCGAATCGAGATTTGCTATCTCATTTGTTAAATTAGCGATAGTTTCTCCAAATTTTACCAGTTGCGCATCAGCATCACTTAACTGCGTCGTCACGAATTCCAATCCTTCAATTCGGTTAGCTTTGATCGAATCTGCCACTATTATGCCTTTGAAAACCGTTTTGCCGTCTTCGGAAGAAACAATATTTTTGGTGCGCAGATCCAACGTGGTGATTTGGTCCACATTATCCAGAATTTGCGACTGTTGTTCTTGAATCGCTTTGACTAAATACGGAGCAAACTTGTCATAACTAATTCCATAACAATCATTGGCCGTTTCTGATCCAGGAATGCAGTTATCGGGATTTTTTGGAGTCACGACTACATCGCCAAGTCCTGCCGTTTCAACTTCTTGAGCAATAAAACCGATTTGTCGTTTTTTATCTTCTCCAGACTTCCAATAGAAAGACACAGGATTGAGGTTTAAAATCTTTTCTAATATTGAAGAATCCAAAGAAACAACATCTTTTTTCAATCTAGAATCTGAAGCTGATGTCCAAGACGTAGCACCTGGATCATTCAGATATACGCCTCCTGAACCGCCGTTTCTTAATAAAAAGTCTGTATTTGCTATGGCATACCACATTCTTCCATAATCGCTACCAGTGCCAAGTACAATTGGTTGATTATCATCCATTTTTAAACTACCGCCCCTTACTTGAAGAGCACTACCCGAAGCAATACTATTTGTGCCGATGCCGACGCGATCATTAACCGCATCTACATAGAGCGTATCACTGTCGAAATTCATATTACCTGTACCGGAATTGAAGACTAATCCAGTTGCGCCAGTTGTGTTACCAATAGTGATAGTTTTGGCCGTTGCATCAGTTCCAAGATTAATAGCGCCTGCTCCAGTGTTTAATGCAAAAGCTCCATTAGCGGTAGTAAAAGTTGACCCGCCAGTACCAGTATTAAAATTAAGGGCTGTTGCACCAGTGACATTTCCAATTGTTATAGTTTTTGCGGAAGATCCCGTACCTAAATTTATCGCCCCAGTTCCCGATGAGCCGATATTTATAGCACCACTGCCAGAACTAAGAGTAATGATTCCTGAACCGTTAGCAGTCAATGAAAGCGCGCCACTGGCGGCTGTAGTCATAGAAAGCGCCCCAAGAGAATCAATCGTGCTTCCTGAAGCAAAAGTCAAAGCATTGGTTGGTGCATTAGTTCCGATTCCTAATCGATTACTCGTTGCACTCCAGTACAGGACTCCCAAATCTTCGGATACGACGCCTGAAGCTCCGGAAAAAAGAAGCGAACCCTGGGTCATATCGGTCAAAGTCAAAGTTTTTCCCGTTGCCACAGCAGTATTGCCACTTAATGATACCGCGCCCGTTCCAGTTGAAAACGTGCCCGTTCCGGACTGCACGAAATTGCCGGAAGTTTGGGCATATCCAGTGATAGCCGAAAGAGCTCCAGAATTTATAACGAGCCCGTTAATTGTATCCGTCGCAGTTGGCGCAACCAGCGCCTGAGTGAATGTCTGAGCTGCTGTCCAGCTGTTGGCATTAGCCAGATTAAGCGAAAGTCCAGGTGCGCCCAAAGACAAAGTGGTACCATTAAGTAAAATTCCAAGAGTGGCTCCCTCTGTTCCGTTGAGAGTCAGGCCTCCATTTGCGGTCGCATCATTAACATAGCTCCCAGTCGTTCCAGCGCCCAACGCTACTGCATTATCAGCAATAGTTACCACACCCGTATTTCCCAATGTCGCGTCCCCACTTAAAGCTCTGGCTGTAGCTACATTTGTCCCGTCTCCGACAAAAATACTTCCCGAAGCAAGTGTCGTGGTCAACGCCGAAGACCAAGTTAATCCATCTGATGTGCCATTGACGACCAACATTTTTCCAGTGTTTCCCAGATAAGCCGGCACGTCCAAATCCGTTATACTATCCGATGAATCCAATTTTTCACTATCAAGTTCATTTATTGCATTCTGAACATTTGTGGCAACAATATTTCCCCCCGCTGTGTTAGTGATTTGACTTGCATTATAATCACCACTATTAGTAGTTACTGCACCCGTCCTTCCAAAAACTGACGCCACTGTTATTGAGTTGGTTAATTTTTCCCAAGAGGTACCATTACATATCGTCCAATCTCCAACAGCGTAACCGCTTCCAACAGTAGTAGCAACATAATAGTGACCTTTGATTCCAATTGCACAAGTGTCCGGAGTGGCACCAGAGGCATCCCATGTTCCCTGATAAATAAGCGATCCAGTAATTCCCAAGAGAAAATCGTTTCGGCTAATTTTACGTATACCTGAAGAAGAAGTATCATATAAAGCAAGATAATCGTCATTTGCAACAGCTGAAATCCCAGTAAGTCCATCTATATCCAAAGCTAAAGTTATATTAGCAGTTTCACTACCACTACCGGTAACCGTCAGTCCGCCACCGTTTGTAATTGTTGCAATGTAATTTCCAGCCGTGTCATTTCCCAAGGCTACCGCGTTAGCTGAAATGGCCAAGGCTCCGGTATTAGACAGCGTAGCATCTCCAAACATTGTTATACCTGTAGCCACTCCCGAAGCATTGCCAATAAAAATTTTCCCATCAGCTAAGGCTGAATTTAATGTATTGATCCATTCAACACCATTTTCTGAACTGTTTACTGTTAAAGTTTTATTTGAGTTCCCACCGTAAGAAGGTATTCCTACATCCGTCAACACGGCACCAGTTTTATTAAGTTTCGTCCACGCAATTGCCGCAGTTGTTGAAATATCAGCATTGGCAAGAGATCCGTCGGTAATTTCAGTTGAGCCAATAGCATTAACTTTTAATCCACTTGCGCTCACCGCTAAAGTTGAACCATTTAGTAAAACGGAAAATTCATTTCCAGAAAGATTAAGACCATTGCCAGCAACATATACTGTTGTTCCCCCCATATCATTTCCGCATTCCCAACTGCCAGAAGTCGTATTATATTTTGGAATTTGATTATCAGTGCAAGAATTCGACGCCCAATCAGAAAATGCAATTGTTTCGTCAGTAATTTCCGCCGAATCAATAGAAGATCCAAATATAGAACTAGCATCCGCTCCGTCTTCTCCATCTGTACCATCTTCTCCATCATCTCCATCTTTGCCATCAGACCCAACTGATCCTTGCGAACCCTGGATACCTTGCGAACCGCGTTCACCTTGAGTTCCCTGGGTACCTGCCTGCCCAATCGAACCTTGCGCACCGCCAGATCCAGTTATCCCAGCAGTTCCAGCTTGTCCCTTTACTCCGTTATCTCCTGACTGACCAGCTAAACCTATCAAACCTGTTATTCCTTGCTCGCCACCAATACCCTGTGTGCCAATTGTTCCTACTTGTCCTTGTTGGCCTGCTAATCCATTTTGACCATCAACGCCAGCTGACCCAGCCCCTCCTGCCTGACCCTGCTGTCCATCTATACCGCTTTGTCCTTGCTGACCATTTTCTCCTAGAAAATCTTTTCCATCCATGACAACAATTTCACCTTCTCCCCGAATGAACTCCAACGCTCGTTTTTCTATTTCTCCATTCGCCTGCACATCAAAAGAAACGCGCTGTCCAATTTCTTGACGAATACATTTATCACTCCACCAGGAACTAATAGAGCACCAAAAACCTCTTGAGA
>DOKP01000086.1:879-1038 GCA_003510795.1 Candidatus Moraniibacteriota bacterium | reverse complement strand
AGAGCACCAAAAACCTCTTGAGATAGATTGATTTCCCTCTTCTGCTGCGCTAACGCCCGTTGTAGAAAGTGCCAGAATTCCCAAACAGATGAAAAACATACCTACCCATTTACCTGTGTAGTTCTTTGCACTGAATATTTTGTTTTTCATTTTTTTATT
>DOKP01000086.1:487-821 GCA_003510795.1 Candidatus Moraniibacteriota bacterium | reverse complement strand
ATTTTGTTTTTCATTTTTTTATTAATATTTGAAATGATTTAATCTTTTTTGACGTTAATTAACATTCCAGTTTCTGGACGATAGAGCGCTGTTAAATATTCATTCGTTTCTTGGTTTTCGAAATAATAAACCCTGTCATTTTCTTCGACCGACACAAAAAAATCCTTATTGGTTTTTATATCGTCGACATCCTTGATATCCACAACAGCATAAGGCAACTTTTCGACATTATAATTCTTTGATTTCAAAAGCGTTACTACATTTTCCCTATCTGTTTCAATTTGATTTTTCACAGCAGATGTTTTACTTAGATAAAAAAGATAATTAAAAAAAA
>DOKP01000086.1:0-430 GCA_003510795.1 Candidatus Moraniibacteriota bacterium | reverse complement strand
ATAAAAAAGATAATTAAAAAAAATAAGACCGATCAAAAAGATCACGCCAACTAATATTTTTTTCCTTACAACACTTGCTGAAGTTTTTTCGGATTCTTCACTCATATTTTTTTTATTTTTGTATTATTTTTAGAAGTTAGTCTAAGCTGTTTAATTATATTATCATATTTATTTTATATTTTGTCAAATATAGGGTTATGCCCATAAATAATGGTACCCTAGCAATAAGTTTTCGGGATTAAAAAATAAAGAATACCCCTCTGGATATTTTCGCAATTAAATCTCTACATTTTTAACTAAATTGTTTCACATCACTTCGTCATATTTCATAGGGTAAGCTTATTTTTTACAAATATTTTTCAATGTTTAATTTATGCTCTTCGTAAGTTTTAGCACAATGGATTTGCCTGTTTCCGTCATGCAAATAAAA
>DOKP01000016.1:6573-7363 GCA_003510795.1 Candidatus Moraniibacteriota bacterium | reverse complement strand
TATTTTTTATTTAAATAAAAAATTCATAAAAAAATTACAAAAAGCCTTACAAAAAGCCTTACAGGTATTGACAAATTAACATTTTATGATAAAATCTCGATAGTGCTCACAAGGAGTAATTTTTAGTTTAAAGCCGAAATTCGGCACAAAAAAAAGGGAGGGAGAAGTGAAAAAAATCTTATTGGCGATTTTTATCGCCGTAACGACAGTTTTGCAGGGTGTGGCGTTGGCCTCGCCTATCAACTGGGTGACAACCTCACCCACGGCAGAGGGGGTGCTCACATACACTTTTGCAGAAGGAAATCAGAAAGTGTACTTGGGCACAGACACCGATGGACGGCACGGTCAGGCAATAGGAGTCTACGGGGCTGGTTTCTACGCCGAAACTGGTGGAGAACTTGATTTCTCCGTAGTTCTCCGCACGTGGGATTCCTGGAACCCCAGAGAAGGTTATTTTGACCGATTGGTGGTCACGACCTCTTCAACGGGGTATTATTGGGATAACCACCGCGACTCCACCATGGAAACCATCGTTCAGCTCGGAGGAAAGAGATGGACTGATGGAATCTTCGAGAAATACGGCTTTCGAGATTCTTTGACTCTTGATGCTGGAAAATATTTTTCATTTTTTCTCGAAACTGAACAGGACAATTTATACGTCTCTAAGGCAATGGGGAAATTCGATTTCACCGCCAACGAACCCCCCGCTCCAGTCCCCGAACCGGCTACTCTGCTGCTTTTCGGCACCGGCCTGGCGGGTTTGGCTGGATTTTCCCACAAAAAAAAATAG
>DOKP01000016.1:5242-6494 GCA_003510795.1 Candidatus Moraniibacteriota bacterium | reverse complement strand
CCCCGCACTTGTGGGTCGCAACCGCTCTCATTTGGCATACTGTGCCCGATGAGAGCTTTTTTATTTTATATACACAATTTTAAATTTTTTATAAACCACAAAACAACTCCCCCTAAATAATTCAGCCCAGCAAAGATTTATAATCTCGCTGGGCCATACAAAGTTTTTGCATTATATGCCTTTCAGCACGCATTTTAGAAAGGCTACCGTTATCGGAAAAATAACAAAAATAAAAATAAATTCTGTCATCATCATATCAGTACCTCCTATCAATTTATCTTTTAAAAATTCTCCAATTCTACATTACTAAAATAACATATAAATTTAAAAAATAAAACTCTCATAAATTCCCAAATTCTAAACTTCACATATTCTAAAATTCGTACATTCCTAAATTCCTAACATATCCTAGGGATAAGCTTCCCTCTCGGCACTTCGACAATCCTTAGTCCCCCCAATTCGGTTTTTACATATAATCCTCTGCCCCGCTCCACTCGACCGATAATTTTCGCCTCGGGATTAAATTTCTTAAGCATAGTTAAAACTTTTTTAATATTTTTTTCCGGTACAGTTGCGATAAAACGACCCTCCGAAGCTAAGGAAAATTTATCTAAGCCCAAAAGTTCTGTTACGGCCACAACTTCTTTTTTATAAGGCAATAATTTTTCGTCTAAAACTATCTTCACTCTCGATTTTTCAGCGATTTCATTTAAATTAGCCGCCAGTCCTCCGCGTGTCAGATCTTTGCAAGCATTCAGATATTTCCCTACTTTACTAAGCTCGACTATAAATGGCTGGCAATCACTCTTAATTTTAGTTTTATAATTAAATCGCGTCGCTAAAAGCGCCACCGCATGCTCGCCCAAGTCTCCTGAAGTAATTATATAATCACCCACTTTTGCTCCACCGTTACTAATTATATTTTGCGCCAACCCTACTCCTGAAGTGGTAATTTCAATTTTATCGATTTTGCCTTTTTCTGTCACTTTAGTATCGCCCGTGACAATCGGCACGCCGGTTTCTCGTGAAACTTTTCCAATAGATGTTATAATTTTTTTTAAATCCGCGATTGGGAAACCCTCTTCCATAACAATACTCAGACCAATCCCAATTGGTCGCGCACCCATCACGGCCAAATCATTAATCGTCCCAGCGATCGCAATTTTTCCGATGTCCCCTCCCGCAAAAAAAATCGGATCCACAATAAAAGCATCTGTTGTAAAAACCAACTTCAAAGCCCCCTCCCCTGTAC
>DOKP01000016.1:4932-5129 GCA_003510795.1 Candidatus Moraniibacteriota bacterium | reverse complement strand
GACGCATTGCAATGCGTCTGTACCTAGATTATATACCGCCCCATCATCCCCCGTATTTTTCCACTTCCCTGTCGACCCCAAGATTTTCCGAATCTCTTTTATAATCTCCGCCGACTTGGCTCCGCCCCCACCCATGTCCAATGTTATATTTTTTTCTTTATTAGCCTTCATATATATTGTCATTCCCGCGAAAGCGG
>DOKP01000016.1:4111-4865 GCA_003510795.1 Candidatus Moraniibacteriota bacterium | reverse complement strand
TTCCCGCGAAAGCGGGAATCTAGTCGCAAACATTTAATTTTTTTATATTAAACTACCGTATTACATGAATTACGAAAACATAAATAGCTTAATCATCAGCAGTATAACACACATTTTTGGAATAAAAAAAGGCATCGTTCATATTTTGCACGATGCCTCACAAATTTTTTTTAAGGTTTGAATAATCAATTAATGATCGGGCCGTATTTGTATATCAACCCTAGCATTTTCATGACCTAATCCTATGTATTCATAATCAACTTTCCACCCTTTATCATTTAGTTGCTCCCTTAGATAGGCAACCACTTCTGTGTAAAAGTCCCCTCCTCTACCGGCGTTAAAAGAAAGCACAATATCCTCCTGACCCAGCTTCATTCTAATCAATATTTCAGATAAACAGACTACTGCTCTTGCCCTGGCTCAAAGCCTTTCCCTGTTTTTTCCCTCTTCCCTCATTCTTTTAACATCTTCTGGTGTTGGTATTGACATGGCAACCCTCCTTAATTCTTGCGTTATGTTTTGACACTATTACTCCCTATTGAAAATATACCTCCATGCGTATTTCAACACAATAAATGTACTATTTTTACAGTATACACTCAAAAGCCTCTTTGTCAAACGAATGGGGATTAGTGAGGAGTTACCACGTTATAGCGATTTTTAGTTACAATAAAGTACTTTTAACGTTTATTATACCGAAAGGATACATTGCACGCTTCTTCCATCGACTGGAATTTTTTTATATTTTACTTTT
>DOKP01000016.1:3786-4054 GCA_003510795.1 Candidatus Moraniibacteriota bacterium | reverse complement strand
AATTTTTTTATATTTTACTTTTGTATGGAGTTGACTATTTAAACAATTCTTTCACGTCATCCCAAGTTAATTTTTTAAATAAATCCTTGCTTTCTCCCACCAAATTATCAAACAGAAATTTTTTCTTTTCTTGCAACTTTAAAATCTTTTCCTCAAGCGTACCTTTCGCAATTAACCGGTAGACATTTACTGATTTTTTCTGCCCAATGCGATGCGTCCGATCGATGGCTTGATTTTCCACACTGGGATTCCACCATGGATCAAAAAT
>DOKP01000016.1:2938-3732 GCA_003510795.1 Candidatus Moraniibacteriota bacterium | reverse complement strand
GGATTCCACCATGGATCAAAAATTATCACATTGTCAGCCGAGGTCAGATTCAATCCGGTTCCACCGGCCTTGAGACTAATCAAAAATACTTTTTTCTTATCACTCCCGTTAAATTCTTCCACCAACTCTTTTCTATTTTTAGTTTTTCCTGAAAGATAAAGATACTCGATTTTGTCTTTATTCAGGACGCTTGCCAGGATATCCAGCATTTGCGTGAATTGGCTAAAAACCAACACTTTTCTATTAGAAGAAACGATTTCGCCAATTAACTCCTTAAAACTCTCCAATTTAGCTGATTCGTATTTTGTATAATCTTTATTTTTCAAAAGCAACGTCGGATGATTGCACACTTGGCGGAGTTTCATGAGTCCCGCCAAAATGTGGATCTGCGATTTAGCAAAGCCTTTCTCCGACACGGTCTTTTCAATCTCGGTTTTAACATTGGCTAAAATTTCTTGGTACAAAATATTTTGCGCTTCAGTAAGCTCTGATACTAAAATTTGTTCGATTTTGGGAGGCAATTCTTTTAGCACCTCGCTTTTTGTGCGCCGAAGCATAAAACACTCGGTTTTTTTACGCAACTCGGTAAGTGCCTTAAAATCATTGTGTTTCATGATGGGCGTCAAAAATCTTTTTGTGAAATTATTGTAATTCCCGAGAAACCCCGGCATCAAAAAATCAAAAACCGACCAAATTTCCGAGACACTATTTTCCAGTGGTGTACCCGTCAGCGCCAACTTATAATCGGCATCAATTTTTTTAACCGCTTGGGCATTTTGTGTTTTATGATTTTT
>DOKP01000016.1:2233-2825 GCA_003510795.1 Candidatus Moraniibacteriota bacterium | reverse complement strand
TTTATTTTTTTATTTTCATAAATAGCGCCGTCTTTTTTTATAGTAGAATAAGAGGTGATTATCAAATCATAATTTTTAATTTTCTCGATATTTTTTGCCCGTTCCTTTGGAGCGCCTTCGATTATCAAAGTTTTAAGGTTTGGAAAAAATTTCCTCGCTTCATCTTCCCAGTTGAAGAGCAATGTCTTGGGGCAAATTACTACCGATGGTTTTTCCTTAACCTTATTCATTTCCAAAAGAGTCAAAGCTTGTAAGGTTTTCCCTAGTCCCATATCATCCGCCAAAACTCCGGCAAAGCGGTATTTTCTCAGAAAATGAAACCAGCTAATTCCATCTTTTTGATAATCTCGCAAAGTTTTATTTATTTTAACCGGCAAGTTTACTTTTTTAAGTGGCCGACCATTTTGTGCTTCGGAAATAAATTTTTTAAAGCCATCTGCTACTTTTGCGCTATAATACTCAGAATTTACAAAAATATTTTCTAATTCCGGCGCGTGATAAATTCGGCCTTCAAAGCTTCCGTTTTCTCTTTGATAAAAACTCTCAAGCATTAAAATAAATCTTTCCAGTTCTTCCCAATTGGAAATTCTGA
>DOKP01000016.1:1804-2175 GCA_003510795.1 Candidatus Moraniibacteriota bacterium | reverse complement strand
TTCTTCCCAATTGGAAATTCTGAGCATTCGCCCGTCATTCATGCGGATGAATTCTTCTTTATTTTTTAGATAACTTTTTAAATCCGCCAGAGCTATTCGGTCGCGCCCTAAATAGCAATCAACATCAAAAGCCAGCCAATCCTGAGCGGCATTCATATCTACGTCAAAGTCAGCCTTAAAATTCTCTTGGAAAAATTCAAATTTATCGCGCGAAAATTCAATTGGATAGTTTAATTCTTTTATTTGTGGCCAGTGATTTTCATGATAGTGTATTATCTTTTTTGGATTTTCCCTCACACACTTTAAGGTTTTCGTAAAACCGTATTTTTCATCTAGGTGGAGCTTAGAAAATAATTTTTTTTCTTCTTTAT
>DOKP01000016.1:0-1744 GCA_003510795.1 Candidatus Moraniibacteriota bacterium | reverse complement strand
AAATAATTTTTTTTCTTCTTTATGGGAAACGTCCGCATAATGAATTTCTTGCCCGTTGATTTTTATATGAAATTTGCTCCGATTTTTGAAGTCTTTCCTCTGGAAGCTAGCTATTCCACCTCGCGTGCTTTTATACATCGTATGAGCCACATCAATTTTTGAAAAACCGTAATCAATCGCCGCGCGAACACACAGATTATGTTTTTCACTGTCATAATCCACCAAAATAGCCGGGCCGATTTTTTTAAACTTCTTAACTTGAAAAGTTTCCGATAAATCAGTTTTGCAATCAAAATACTTTCGCGCGTCTTCCATTATTTCGTTTATTTCAATAATTTCTTCCTCATTCAGAACATCCGTCCAAACAAAATTTTCTTGTCTCTGGTATTGATAATAACCTTCATGATAATTGCGCCCTGCCTCAAAAATACGCGCTACAATATTAGAAAGTTTCTTTGTGATTGGATGAATTTGAACTTCATTTCCGATTATTCTCACCACATTAACCGATCCACAAAAAGAATAGATTGATTTTTTTTTATAAAAATCTCCGTTTAGTTTAAAAGAAAAATCCTTCTGCTCCATGACCTCTCCATAATTAATTTGATTTCTTGTTTCTTCTTGATAAATCTCTGCTTCTATTTTAGAAGGATTTTCATTAAAGGTTAACTTATTTTTAGGCAATTTACTATTAAGGAAAACTTCGAAACCCGAATCTTTCGCCAATTCAAATAAGTCGCCCCATTCAATATTTGAACCGTACCAAAAGTTAGTTTCATTTAAACTTTTCAATAATTCTCTTTGCGATAGGGTTAAGTGCGCTCTTTCTTCTTTTAAAATATTTTCCGGCTCATTTCTCCAATAAGACATACTGCTATCATTTCTCGCAATTTCCAATCTCGGTGTATATTCAGTGTTAAAAAGAATATGGTATTTATTTGTCAAATTTACTATTCCTTTCTTTTTTTCTATCTCAGGCAAGTTTACACTCTTGATTTTCTTAATTTCTTTATTTCTCGACTTAGAATCCACTTTGCTTTCCAATTCACCCAAGGCTTCCGCCGATAAATCCTCCGCATTAATTCCGATCATTTGCAAAAGTTTTTTGAGCCGTTCTTTTTTCTTTTCTTGCTTGTCCAGATAGTCTATTGCATCATTTTTATCGGTGATATCGAGTGCGTCTTCCTCGCCACAATATTCATCATCTTCGTAAGCCAGATCATCGCTAGTATATTCATATTTTTCGTCATCATTGTTTTTAGAAATTTTAGCAAAGCTGATGAGTAATTTTTTAATTTCCTCAAAATTTTTAAATTCGTTGTCTATTTGACAAGTTTCTTCCCAAATATCGATAAATTTCAATCCCACCGCCAAGCTATGCTTGCATTTTCCCCAATCGTACGGACAATCACATTCCGAATTGCTAAACCGGTTTGTAAGAAAATTAAAAACCATTTCAGTATTATAAGTATCTGAGCCATAAACATCCGCCGTAATTTTGATTTTTTCCTTAGTACGGTGATTGGAAATTTTTAATTTCCCCACCATGCCTTTTTGATAATATTTTTTTCCACGATCAAAAACCACCACGCTGTACATGGTTTTAAGTTGTTTAATCAGACTATTTTTATCAAAAGAAATTTTAATCATAATAAAACCTTCCCTAAATACTATCATTTTTTCAGCATCCAGTCTAGCTTTTATTATGTAACTCCTCACTGACCATCCTCCGCACATATTTTTT